>DATLVO010000209.1:0-7252 GCA_035577485.1 Verrucomicrobiia bacterium
CCGGTGGCGGTGGCGGCGCGGTCGGCGTGGCCGACACCTCGTTCGACAACGCTCCGGTGCCGGCGCTGTTGATCGCGGCGACCTTGTAGAAGTAGGTCGTCCCGTTGCTGACAGCGGTATCGGTGTAGGTCAGGGCGCCGCCGGTGTTCGCCAGGAAGGTCTCGCCACCCGACGACGTGGCTCGGTAGACCGAGTAGTCGGTGATCGTCGCTCCGCCGTTGGAGGACGGTGCGGACCAGCTCAGGCCGACCGACGCGTTGCCTGCAGTCGGCGTGTTCAGCGTCGGCGGCCCGGGCGGGACCGGTGAGGACGAGGTGGAAGCGACCACGGCGAAGTTCTGCGTCTGCCACTGCGCGAAGAAGCCACAGAAGATCACGCACGGTCCGGTCAGCTGGCTGCTTCCCCAGATCACTCCGGCGTTCGCCGGATCCGGCGAAGCGCCCGCGTAGTCGCCCCAGCGACACGGGTCGGTGGGCTTGGTGTAGCCGCACGTGAAGTCCAGGTCCGCGGCGCTGGATTGGCCGATGACGAGCTCGCCCGCATCCAGGCTGCTGAGCGGCGTCGACGCGCTTCGCGTCTGGGCTCCGATGACCGCCAACGTCGACGCTCCAGCGCGGTTGTAGAAGACGGCGGCGCTATCTCCGCCGATCGACGGCGAAATGGCGCCGTTGAAGACGAAGTCGGTGGGGCTCCCCACGTCGCCTTGCTGTCGCAACGCCGGCGGCGCTCCGCCGAGGATCTCGTACCAACGGACCACGGAGCGCCCGCCGGGACCTGCCACGGTGTGCTGCGTCCAGATCCCCTTGGCGCCGCCGGCGCCCGGGTCGTTGACCGCGACCGCCTGGGTCAGGCGAGCGTCCAGCGAGTCGAGGGTGTCGGACGTGCCCGGTTGCGGAACGGGCGCGGGGATGGCGAAGGTCGAGACGGCGACGTCGCCATCGAGCATCAGTGCCGGCAAGCCACTGACGAGGGCCCAGTGCCAGACCATGATCTTCGGCGCGGATGGACCGATCCCATCGACCGGCGAATGCGCCGCGACGATGTAGCCGAACGCCGACGCATCGGCGGTGTTCGCCGGGACGGGCGTGAACGCCGTGGAGCCGTCGGCATTGTGCAGAACGTGCGTGGCATCGGCGACGTAACTGGCGGTCCCGACCGAGCAGCTCGTGTCGCCGACGGCCGGCTTCCGGATGGCCCAGATGTTGGCGGTGATGAACGTGAGGGTGCTGTCGTTGTAGACGTTCGTTCCGATGCTGAGGAAGTTGTTGTCGTGCCCGAGCTTCGGGTAGTCGTCGAGCATGTTGGCTCGGTCGATGCCGAATCGGCACCAGCCGTTCGTGAGGTCGCTCGGGTCCGAGGTCTTGGACCAGCCGAAGAGCAGGATGTTGGCTCCGGTCGCCACGCCGAGCGCCGCGTACAACCAGCGGCCAGCCTGGCCGTCCCACTGGACCTGCGGATCGCTGACCGATGCGGCGCCGGCGGCCCCCGTGAACGTCCCGTTGTCGGTGCTGCTCAGCAAGTTGAGGCTGCGGTCGTAGACACCGATTTCCTGGTTGACCATCTCGACGTAGTTGTTCGGGCCGATGGCGCCGGTGCTGTCTGGTGGCGCGACGGTTGGCTGACTCAGCCCCGAGCGGTTGATGTTGTTGAAAAGCCCGGCGAGGGGTGTGCGTGTCGGGGCGGACGGTCCCCGGTTACCGCGGGAGGCGATCGCGGCAGCGCGCAGCTTTGCCGCTCGCAGCGCCCCCGGATCGAGGGTGAGGAAGGGTCGGGCGAGGACGGCGTGGTTGGTGGACGGCACGCCTGGGCGCAGCGTGGTCGGTGTGACCTGTCCGATCGGCGCCAGGGCCGATCCTGATGGTCCCGGGCTTGCCGCGGAAGCGGGGACGGCCATCCCGAGTGTGCCCGCCAGGAGGATTGCGGTGGCAACGAGCACAACTGGAGCGCGAGGAATCCGCGCCACGGTCCGAGCGGACATCGAGTGCCTCACATGCGCGACAGGAGCAGTGATCGTGCGCGGATTCGCTCGCGATGTCGAGATGTCGTGACCCCACCGGGATGCACCGTGCCAACCTCCGGTGCGGGCGTGCAACGTCCAGGCCGTCGGGCACCAGGCTCCTGCGGGCTGGCGGTCCCGCGATCCGTTGCATCCAGGCGCCTTATCCCTGCGACATCCGGTTTTGGAGCGCGGTGAAGGTGTCCTCGCGCTCAGCTGCGGGCCCAGTTCGTGTCTGCCAGGCACCAGGGTCCTCGTTGCGACGGACTTGGCCGATTACAGGCACCACGATCCTGAGTGCAGCGGATCACGGCCCGACGGTCCGATACCAGGCCCCTGGATCCTGAGCGCAAGAGAACAGCGGTCCGGTCGGCACGGTTCCGCCTTCCCGTGGGACACTCCCCGGCGTCCCCGCGAATCCGCCCCGGAGGAATCGTGCGCCATCCGAAGCTCGTCCTGGCGATCTTCATCCTGTCCGGCGCCGCCGGGCTGATGTACGAGGTCGTCTGGTCGCGCCAGCTCGTGCTCGTGTTCGGGAACACGACCCAGGCGGTGTCGACGATCCTGACCGGCTTCTTCGGCGGGATGGCGATCGGGTCGTTCGTCGGCGGGCGACTCGCCGATCGGGTGCGATCCACCCTCCGGCTCTACGGCGCGATCGAGCTCGTCCTCGTCGTCGTCGTCCTGCTCACGCCGGTGACCTTCCGCCTGCTACACGAGGCGTATCGGGGGATCTTCCCCTCCATCGAGGGCCAGCCGGTCGTTCTCGGGCTCATCCGGTTCGTCCTCGCGATCCTCGCCCTCGCGCCCGCGACCGTGCTCATGGGCGCGACGCTGCCGACCCTGACCCGCCAGCTGACCCGGCAGGGCCATCTCTCGAGCGCGTTCGGCCGGCTGTATGCGGCGAACACGGTCGGGGCGATCCTCGGGACGCTCGCCGCGGGCCTCGTCCTGATCGAGCTGCTCGGGCTGACCGGCACGCTCGTCGTCGGCGCCGCCTGCAGCGGGATCGCCGGCCTGGCCGCGCTCGCCCTGAGCCGCGACCTCCCGGCCGACGCCGACGACGGACCGGATGGGACGGCCGCTCCTACGCCCCCGCGCGCCCGTCACGCCCGACCCGAGCGGCGCCCAACGCTCGCCCTCGGGCTCGCCTTCGTCTCGGGCCTCACGTCCCTCGGCTACCAGGTCCTGTGGACGCGGCTCCTGTCGTCGGGGACCGGGAACTCGACCTACGTCTTCACGCTGATCCTCGCGACGTTCCTCATCGGCATCGCCGGCGGGGCCGCGGTCTTCGCCTTGACCCGTCGCTGGATCCACCAGCCGCTGCTGCTGATCGCGGTCGCCCAGGTCGTGGTCGCCGCGCTCGCCATCGGTGGCCTCGTCCTCGTCATCTCGCAGCCCGGGCCGCTCGATCCGCGCCACGCCCTCGAATCGGCGATGGCGATCCTCCTGCCGGTCCTGTTCGTCGTCCTGCCGACGACCGCGGTGATGGGCTTCACGTTCCCGGCGTCGTCGACGCTCCTCGGCGACGACCCGGATCGCGTCGCCGCGAACGCCGGCCGGCTCCTCGCCGCCAACACGGCCGGCGCGATCGTCGCGACCTTCGTGATCCCGTTCTTCGTGATCCCGGCCGTCGGCTCGCCGCGGGCCGTCGCGATCCTTGCCCTGATCAACGTCGGGACCGCGATCGCGCTCCTCGCCACCGGCCGCGCCCGCTTCGGCTTGGGCGCGGTCCGCCGCACCTCGGCCGCGATTGCCGCGTTCGTCGTTGCGGGCATGATCGTCGCGGGGCTCCTGACGCCGGGCGCGATCGTCGACCCGAGCGTGGCCCGGATCCACGACGCGCACGCCCGCCTGTTCGACAGCGCCGAGGACGAGATCGCGTCCGTGCAGGCCGGCGCCACCGGCACGCCCCAGCTCTGGGTCACCGGCACGGCGATGACGCTCCTGACGGTCGATGCAAAGCTGATGCCGATCCTGCCGTTGATCCTCCGGCCCGACTCGAAGACCGCGCTCACCGTCGCGTTCGGCATGGGCTCGGCGTTCCGCGCGGCGCTGATCGCCCAGCTGAAGACCGAGGCGGTCGAGCTCGTTCCCTCGGTGCCGAAGATGTTCCACTGGTTCTACGCCGACGCGCCCGAGGTCTTCGCCGATCCGAACGGACGGGTGGTCATCACCGACGGTCGGAACCACGTCGAGCTCACGACCGATCGCTACGACATCATCGTGACCGACCCACCGCCGCCGATCTTCAGCTCGGGCGCGTCGGTGATCTCGTCGCTCGAGTACTACCGGGCCGGCCACGACCACCTGACCCCGGGCGGGATCATGATGCAGTGGGTTCCGACCGGCGACGCCACGTTGTACGAGCTCAAGGCCCACTACCGTACGTTCCGCTCGGTGTTCGCCCACGTGACGCTCGTCAAGGGTCCGGGCGGCTACGGGGTGTACATGCTGGGCTCGGACGCACCGATGGCGTTCGACGACGCGACGATCGCCGAGGTCCTCAATCGCCCCGGGATCCTCGACGACATCTCCTCGGCCTACGACTCGCCCGAGCACACGGTCGACGGCTGGGTGCGCCAGATCGACTCGCTCCGGGGGCTGAGCGACGGCGAGATCGACGCCTACGTCGGCGACGGGCCGCTGATCACGGACGACCGACCGCTGCCCGAGTACTTCCTGATCCGCCGGCTGATCGATCAGACGCTGCACTGAGAGGCATGCTCGGCGAGGCCGCGAGCGGCAAGCCGTTGCCGGCGCAATCGAATCCAGGGGCCCGGTGCTATCCTCGGATCGTGACCATCCACGCTCCCGATGCGGAGCCTGCCTGTCCGGGCTCCCCGGGCATGACCTCGACCCTCACCCCTCCCGATCCCGCTGCGACGGCGGCGCTCCGCATTGAACGGCGCGCCTTCGGCGACATCTCCCGCGCGACGTGGGACAGGCTCGCCGCGCGCAACCCGTGGGCGACGCCCTTCTCGGGCTGGGTCTTCCAGCGGGCCTGGTGGGATGCGTATCACGGGTCGGCCCACGACCAGACCCTGGTGGTGACCGCGACCGGCGGAACCGCCGGGGGAGCCGAGGCCGGTGACGTCGTCGCGATCGTCCCGCTCATGCACCGCCACGAGGTCGAGCCGGCCGACGCCGAGACCGCGACGCGGATCCGCCACAGCGACGGCGTGCCGCTGACGCCGGTACCCCCGACCGCGAAGGCGATCTTCTTCGGCGCCTCGTATCACGCCGACTACGCCACGATCCTCGCCGCGCCGGCGGACCTGCCGGCGGTCGCCGATGCCGTCGCCGAGCATCTCGCAGGCGATGCGCCGACGCACGATCCGTCGCATCCGACCGACTGGGACGTGATCGACCTGCGCCGGCTCCGGTGTGGCGATCCGACTGCGGAAGCCCTCGCCGACGCCTTCGGCCGACGGGAGATGGGCGAGGGCTGGACCCTCAATCTCGAGCGCGAGGACGTCTGCCCGGTGGTCCACCTGCCCGCCGGGGTCGACTTCGAGAGCTATCTCTCGACTCTCGACAAGAAGGCTCGGCACGAGATCCGACGGAAGATCCGCCGGGCCGAGGCCGCGGGCGAAGTCGAGCTCCGGCGGTCGGCCGACCCGATGGCGGAGCTCGAGAGCTTCATCGAGATGCACCAACGGAAATGGGGCGACCGCGGCCTGTTCCCGCACACGCCCGGCGGCGACGCGTCGCGGACGTTCGTCCGGCGACTCTTCGAGCTGGCCGGTCCGGACGGCGCGATCCACCTGTCATTCCTGACGGTCGGCGGCAAGCGGATCGCCGCGGGGATCCACGTCGAGACCGACGACAACGTGATGTTCTACAACGCCGGCGTCGATCCCGAGGCGAAGGAGCTCTCGCCCGGGGTGGTCCTGGTCGCCGAGCTGATGCGACTGGCGATCGAGACCGGCAAGCGCCGGTTCGACTTCCTGCGTGGTGACGAGCCGTACAAATACGAGTGGGGCTCGACGGACGAACCGATCCAGCGGCTGCTGGTGCGACAGGATGGTGCTCGCGCCGACGATGCGCGGGCGGAGGGCCGCTGATGGGCCCGCCCGCGTCCTGGGATCCGTGCCTCGCGCCGCTCCAGCATTTCCCGATGCCGGGCCCGCCCCGCATCCGCGTCGTCGAGATCCTCGCGACGGGCACAAACGGCGGAGCGCAGGAGCATCTCTTCTCGCTCCTCAGCCGCCTCGACCGGACACGCTACGACGCATCGGTCGTCGCGCTGTCGGCGGGGAGTGCCGTCCGCAAGCTCGAGCGGGCCGGCTTCGACGTCACCGTCATCGACGAGCCCGACGATGACGAGGCGACCCGCGCCCTCACGATGCATCTCGCGCTGATCCGGCCGGACGTGATCCACACCCACATGTACCGCGCCGACGTCGTCGGGACGAAGGCGGCGATCGCCCTCGCCGAGATCGGTCATCGACGGCCGTACGTCGTCTCGACCGTCCACTCGTCGCGGGTTCGCTCGTTCGAGGACCGCGAGCTGATCCGCCAGCTGACCCCGTCGATGGACCAGCTGATCGCGGTCTCGAAGTCGATCGAGCGGAAGATCGCCGACGAGCACCGGACCGGCGCGCCGGTCCGGCTGATCTACAACGGCGTCGACCTCGAGCGATACGACCACCAGGACCCGTGCTGCACGCTCCGCGAGGAGTACGGCATGGAGCCGGGCTCGCAGATCGTTGGCGTCGTCGCGCGGCTGGAGCCCGAGAAGGGTCACCAGACGCTGATCGAGGCCTGGCCGCGGGTCCTCCGCAAGGTCCCCGACGCGTACCTGCTGATCGTCGGGGAAGGGTCCCGGCGCGACTTCCTCGAGCAGTGGGCGGCCGCCCACAAGGTCGCCCATCGGGTCGTGTTCACGGGCCGCCGCGACGACATCCCGGCGGTGACGGCGGCATTGGACGTTGCCGTCCTGCCGTCCTGGCGCGAGGCGCAGGGTCTCTCGATCCTGGAGGCGATGGCGCTGTCGCGGCCGGTGGTCGCGTCCGACGTTGGCGGGATCCCGGAGATGGTCGAGGACGGCGTCACCGGGCTCCTCGTCCAGCACGACAACCCGGTCGCCCTCGCGGCCGCGATCATCCGGCTCTTGACCGACCACGGCTTCGCCGACACGATCGCGCGAGCCGGCCACGACCTCGTTCACGACCGGTTCTGCATCGAGCTGATGGTCAAGGCGATCGAGCAGATCTACGACGAGGGCGCCCTCGCGATCCGCCTCGCGGAGTC
>DATLVO010000210.1:0-7375 GCA_035577485.1 Verrucomicrobiia bacterium
GTCGGCCGGTGTCGGGGCCCAGTTCGGCGACGCGAACCAGCCGTATCGGCCCGCCGAGTCGCCGCGGCTGCGGGATGCGCCGCGGGTCGTCTACCAGGTCGTCCTCCCCGACCAGCCCGATGCGGGCTTCGTCGTCGTGTACGAGTTCCCGGACACGGCATCGGCGGTCAACGCCGGCAACGAGGAGGCGGGCTACCTCGGAACGGGGCCGGCCAGGGTCCAGTTCCCGCCGGACGCGGAGCACGTCCTCCAGGCCGTCGGCACCACGCTCGTCCTGTACACCTGGTCGCCGACCGCGTCGTCGGACCCGACCGCGGGCAACGTCGCCGACGCGCTGGCCCGCCTCGGCGTCGGGTTCAGCGTTCCGCGTTGACGGATCCGGGCGCGCGCTCGGCTCGTGCGCTTGCCCAGGCGCGGATCGGATCCCGTCGGACCTTCAGCGTGTGCGTCCGCGGGAAGTCCTCGTCGGGCCAGATGCGCCAGCCGGCGACCCGCTGGTTCGGCCCGAGGGTGGCGTTGGCGGCCTTGACCGCCGCATCGATCGCGGACTTCATCCCGACCGGGTCCGTCTTGTCCGCATTTGGGTCCGCGGTTCCCGCGCCTCTGGCCGATCCCCGCAGGAGGACGGCCTCGATCCGGCCGGGCTCGGTCTCGACCGCCACGGCATCGCGCAGCCCGGCGATGCGCAGCGCGTTCTCGATGTCTTCCGGGTAGACCTTGAACCCGTTCGGCAGGACGATCCGGTCCTTCGTCCGGCCGCTGAGGATCAGCCGTCCGTCGCGGTCGAGATGGCCGATGTCGCCGGTGTGGTACCAGCCGTCGGGATCGATCGCCGCCGCGGTCGCGGCCGGGTCCTGCCAATAACCCTTGAAGAGGGTCGGGCCGTGAAAGAGGACCTCGCCGTCGTCGGCGATCCGCAGCTCGACCGGCGGCATCGGCCGGCCGACCGTCCCGAGCCCGTGGTCCTCGCGCGTCGTGCATGTCCCGAAGCCGTTCTCGGAGCTGCCATAGCCCTGGATGACGACGACGCCGAGGTCCTCCCAGGCCTGCTGGAGGGCCGGCGGCAGGAACGCACCGGACGAGACGAACAGGCTGAGGCCGCCGCCGAGCCGGCGATGGACGCTCCGGAAGATCAGTCGCCGCGCCCGGTAGGGGAGGTGGCGTGCGATCCGCCGGAGGCGCTCGAAGGTGCGGGCGCGGCCCGAGCGTTCGGCCTCGCGCTCGATCGCGCTCCAGAACAGGTCGAGGACCTGGGGGACGAGGATCATGCTCGTGACGCGGTGGCTGCGCAGGGCCTCGAACAGGATCCGCGGGTTGCGGCTCCGGACGTACAGGATGTCGGCGCCGACCGAGAGTGCGTAGATCAGGCCGATCGCCTGCTCGAACAGGTGGCTGAGGGGTAGCACCGACAGGATCCGGTGATCGAGCGGGGGTAGGACGTGGTCGATGGCCGCGAGCGACGCGAGGAGATTGTCGTGGGCGACCATGACGCCCTTCGGGCGGCCGGTGGTGCCCGACGTGTAGATCAGGTCCCAGACGTCCTCCGGGCGGGGTCGCGGCCACGCGTCGAGCTGGGACTCCCAGTCGGGCGGGAAGGTCGCGGGCTCTGGGTCCGGTCCGGGGTCGGAGTCCGGTCCGGGGTCCGCGGTGAGGGCGTCAGTTGTGGTCGTCGGGAGATCGCCGAGGCCCGCGGCCGCTGGGTCCGGCGCGTCGCGACCCGTGCCCAGGACGAGGTGACGCGGCTCCGCGGCCGCGACGATGCCGGCGATCGCGTCGGTGCTCATCCGGAGATCGAGGGGCACGAGGATCAGGCCCGCGCGCATCGCCCCGAGGTAGCTTGCGGCCAGCTCCGGGGCCGACGGCGACCACGTCAGGATCCGATCGCCCGGCTGGAGCCCGAGCCCGTGGCGGAGACGCCATGCGGCGAGCCCTCTGCGCCGATCGAGCTCGCGGTAGGTCCAGGTCGTCCGCGTGCCGTCGTCATGCCACAGCCCGACCGCCGGCCGGTCCGCGTACCGGAGCATGGCTGCGTCAAGGAGATCGAGGAGGGTCTCCGGCTCCGCGGCCGGGCTCGGTTGGGCTTGAGCCATTGGCCGATGGTAGAGGCCCGGGTAAGCGCGAGGGAGGCGCCCGGGAAGCGCCGGGGAAGCGCGGGTCAAGCGCCGGTCAAGCGCCGGCCAGCATGCTTGCCTCGTGGATCCGATCCGCCTCGGCCTGTCGCTGCGCGCCCTCCGGATCCGCCGAGGCTGGCGCCAGGAGGACCTGGGCACCCGAGCGCGTTTGTCGCATGGGTCGATCTCCAACCTCGAGCGAGGCAGGATGGCGTCGCTCACGGTTGGAGCGCTCGAACGGGTCGTCATTGCGCTCGACGGGCGGCTCGATGTCACGGTCCGTTGGCGCGGCGAGCAGCTCGATCGTCTGCTCGATGAATCGCACGCACGACTGGTCGAAGCGATCGTCAGGCTGCTCAGGGCGCACGGCTGGGAGATCGCCGTAGAGGTGACGTTCGCGGTCTATACCGAACGCGGCTCCATCGACGTCCTTGCCTGGCATCCGGCGAGCCGCACGCTCCTCGTGATCGAAGCGAAGACCGTCATGCCCGATGCGCAAGCGATGCTGGCGACCCTGGATCGGAAGACACGACTTGCTTCCGGGATCGCCCGCGAGCGTGGCTGGACGGCACGGACCGTTGCACGATTGATCGTGTTCGAAGCAACGCCCCTCGCTCGGCAACGCGTTCAACGCCTCGACGCCACGCTTCGCGTCGCGTTGCCCAGTCGAGGCGCGATCGTTCGGCGTTGGCTCCGCTCCCCGAACGGCCCGATGGCCGGTGTCCTGTTCGTACGGACCGCAACTCCGGGTAGCACTAACTCGCACGTGGCGGGTCGACAGCGTGTCCGGCGCCCCCATTCCGCGGCCAATGCAACCCCCGATGGGGATCGATATCAGTCTCGCCCGAGCGGGGGCCGCCCGCCTAGATAGCGCTACCCGGGTTTGCATTGCGCCCCTCCGGGGAGGGTGGGGAGCGGCCGCAAAGAACGTTTGACCCACCCGGGGCGCTCGGCTATGCTCCGGCGGCTCTGTCACCGGGCGGTGGCGGGCACGGCGCGCGCCGGTGGCTCCGAGCGTGACGCCAGCATCCGAGACCCGAGCCAGGGGAGGTGAACCGGGATTGGCAGAAGTCCGAGTGGGTGAGAACGAGACGTTCGAGAGCGCCCTGCGCCGCTTCAACAAGAAGATCCAGCAGAGCGGCATCCTCGCCGAGGCTCGCCGGCGCGAGCACTACGAGAAGCCGAGCGTGAAGCGCAAGCGCAAGGAAGCCAAGCGCAAGAAGAACGCCCGAACGCAGGCCGGCTGAGCCGCCAGGCTCTCGACCGCGCCCGCCCCAGGGCGTTCTGGTTCGTCGACCACCGACCGGCGACGACCCGTCTTCCGCCCGAGGTAGCCATTCCGGTGTCCCTTCGAGATCGGATCCAGAGCGATGTCACCGCCGCGATGCGGTCGGGTGATTCGTTGCGCCGCGACGTCCTCCGGATGACCCAGAACGCGGTCTATCTCGTCGAGAAGCGCGATCGGCGCCAGCTCGGCGACGACGACATCGCGGGGATCGTCAACAAGGAGGTCAAGACGCGGCGCGAGTCGGTCGAGGCCTTCCGCAAAGGCGGCCGCGAGGATCTCGCCGCAAAGGAAGAGGCGGAGATCGCGATCCTCACCGACTACCTCCCCGAGCAGCTCGACGATGACGCGATCGGCGTCCTCGTGGCCGAGGCCATGGCCGCGACCGGTGCGAGCAATGCCCGGGACATGGGCAAGGTCATGGGCTGGCTGTCGCCTCGGACGAAGGGCCGCGCCGACGGCCGCCGCGTCTCGGAGCTCGTCGCCCGCGCTCTCGCGGCGGCCGACCTCGCCGCCCACGATGCGCCGCAACCCACGGCCGCCGGCAGCACCCGCGAGAAGGGCTGAGACCGAGCCCCGATGCTCAGCCAGCGAGCCTCCGACGCGAGCGAGACGTTCACCCGGCGCGACCTGACCCGCTTGATCGTTGCGGCGATCCTGCTCGTGGCGACGCTGACCGGGATCTTCGCGCTCGATCTGTTCCCACAACGGTTGTCGGTCCAGGAAGGCGACGTCGCCGCGGCCGACATCGTCGCGCCGCGCACGTACGAGTACGTCAGCCAGATCCAGACAGCCGCCGATCGCGACGCGGCAACCAAGGACGTCGAGCCGGTCTACGACTACACGCCCGAGAAGGGCAAGCAGATCGCGACCGACCAGCTGGCCGCCTTCCGGCGCCTCGTGGCGGTCGTCGACGGCGCGTTCGATCCGACGACGAAGGAGGCGGAGCGGACGGCTCTCCTCGAGAACGCGATCAAGGGCCTGAGCCCGGACGCGACGGCCACGCTCATCGGCCTCACGCCCGAGCGCTGGCAGGCCGTCCGTGCCGAGGCGAGCCGTGTCCTCGATGCTACCGAGCGCAACGAGCTCAAGGACAGCAACGTCGACACCGTCAAGGCGCAGCTTGCCGACGAGATGGCCCTGCTCACCGAGGGCGAGCGGGCGCTGGCCGCCGAGATCATCAGTCCCCTCATCCAGCCGAACTCGGCGTACAGCCAGGACCTCACGAACCAGGCAAAGGCACAGGCCGCCGACCAGGTCCCCGATCACATCATCAGCTACCTGCAGAACGAGACGATCGTCCGGAAGGGCGAGAAGGTCACGGCGCTCGACATCGAGGCGGTCGAGAAGTTCGGGCTGACCGAGGCCCGTCCCGACGTGGCCCGCCTCGGCGGCTGGCTCCTCCTCTCGATCCTCGTCGTCACGGTGCTGATGGGCTGGATCTGGCGCTTCCGGTCGGAGCTCTGGCACCGGAACAACGCGATGCTCCTGATCGGGCTGATCGTCCTCGGCACGACCCTGCTCCTGAAGATCACGGCCGGCCGGCCCGGCCTCCCGTTCATCGTCCCGACCGCCGCCGCCGCGATGCTCCTCGCGATCCTGCTCGACGCCGGCGTCGCCACGGTCGTGACCGCCGTCCTCGCCCTGCTCGGCGGGGCGGTCAACGGCGGCCCGAACGCCCAGGAGCTCACTGCCTACATCCTCTTCGGCGGGATCGCCGGGATCATTGCGATCCGGCGCGGCGACCGTCTCCAGGTCTTCGTCCAGGCCGGACTCGTCGTTGCGATCGTCAACGTCCTCGTCGTCGCGACGTTCGGGTTCCTCGGGCTCCACGACGCCCGCGGCGTCATCGAGCTGATGGGCGCCTCACTCCTCTCCGCCGCGGGCTCGGCGGTCGCGGCCGTCGGCACGTTCGCCGTGCTCGGGAGCGTCTTCGGGATCCTGACCGTGTTCCAGATGCTCGAGCTGGCGAACCCGTCCCAGCCGCTCCTCCGGCGCCTCCTCGTCGAGACGCCCGGGACGTACCACCACTCGCTGATGGTCGGCAACCTCGCCGAGCGGGCGGCCGAGGCGATCGGCGCCGATCCGCTGCTCACCCGCGTCGCCGCCTACTACCACGACATCGGAAAGCTGGCCAACCCGCTCGCGTACATCGAGAATCAGGCTGGCGGCGAGAACGTCCACGACCAGCTCGACCCGGAAACCTCGGCCCAGATCCTCAAGCAGCACACGGCCGACGGCATCGACATCGCCTACAAGGCGAAGCTGCCGAAGAGCCTGATCGCGTTCATCCCGCAGCATCACGGGACCGCGATCATCAGCTACTTCTACGCCCGGGCGAAGGGGCTCGCGGCCGAGCCCTACGGCGGCCCGCAGACGGCCGGCGGCGCCCAGGCCGCGGCAGCCGTCGACGAGCGCAAGTTCCGCCACGCCGGGCCGAAGCCGCAGTCGCGGGAAGCGGCGCTGATCATGCTCGCCGACGGCGTCGAGGCATCGGTCCGATCGCTCGCCTCGCGCGACGAGCCGGCGATCCGGGCGATGGTCGCGCGGATCATGGACGAGCGCCTCGCCGACGGCCAGTTCGACGAATGCGACCTGACCCTCCGCGACATGGAGAAGATCCGCGAGGCGTTCATCCAGCAGCTCCTCGGGATGTACCACCAGCGGATCGCCTATCCCCAGAACAAGGTCGTGGAGATCGAGTCGCGCCGCGGGACCGGGACCAGCCCGGGGGCGTGAACCCCGTCTACCTCGCCCCGTGGCGCATCGACCTGGTGGTTCGTGACGCGGTCGTCGATGCCCACGGCGGGCGCCGACCGGTACGCGTCGCGCCGCTGGCGCGGGCCGTGGCCGTGGCCCTCGATGCCGCCGGTGCGCCGTCGCCCGCATCGATCGGGCTGATGCTCTCCGACGACGCCGAGCTGAGCGCGTTGAACGCCACCCATCTCGGCGAGGCGGGGCCGACCGACGTGCTGTCGTTCCCGCTCCTGCCACCGGAGGCGTTCCCGATCCACGAGGCGGATCCGGATCGTGGTCCGGCCCTCCGGCCCGGGGACGCGGCGGCGTTCACCGGTCCGCCCGGTCGGCGGGTCCACCTGGGCGACATCGTCGTCTCGGTCGAGCGGGCCGCGGAGCAGGCAGCAACCGGTCGCGGCGGTCAGACGGGGGACGTGACCTGGTCCACCGCCGACGAGCTCCGCCTCCTCGTGACCCACGGCACCCTCCATGTCTGCGGCTGGGACCATGCCGACCCGGCCGAAGAGGCCGCGATGCGCGCGCTCGAGCAGGAGCTGCTCGCGAGACGATGACGGCTGGCAACGACGAAGCCGGCGCCCGTCGGGCGCCGGCTTCTGAGCGTGGACTGGTGGTAGGGCTGGGCCGGAGCCCGGAGCTACCTCAGGACGACGAACGCGTCGACGTCGACGCGTGGATGGCCGGCGGTGCCGACCACGTAGATCTTGATCTTGTGGGTGCCGGGTGTCGTCCAGTTGAACTGGTAGACGACCTGGCGATATTTCGAGGTCGTCGCGTAGGTGCTGATCGTGGTCTTGTAGACGCCGTCGACATAGACCTTGAATGACCCGCGCGAGCTGGCCTTCGTGGTCACGAAGGCGATGGCTCTCGCCGTCGTTGCGGTGAACGTCGCGTACCGCCCGGCGACCGAGGCGTACTTCGTGCTGCCGCCCGAGTAGGCCGTGGCGGTCTGGCTGCTCCAGGTCCCGGTGAAGACCGTGCCCGAAGTCTGGTAGAGGTACGGGTGGAACGTGGACGACACACGCCACGGTCCGACGTTTCCGACGGCATCGATCGCCCGGACCTGGAACACGTAGTTGTGATTGATGTTGAGCTGCCGGACGATCGAGAGGCCGGTCGTGCTTCCGATCCCGTCGAACCCGCTCGAGTCGATGCTCTGCTGGACCTCGTATCGAGCGACATTGGTCGACACGTCGGCCGCCGCCGACCACGACAGCCGCACGGG
>DATLVO010000211.1:0-5608 GCA_035577485.1 Verrucomicrobiia bacterium
TCCCCGATCCGAGCACGGAGACGGCCGACCTGTACCGCCATGCGGACTCCGCGGTCTCGTGGTCTAAGCGCCACGGCCGGACGGCCGTCGTCGCGTACGACCCGAGCCACTTCGTCGACGGCACGCTGGACCGCCCCGCGGAGCAGCTGGCCGCTGACGTCGCCACGGTTCTCGCCAGCAAGAGCCTCCGGCCGGTGTACCAGCCGATCTTCTCGCTCGAGACGGGCCAGCCCGTCGGCTTCGAGGGGCTCGTCCGCCTGACCGACGGGGCCCCGTTCGCCGACTCCGGATCGTTGTTCGCCGCGGCCGAGGTCGCCAACCAGACCGTCGAGCTCGACCTGCTCTGCCTGGAGATCGTCGCGGCGGGCGCCTCCGCGCTTCCCGTCGACGCCTACCTGAGCGTCAACGTCTCCCCCCGCACGCTCGAGTCGGCGCTGTTCCGCCCGAGCGACATCAAGGGCATCTTCCGCCGCCAGTCGATCGCCTTCGACCGGATCGTGATCGAGCTGACGGAACGGGAGATGGTCGAGGATCTCGAGCAGCTCCGGAAGAACGTCAAGGCCTGCCGGGCCGCCGGGTTCCGCATCGCGGCCGACGACGTCGGCGCCGGCAACGCCGGGCTCCGGCTGCTGAGCGAGGTCCAGTTCGAGGTCGTGAAGATCGATCTCTCGCTCGTCCAGGGCGGGATCCTCCACGACCCGTCGCACGCGATCCTGCGGGCCCTCCAGGGCCTGGCCGCCCAGTGGAACGCGTCCGTCGTCGCCGAAGGAATCGAGACGGCCGAGCAGCTCGCGGTCGTCCACAGCCTCGGGATGACCGCCGGCCAGGGCTACCTGCTGGGACGCCCGGGCCCGCATCCGACGGCCGAGCCGCTCGATGTCGACGCGCTGATGGGCGCGAGCCGACCCCAGGCGTCGTCGGTCATCGATCGCCTGCTGTCCGGCAAGCGACCCACGGGGACCTTCGTCGCGGAGGGCTGAGGCCAGCGGGCCGGCCCGGACGCGACCTGGTCTCAGGCCGCGTCGGACTCCAGGTCGGCGAGGAGCGCCGCGATCTCCCTCGCGTTCGTCGTCCCGTAGTTGGCGTAGCAGTTGTTGAACATCAGGTGGACCTCCTTCGCCTCGGCGGCCACCTCCCGGATCTTCGGCACCCATTCGGCGAGCTCGTCCCGTGAATAGAGATAGCGGAACCGCTCGGCGGGGGTGATGTTCTTCGCCTCCCAGGTGGCCGCATTCCGGCCGTGGAACCGGACGAGGGCGAGCTCCTGCGACGTCACCGCGACCTCCGGCGGGACGCTGCTCTTGAACCCCTGCGGCTCGTCGACCATGACGAAGGGGATCGACCGGTCGGCGAGGAACCGGAGCGTCCGCTCGACGTTCTTCTCGTTGAGCCACGAGCCGTTCCGGAACTCGACGGCCGGCGTCCATCCGCCAAGGCGCTCGACGGCGTTCTCGATCAGCGCGCGGTTCTCGTTCGACGGGAAGACCCACTTCGGGTACTGGAGCAGGATCGACCCGAGCTGGCCACGTTCGGCGAGCGGCTCGAGGGCCGATCGGAACAATCGCCATACCTCGTCCTGGAGCTCGGCCGGGAGGTCCTTGGCGTAGATCCGGGTCTTCTCCCGGACGTCCGGCGGCAGCTCGTCGCGGATCGCCTTGGGCAGGCGCTTCGTCTCGGTCCCCTGCCCCGTCATCAGCGCGTGGGCCTTGATGTCGAACGTGAAGTCCGGCGGCGTCCGCTCCGCCCACAGCTGGGCGGTCCGCTCGGCCGGCAGGGCGTAGTAGGTGGCGTCGACCTCGACGACCGGGAACGTCGAGGCGTAGTACGCGAGCCGCTCCTCGGCTGTGTCGGCGCCGTTTGGGTAGAACACGCCAGCGGCGGTCATCGTCGGATCGGTCCACGACGCCGTCCCGACGAGGACCCGGCTCCCACCGGGAGCCTCGATCGGCTCCGCGGCGACCGATTCGATCCGGGCGGCCCGCTCCGCGGCGAGATCCGAACCCGGATCGTGATCCGCCTCGTGGGCGACAGGCGTGGCCGTGCGCGTCGGCATGAGGTCAGCCTACCGCCGATTCGTGCCGGAACCGGTCAACATCGGCTCGGCGACGTTGCAGGGCCCCGTCCGATTTCGAACGCTGCGCGCGATCACCCTGGATTCGTCGGCCCTCCGTCCGGAATCGGACTCCGAAACCGGACGATTGGCCCAGGGAACCGAGGTGGTCGCCAGCAGCGTTCGAAATCGGACTCGACGGGGTCCGCCCGGGTCCCGCTCCGCCGGTTGCGCGCTCCGGGACGTTGCGACTCGCGTTCCCGAACGGGAGCCTAGGCTCCCCGCGATGATCGACCGGCAGGACGGGGCACCCGAGATCCGCCTGACCGAGCTGACGAAGCATTTCCGCGACGTCCGCGCTGTCGACGACGTCTCGATGGACATCCGGAGCGGCGAGTTCTTCTCGATGCTCGGGCCGAGCGGCTGCGGGAAGACGACCACCCTCCGGATGATCGGCGGCTTCGAGCTGCCGACGGCCGGCCGGATCGAGCTCCGCGGCCGCGACGTGACCCTCGATCCTCCGGACAAGCGGCCGGTCAACATGGTGTTCCAGAACTACGCGCTGTTCCCCCATCTCGACGTCGCGGAGAACATCGCGTTCGGGCTGCGTCGGAAGTCGGTGGACCGGGGCCAGATCAAGCAGCGGGTCGGCGACGCGCTCGATCTGGTCCATCTGACCGGCTACGGCAAGCGCAAGCCGAACCAGCTCTCGGGCGGCCAGCAGCAGCGCGTCGCGCTCGCCCGCGCCCTCGTGAACCGACCCAATGTCCTGCTGCTCGACGAGCCGCTCGGCGCCCTCGACCTCAAGCTCCGGAAGGCTCTCCAGATCGAGCTGAAACGAGTCCAGACCGAAGTCGGGATCACCTTCGTCTACGTGACCCACGACCAGGAAGAGGCGTTGACGATGAGCGACCGGATCGCCGTCATGCAGGCGGGCAAGGTCGAGCAGCTCGGGACGCCGGAGGAGCTCTACGACCGCCCCGCCACGCCGTTCGTGGCGGACTTCATCGGCACCACGAACCTGCTTCGGGGGGTCGTCGAGGGCCTGGAGGCCGATTCGGCGATCGTGCTCCTCGAGTCAGGCGATCGTTGCCGGGTCGGCGTCATCGACCGGGCGCGCGGGCAGGCGATCGACCTGAGCCTCCGTCCCGAGGCGATCCGGATCGAGCGGCACAACGGCGGGCCGGCCGACGACCCGCTGGATCGGCTCGGCGCCACGGTCGAGCAGGTCGCATACCTCGGGGCCGCGGTCCAGTACCAGGTGCGCACGGGCGGCGGCCTGATGCTGTCGGTTCTCGCCGGGAAGAACGGATCCCGCTACGCCCGCGGCGACGCAGTCGAGTTGGCATGGTCACCCTCGGAGGCGCTCGTCCTCGGCGAGCACTCCGCACGCAAGGAGGAGCGGACATGACGCCAGGGCCACAGGACCCCCAGATCGTCTTCGAGCGAGAGCTCGAGCGCTATCTCACCGATCAGCGGATGACGCGCCGCCAGATGCTGGCGCGGGTGGCCGCCGTGGGCGCCGCAGTCGCCCTCGCCCCGGTCGTCGCGGCGTGCAACGCGGCGGGCGTCACGTCCCCGTCGCCGTCCGCCGCGAGCCCATCCGCTCCCGGCGCGTCGGCGCCACCCTCGGCAACCCCGAGTCCGAGTCCCTCGCCGACCCCCGTGCCGAGCCCGGAGTCGGAGCTGTTCATCTACAACTGGGACGCCTACATCGGCGACCACACGGTGGCGGACTTCCAGAGCAAGTACGGCATCCGGGTGAAGTACGACAAGTTCCCGGACGCCGACACCCAGATGACGAAGCTGCGGAGCGACGGCAAGGGCGGCGGGTACGACGTCAGCTACCCGGCATCGACCGAGATCCCGGCCCTGATCACCGACGGCGTCCTCCTGGCGCTCGACCCGGGCCTGATCCCGAACGCGGCCAACCTGCGGCCCGAGTGGACGAGCCCCGGCTACGACCCGGGGAACAAGTACTCGATGCCGAACTACTGGTGGACGACCGGCTTCGCCTGGGACCCGGGCCGGATCCCGGACGACCTCACGAGCTGGGACGCCCTCTGGGACATCCGATGGAAGAGCCACATGGGGATGCTCGACGACCAGCGCGAGGTCTTCGCCGTGGCCGGCTTCCGGCTCGGGCTGTCGCCGAACACGACGAGCGAGACCGATCTCGACGCGATGCTGGCGATCCTCAAGGAGCAGAAGCCGCTCCTCCGGAAATACACGGACGACGACATCGGCGACGTCACGAGCGGCGACCTGTGGATCAGCCACGCCTGGTCGGGCGACTGGTACCAGATGATCGCCGACAAGCCGAAGACCAAATACGTGGTGCCCGCGACCGGCGCCGTCCGCGGCAACGACACGATGGTCGTCCTGTCGGGAGCGAAGCACCCGATCGCCGCCCAGCTCTGGATCAACTACAACCTCGATGCACAGGTCAGCGCCAACAACACGAACTACATCGGCTACATGGGCCCGAACGCGGCCGCCGAGGCCCTCATCGACCCCGCGATCACGGGCGACCAGCGCCTGAACCCGCCCCAGTCGATCCTCGACAAGCTCGTCGAGCTGCTCTACCTGCCGCCGGCCGACCTCGACAAGTACACCAAGCGCTGGACCGAGCTGCGAGCCTGAGCGTGGATCGGGTCCGGACGCCGATGCCAATCGACAGGCCCGCGTAAGTGGCCGCGCCCCCGACGCCGGCGGGCGCGGCCGGAGCGAATGGGACGGCCGGAGCGGCCGGGACGACGCTCTCGCCCGCCGTGGCGGCGATCCGGGTGCCGTTCGTCAGCCGGCTCGCCGGGATCGTCCTGATCCTGCCTGGCGTGCTCTGGCTTGCGCTGTTCTTTCTCGCGCCCCTCGTGATCATCCTCGTCGTCAGCCTGGGGACCCGCGACGCAGGCGGCCACATCACGCTCGCGAACCCGGGCGTCCAGAACTACATCCAGGCCACGCGGCCCGAGTACCTGCCGGCCTTCGCGAACTCGCTGCGCTACGCCGGGATCACCACGATCCTGTCGATCCTCATCGGCTACCCGATCGCCTACTGGATCTCGCGGTTCGGCGGGCGACGGAAGATCCTGCTCCTGATCCTGGTGATGCTGCCGTTCTGGACGAGCTACCTCATCCGGACCTATGCCTGGATGATCATCCTGCGAGACAACGGGGTCCTCAACTCGATCCTCCAGGCCGTCGGGTTGACGAACGATCCGATCGTGTTCCTCAACACCGACTTCTCGGTCATCCTCGGGATGACGTACGGATTCCTGCCGTTCGCGATCCTGCCGCTCTTCGTCTCGATCGATCGGATGGACCACCACCTCGTCGAGGCCGCACGGGACCTGTTCGCGTCCGGCCGCGCTGCATTCCTCCACGTCACGCTGCCGCTCACGATGCCGGGGATCATTGCCGCCGCCCTGCTCACGTTCATCCCGGCGATCGGCGACTACGTGACGCCCGACCTCCTCGGCGGGGCCCAGACGACGACGATCGCGAAGATCGTCCAGGTCCTGTTCACGAGCGGGCGCGACTGGCCGTACGGGTCGGCCC
>DATLVO010000212.1:0-32519 GCA_035577485.1 Verrucomicrobiia bacterium
CCTTGATCTTGATCCGCTCGCGATGCGCGTCGATGTAGCCCATGTTGTCGCGACCGACGTTGACGCCGCCGCCCCGATCCAGACGCTGATCGACTTGGTAGGACGGTTCCGGTTCTCGGCCGTTCGCTGCCGGTGGGGCGCGCCGTGACGTGGTGACGACGAACGTCGTGCCCCCGATCTGCACCTGATCGCCGGCGAAGAGGTCCCACGCCTCCGGAATGCGCTTCTCATTGACATACGTCCCCTCGGTCGACCCGAGGTCCTGGACGTACAGCGAACCGTTCTGATCCCATCGGATCTCGGCATGGGTCCGCGACACGTGCGGATCCTCAGGCACCCGACCGGGCCCTTCGACCGAGCGCCCGAGGACGAGCCCGTCCTCCGGGATCCGGATCCGGCGTCCCGTGCTGGGGCCAGCGATGACGCGAAGCAGAACGTCGTCTGCGGAATCGAAACCGGCCATGCGATACCCCGTGCCGTGAAGACCGATGATTCCGCTCCGTCGTCTTGCGAACGTCTCAGCTGCGCTGGGCCGGTGGTGACCAGGAGTCGTTGTCGCGGCCAGGTCAGGCAGGCGGCTGCGGCCCTAGGATCTTTCTCAGATCGGGCGCGATCTGGGCCCCGAGGCCGTGCAGGTACGCCAGGTATATCGAGTGGGTCAGCAACACCGCATAGGCGAGCCCGATCGGGACGGCAATCACCAAACGATCGACCGGTTCGTTGTTCAAGACCTCGGCGACCGCCAGCAACACCCCGCCGAGGCCGGCAATGAGACCCGCTGCCGCGACGATTGCCGCCCACGCCAGCGCGGCATAGTTGGATGAGATCGAGGCGATGACCGAGCCCGCTAGAGCGATAGTCAGGAGCTCGATCGAGGCAGCGCGCGCGGCTGGGTCGTTGCTACTACCGCTAACCGTCACGGCCAGCCCAGCAAACACCAGTCCCGTGAATCCGAGTCCCATGTCGCGAGCCGCCCGAGCCTCGAGCTTGGCCGCCTTCGAGCCCTTCAACGCGCCATATGTCCAACCGCGTTTGGTGAATAAGAGGGCGAAACCGAGCACGATCCACGGTGCGACCAGGAGGAATTCAAGAAGGATCGTCGGACGCATGTTGCCGCCTACTCGTGCGGACAGCCACCGTAGCCGAGCGGTCGTGGTGGGTCGCACTCGGTGCAGATCATCCAGGCGAACTCTCCGAAGCCGATCGCATCTACCCCGGTGACTCCGGCCAGAAACGTGGCGAATTCGGGCTCGAGGGGCTGGAAGGACATCCTGTACGACACCCGGATCGGCCGGACCCCGACGATCCGCTGCTCCTGGTCGAAATAGAGGCGGAATCCGCGGTTCGATTGCGGCGGCGCGACCGTAATCGATTGCAGGGTTGGGAATCGCTCGCCGAGTGCCTCGATCAGCCGATCTGCGTCTTCCGGGTTCCCGATCATCGCGCACCCTTCTAGCGACGGCATTCACCCGGCGGTCGCGGCCGAAGTGGACGCTAGTCGAACGGCGTCTGGGCCACGTCTCGGACTCGTCCGAGCGAGGTTGCGTAGGCGGTTTCCGAGACGCCGCGGTGACGACCACTGAATAGCCTCAGTCGCGGGAGGTGAGGGATGGCGACCGTAATCAGTGAAAGCCCGAATGGGCACGAGGCCGCAGAGCCCGACCGTGCGGATGGCGTGAGTGATCCGCCGGCGCCACTCTCCTCAGGAAACTGGCCCGGTGTCATCGGGACGCAGCCGTTCGAGATCCTTACGTGGGCTGGCAACGAACTCGAGAGAGACGGAACTGGCATCGACGACGAAATCGTTGACCTCGTACGGCGCTACGCCCCCGCGTTGGTCCTGTTTCCAGAGGGCAGACCAGACGAAGAGACGCCATACCCGACAGGAATGTCCGACTACCACCCGAGGGCCGTCGGACTGTTTCTCGCCAATGCACGGGCTATTCCGAAGACCTATACCACCGTGCGCGGCGTGGTGTACTTCGTGGGCGCGCAGATCCTCGCAGCAGCCGGCTTCGGGATCGTCGCACTCGTCGGTGGGATCGGCATTGATTTGCCGTTTATCCTCGGGTACGTCGCGTTCTTGTTCGTGACCTCCATCGTGCTTGGCGCAGCCATTCTTCGGACCTCGCCGAAGGGTGAAGATGCGATCCGGGCAAAAGTGGCCGAAGACCTAAATTTCGCGCTCGAGTCCTATCGGCTCACGGCAGCACCTGGACGCTCCTTCGGATCGGTCGATCCTGCCGTAGCGTGGAAGGCCTACTGCAAAGCGGTCAAGGAGGACGACGAAGGAGCCAAAGAGTACCCGCGAACGGTCTACCTTCGGGTGCTGCGCGGATCAGGCGAATCCGGTCTGGCACTTCAGTTCTGGCTCTTCTACGCGTTCAACCACTGGTGGAACATCCACGAAGGTGATTGGGAGTTCGTCACTCTATTCTTTGGCGATCGCCAGGCCGAGGGACGCGAGTTGCGGGCTGCCGCGTATTCCAATCACCTGAACAGTCTCTGGCGAGCGCCCCACGACATCAACACCTTTGACAAGGACGACGAGTCTCATCCGATCGCCTATGTCGCGCGCGGGTCGCATGCCGTGTACTTCGAGCCAAAGCGCGGCGGATACGAACCAAATGTTGTTGTGAACGTCCCGGTCGGATTCGCCAAACTGTCACTACGTGCCGGGCGCGCCAATACGACGGGCATCAAGCGAGACTATGTGCCCCGCGTTTGGTTCAGAAAGGATCGTCAGGCTCCGGGGAGCCCACTTCCGTATCAGCTCATCGCGATGCCTGAACGGCTCGATTACGTCGATCCCTCGGATGACATCGAGACGTACAGGCGATTCTGGTGGATGCGCTATCGCGGCGAATGGAGCAAGGTCAATCCATTCCGCGGGCCAGCTCGACAAGTCGCCCGATGGGAGACGCCCTTCGCGTGGGTCAGCAGCGACGGCCAGGCCGACGCTCATTGGGAAGACCTCTTCCGACCTGGCAAGCCGAAGATGAGCCTGGTCGACCAGCCTGACAGCTGAGTTCTGACGGGTCGCCATGGGGGAACCTCCCCAGAAGGCGTTCGACACCTTTCCCGAGACCTACGAGCCGGTGGAACCCGCGTTGGATTCCTTTGAGTCGCCGCCCGCTCCGACGGTCTCGAGAACCGCGGGCCGTTCCGGCAGAGCCGTCCACATCGCCCACCATTTGGCGCGTTTCAGGGCGAGCTCATCCATGACCGCGACGGCTGGAGCGTCGTCCGGGATCGCCGCCTCGGCCGGCAGCGTGGTCCGGGCGGCGGGCTGTTCTTGAGCGACCTGGGCCGCCACCGTGTACGGGGCCTCGGTCATGGAACCATTCGGCGACACGATGTCGCTGCCTTCCGCGGTCGTCTCGAGCGTTGGAAACGGCGGGCGGCGCGAGGCGTACTGCGCGATCCCGACGGGGTCGGTCAGGCGGCGGAGGGTCGCGAAATAGGCGTCGAGGTCGGCGCGATGGGCTGCGAACGCCGCCTCAGCGGCCTCGATTTCCCGATCGATCCGCGAGCGATGTTCGGCGAGGCTGCTCTCGAGGTCCGCGTCGACCTCCGCCGTCCGCCGCTCACGCTCGAACTGGATCCGCAGTCGCTCGGACGCGGCCCACATGCCGATCGCCTTGCGATCATCGTCCGCGAACTCGTGGATGCGGCTCACTTCGGCTTCGCGGCGGGCGTGGATCGCGGCAATGTGGGCCGCCCGCCGGCGCTCGACGTCCTCGGCCACCCGCGTCCGCGCATCGGTCAGGGTCTCCTGCATCGCGTGGGCCATCGCGTGGAGGAAGGCGGCTCGCTCGTCGACCGGCGGCGCGCCGTTTTGCGCACCGGATCCGGTGATCACCGAGACCGGGGCACGCTCCGAATCGAAGGGCGACGGTTGCTCGGCCATGGCCAGACCTCGTGTCTCCGTTGACCGCGACGATCCCGGTTGTCGCGAACTGACGGGGGCGCGAATGGTACGGGCGGGTGTTGACAGAACGCAACCCCTGAAAATCAGGGTCGGTCAAATCGAAGCGGGCTCGACGGGCTCGATGAACATGATGTACGTTTCATACATCATGAAGCGCACGCAGATCTATCTCGACGTCGATCAAGACCGTCGCCTGGCTCGTCGGGCGACGGCAGTCGGGACGTCCAAATCCACCTTGATCCGCGAGGCGATCGAGTCGTACCTGTCGTCCGCCGACGACGATGCCGGCAGATTGAAGCGATTCCGGGCTGCCCTGGACGGGGTGAAGCAGGCGCCGGTCAAGCTCGAAAGCGGTCGCGACTACGTCGAGCGAATGCGGGCTGTCGACGAGGAGCGTCGGGAGGAACGTGAGCGGCCGAGGCGGTGAGCGTCCTCGGCGACACCTCCGTGATCATCGACCTCCTGCGAAATTTCGCGCCGGCCGTGGACTGGGCGCAGACGCTGCCGGAACCGCTCGTCTGCTCGGAGATCACGCGGGTAGAGGTCCTCCGTGGTGTCCGGTCTGACGCACGCCGTGCGACCGAACGGCTCCTCGCGGCGATCTCCTGGATCCCCGTCGACGAGGCGATTGCTCGCCGGGCGGGGGAGCTGGGTCGGACGTGGACACGCAGCCATCAGGGGATCGCGACGGCCGACCTCATCATTGCCGCCAGCACGCAGGAGCACGGCCATGAGCTCGCGACGCTGAACCTGAAGCATTTCCCCATGATCAGCGGATTGCGGGTGCCCTACGAGCCCTAGGCCATCGCGCCGATCCGAGCGTCGCGCGACCGGCTAGCCGAGACGTCGCGCGAACCGAGTCTTCGGAGCTCGACCCAGCCGATCGGCCCACGGGGTCCGGTACGGATTTCGTGTCGGACGGTTGAACCGTCGAGGTAGTCTGGATGGCGTGCCTGTCCCGGGCGAGATCATTCTTGCCGTCGTCGTGGTCGGTGTCGCCGTCGTGCTAGCCCTGCGCATCCTGTGGGTGGTCCCCGGCTGGGTTCGCCGTGTCCGACGGCCGGAGACGCGCGCCATCCGCGTGGTCGGGGTCGGCGGAGGCGGCAACAACGCGGTCGATCGGATGGTCCAGGCCGGGATCCGCGCGGTGAGCTTCGTCGGCTTCAACACCGACGCGCAGGCCCTCCGTCGCTCGAAGGCCGGGTTGAAGATCCGGATCGGTGACGCGACCACGGGCGGCCTCGGATCCGGCGGCGATCCCGACGTCGGGCGACGGGCGGCCGAGGAGGACGCCGAATGGATCGGCCGGGCCGTAGCCGGCGCCGATCTCGTGTTCGTCACCGCCGGCCTCGGCGGCGGCACCGGATCAGGCGCGGCGCCGATCGTGGCCGCCAGCGCCCGCGACCAGGGCGCGCTCACGATCGCGGTCGTGACCAAGCCGTTCGCGTTCGAGGGGTCCCAGCGGAGCCGCATCGCCGACGTCGCGGCGTCGGAGCTGGCCGAGCACGTCGATGCCCTGATCGTCGTGCCGAACGATCGGGTTGCCGACGTTCTTGCCCCGGACGCCTCGGTGGTCGACGCGTTCGGGGTCGTCGACGACGTCCTGCTGCACGCGGTGCAGGGGATCATCGACGTGATCCAGGCGCCGGGGTTGATCAACCTCGATTTCGCCGATGTCCGGTCGGTCATGAAGGACGCCGGACCTGCGCTGATCGGCATCGGTCGCGGGAGCGGCGAGCACCGCGCGACCGACGCGGCTCGTCAGGCGATCGCGAGCCCGCTGCTCGAGGCGAGCTTCGAGGGCGCTCGCGGGATCCTCTTCAACGTGTCGGGACCGGCCGACCTCCGCCTGGGCGAGGTCCGCTTGGCGGCAGACGAGATCCGCGGCCACGCCGACCTGGACGCGAACATCATTTTCGGAGCGAGCTTCAGCGAGTCGCTCGGCGAGGACGTCCTCGTCACCTTGATCGCGACGGGACTCAACGGGCACGAGCACGCACCGGCGCGGGCGCCCGCGCCATTCGTCGATGTCGCCGCGCCGATCGCCGAGACAAAGACGCCGCTGAAACGCCCGGGACGCGCGCCCAGGGAGGCCGCTCCGGCGGATGCCGCTCCGCCGGCGGCCGAGGTCTCCGGGGAGGTCGTGCAGCCCGCGTCGACCGCCGACGACGATGACCTCGAGGTGCCGAGCTTCCTTCGCCGGCGAGGACAACGGACGGACCGCGACTAGACCTTCGCGTCGGCCTTCGCGACGACGTCGGTCCAGAAATCGACCGCTGCCCCTTCGTAGCGGAGACCCATCGGCAGCGTCTCGCCGCGCCAATGCTCGACCGTCCGCTGGCCCCGACGGGCCTCATCGGGGCGTCGTTCCTGGCGCTCGGCCTCGCGGTAGGCGGCAAGCTTCGCCTGGTGGACGGCGAGCTGCCCCTCGGCGAGGCGTAGCTTGGCCTCATTCGATGCCAGGTCCGCGAAGAAGAGCTGGAGAAGGCCCGGATCCCGGAGCTCTGTCGGCGCATTGGACGGTCGGTCGAGCCATGCGCTGAGCGCCTCCATGCCCGCGGGCGTGATCGCGAAGACCCGTCGACGGCGGCCCTCGGTCTCGCGCACCTCGGTGACCAGGCCCAGGGCGGCCAGGCGTGGCGGGTCGGTGTACAGGAGGGTGTGCCGGAACGACCAGAAGTTCCCGACCGTGGCCTGCACGTGCTGCTCGAGCTCGTACGGCGTCGAAGGCCCCTCGCGAGCGAGGAGCCCAAGGACCAAGTACGACGTCGGCGACAGGCGTTCGATTGACATGCTGCGAAATGTACCATACGATACGTACTATTCCGCGCTACCCACAACCGACCAGTTGCCGGGGAAATTCACACCCGGTGAGCTCCCGTCGAGGGACTCTGAACTGGACACGAAACGGCAGGGCGGATCGCTACAGGGGTGGTTCACCATGACCACGGAAACCCGGAACATGATCGATCGGATCCCGCTCGAGATCCTCAACAACAACAAGTTCGAGCTCGTCGACGAGCTCTATTCGACGAACTTCGTCGAGCACACGCCGCAGCCCGGCGTCGCGCCGACGCGCGAAGGCTCCAAGCAGACCCTGATCGCCCTGAAGAAGGCGTTTCCGGATCTCCGCTACACGATCGAGGACGTGATCGAGAGCGGCGACAAGATCGTGCATCGCCTCACGGCCAGCGGCACGATGAAGGCTGACTTCGCGGGTATGCCGGCGACCAACAAGCTCGCGACGTGGACCGAGATCCACATCGGGCGGGTCGTCAACGGGCGCGTGACCGAGCACTGGGGCCTCGTCGACCAGTTGGGCATGCTCGTCCAGCTCGGCGTGATCCAGAACCCCGTGCGGGTCCCCGTCGCGGTCTAGTCGACCCGACGACCCCACAACGAAGCCCCGGCGGCAACGCCGGGGCTTTCGTGTGTCCGATGTGGTCGGCAGGCTCGCCGAGTCGGGCCGGAGTTCGGCGAGGTCAGTCGACCCCGAGTGGTAGGGTTGCGGGATGGTCAGCCAGCATCGACGGTTCGAGCTCCTCGACGTCGTGCTCGCCGGCATCCCGATCGGTCGGTGCACGATCGACCAATGGACGGACGACCGCGGCGGCATCCAATGGGCGGCGCGGGTCCTGATGGATCGCGCCCACACCTCCACATCCGGGCAGCTGGTCGGGCGGACGCGCGAGGGTGGCTTCCTGTCCGGACCGGCGACGGTCGCGACGAGCCAGGACGGCCCGCGGGGCGCGCACATCGTGCTCGTCGAGCTCCACGGCACGGGCCCGCTCGTCCCGACGACCGATCCCGCGACTGATCCAGCGACCGCGACCAGCCCCTAGCCGGCGGCCTCGAGCTCGGTCCAGGTCCGGGTCGGCATCCGCGGCTCGTAGATGGCGTGGCGGCCCTTGCCCTCGGCCTTGACCGCGTACATCGCCGCATCGGCCTGGGTCAGGAGGTCTTCGGCGCTGGTGCTCGCCGCGGAGGCGAGGGCGATCCCAACCGAGCCGCCGACGGTGATCGAGTGCCCCCCGAGCAGAATCGGCCGACGCAGCTCACCCAGGATCCGCTCGGCCGAGGCGATCGCCTCGTCGTCGTCGCGGACATGCCCGAGGAGCACGGCGAACTCGTCGCCGCTCTGGCGCCCGACGACGTCGTCGGCGCGGACGGCGCTCACCAGCCGTTCGGCGACGCGGACGAGGATCTGGTCGCCGGCGGCATGGCCGTAGGAGTCGTTGACGCGCTTGAAGTCGTCGAGGTCCACGAAGAGCAGGGCGACCGTCCCGCCGCTGCGACCACGTCGCGCCAGCGCCCGCTCGAGGTGATCGCGGAGCAACACCCGGTTGGCGAGCCCAGTCAACGGGTCGTGCAGGGCGTCGTGAATGAGCTTCGACTCCAGCTGCTTCCGGTCGGTGATGTCGATGAGCAGGCCCTGGGACACCTGGTGGCCGCCCAGGGTGTCGTCGGGCATCGCGTAGGCCTCGTCGCGGACCCAGATCTCCGTCCCGTCCCGCCGGACCATCCGGTACTCGGCGCGCAGGGGTTCGCCATGACGCCAGTGCTCCTCGTAGGCCGCGATCGCGGCCGCTCGGTCGTCGGGATGGACGCGGCTCGGCCAGAGCTCCGGATCGTTGACGAACTCCTCGGGTCGGTAGCCGAGGATGCCGGTGATCTGGGGGCTCATGTACGCGAGGCGACCGCCGTCGGACACGTCCGAATCGGCCATGTCGATGTAGACGGCGGCGGGGACGTGCTCGACGAGCACCTGCAGGCGCGAGCCGGCCTCCTCGACCTGGCGGGCGGTCTGCTCGAGCGTCTCGGCCGCGCGACGCAGGCGACGGAGGAGGACGACCCCGGAGGCGACGACCTCGACGAAGGCGGTGAGTGCACCGCCGACGAGGATAACGGGCGCGATCTGGCCCGATCCGGCATCCGTCAGGCCGACGACGGCGAAGACCGCGAGAACGAGGGCGCCACCGAACAGCCCGGCGACTGCGAGGCCGTCGGGCACGTCGAAGCGACGCGCGACCCGATCCACGAAGCGAGGCTACGCCCTCCATTCGGCGGCGACCACCACCGAATCGGGCTAGTTACGAAGAGTTGTTTCCGGTGCTCGTGGACGACGGCGTCGCCACGTCAGCGCAGACCGGGCATGGACCGCCCGCTCCGACCCGGAATGGCCGATCGCCGCTCGCTGTTCGTCGCGGCGTCGCGCGTGGTTGCCGCGGCGGTCGTCGACGACAGGAACTGCGGTGGAACGCGGACGTGTGTGGCCTGCTCGAAGGAGTACGCGAGGCCGATGAGATTCGGCTCGTCCCAGCGGCTGCCGATGAAGGTCACGCCGAGCGGCAGCGGACCCAGGAACGCGGCCGGGACCGTGATATCGGCGTAGCCCGAGACCGCGGCCGGGCCGGACGACCCGATGAACTGCGAGAAGTCACCGCTCAGGTCGCCCTTGACCGGGTCGGTCACCCAGGCCGGGCTGTTCGTCGGTCCGACGATCGCGTCGAGGTGGTTCGCCGCCAGGGCGCCGTCGACCCCGGCCTGCGCGGCCGGTGTCGCCTGGGCTCGCAGCGCGGCACAGTCGGCATCCCGGCCGCCGGTCGCGTCCGCAGCACGCCAGAGGTCGGAGTCCCACGGCCCTTCGAGGGCCGGATGCGTGTCGTTGAAGGCAATCAGCTCGGTGAGCGTCTTCGGGTAGCTCGGCCCGGTGTGGGCTTGCAGGTACGACGCGATGTCGCTCTTGAACTCGCACAGGAGCGCGGGGAACTCCGTGGTGTTCGCCGCGCCGAGATCGATGTCGGCGGGGTCGATCACGGTCGCCCCCTGGGCCCGCAGGTCGGCGGCGACCTGGTCCATGAACGTGTTGACCATCGCGTCGACCGCCGTGTTCGTCGGATCGTGGGTGCCGTTGCGCCAGATCCCGATCCGGGCGCCGTCGAGGGCGTGCGGGTCGAGGAACTGCGTGTAATCCGTGAATGCGTGACCGGTTTGGGCGGCGGTCGCGGCGTCGTTCGGGTCGACACCGGTCATCGCCCCGAGCAGCGCGGCGGCATCCGTCACGTTGCGGGCGATCGGGCCGGCCGTGTCCTGGTCGGCGGAGATCGGGACGATCCCCGATCGGCTGAGCAGCCCGAGCGTCGGCTTGATCCCGACGTCGCCGTTTGCACCGGAGGGGCAGACGACCGAGCCGTCGGTCTCCGTCCCGACCGCGGCGACGGCGAGGTCAGCCGCGGCGGCCACGCCGGAGCCGGAGCTGGAGCCGCACGGGTTGCGGTCGAGGACGTACGGCATGTTCGTCTGGCCGCCGATGCCGCTCCAACCGCTCGACGAGACGAACGAGCGGAAGTTCGCCCATTCGCTGAGGTTCGCCTTGCCGATCACCAGTGCGCCGGCGGCGCGGAGCCCCTGGACGATGAACGCGTCGGGTGGCGTCGAGCCTGCCAGCGCCCACGAGCCGGCCGTGGTCGGCATGCCGGTCGTGTCGATGTTGTCCTTGACGATGATCGGGAGCCCGAGGAGCGGTCGATGATCGCCGCTGCGGCGGGCGGCATCGGCGCGGCGCGCGTCGGCGAGCGCGGTCTTGCTCACCGTGATCACGGCGTGGAGCTCCGGGTTGAGCTTGGCGATCCGATGGAGGTAGAACTGGACGAGCTGGACCGAGGTCAGCCGGTGCGTGTCCATGAGCGCCTCGAGTCGCGGGATCGTCGTCGAGTCGACGTTGATGCCGGCGACGCGGGTCGAGGTCGGCTGCGCCGCGGATGCGACCGGCGCGGAGGAACCCGCGACCCCGAGCAGGAGAGCCAGCAGGGTCGAGAGGACGAGGGAACGGCGAACCGGGGTGCGCATCGCGAGGCCTCCACGGGATCGGGTGGACGGGGCGCGGACGGGTGTCTGGGGGTTCATGTCCATCAAACCCCGCGTGTCAAGAACGCCGCACGTGGCGTCGCGCGATCGCAATGCACCTGTAATGCCGGCCCGACGCTCGACCTCGAGTGCGCCAGCAAGAAAGGACTCCAGTCAGCGTCCTAGCGGACGGCGCCTGCCAGGGGTGGCGCGTTCCGGTAGCCGTCCGGGATGGGCGTGCCGGTGGTGCTCGACTCGACCTCGACGATGTCGGATCGCATTGGCGCCAGAGCGCCCAGCAGCTCGTTCTTCTCGGCCTCGGGAACACTGAATCGATCCAGCGTCGCAACGAGGTCGGCCACCAGCGCGTCGAACTCGCCGGCCGTGACCTTCATGCCCTCGTGGGTCGTGTGCATGTCACGTCCGGTGTACGTGCACGGCCCGCCGGCCGCCTCGCAGACCTGGTCGATCAGGCTCGCCTTCAGGCGTGGAATGTCCGTCCGGGCGAACTTGCCATTGATCCGCGGATCTGCCGCACACCGTGCGACGAAGTCGTCGATCACCGCGGTGATCGCGGTCTTGCCGCCAAGGCGCTCGTAAAGCGATGAGCCCATGGCCGTGCCTCCTCCTGCGTGTCGCCATCGGCCGAGATCCGGCCTGGAACCGGCGATGGAGCGCCATCGCTCATGGTAATTCGGGGTACAAGGGCTCTTTTTGGCGACGCCCAGTGCCCGGCCCAAGCCGGATCGATTGCCTCCGGCGCGTCAGCGGCGGCTGGCCACGGGCGACGCCGCGTTCGTGTCGAAGCCGTGCAGGATGAGCCGGTGCCGGACGCCGACCGAGTCGGCCACGACGATCGGCTCGCCGTCGGCCACGATCCGACGACCCGTCCGGTCCCGCACCTGGAAGCGGCCGTCGCGGAACCGGCGGATCCGCAGGTCCGCGTGCGACCCTTTCTCGGCCACGATGCCGGTGGCCTTGCGCGTCGCAGGGTCGATGACGAACGCGATCCCCAGGTTCGACCCATGGCCGATGTTGGCCGTGTGGATCACGTCGGCCACGGCGACCACGTAGCCGGTCGTTCGACCGCGATAGAGCGCGATCAGGGTGGCGAGCAGCCCGCCGAACAACAGGACGCCGAGGACGCCGAGGCCGGGCAGCAGGAGCCGATTGCATTCGAGGGCCGAGCCGCATGGCCGCATCGGGTCGGACAGGGGCGAGGCATCGCTCGTGCCGATCGCGTTCTTCGCGTACGCCCGGCAGACGTAGTCGACTCCGTTCGTGAGGCCGTCGATCTGGGCCGTCGTGCTGTCCGCCGCGGCGTCCAGCCGATCCGTCCACGTCCCGCCGCCGTCGCTCGAGCATTCGAACTGGTAGCCGGTCACGCCCGCGCCCGCCACGGGTGCGATGCTGATCTGGACGGCGCGGCTCAAGGCCGCGAGCGTTGGTTTGCCGGGCGCCGCCGGACGCCCGACGGGCGTCGCCGAGGCGACGGCGGCGGTCCAGGCGCCGGGTCCGCCAGCGCCCACGGCGGCAACCTCGCATTGGTATTCGAGGCCGTTGGTCAGGCCCTCGACGGTCGCGGTTGTCGCGGTCGACACGCCCTCGGTCGACTCGATCCACGGGCCGTCGCCGGTGTGGCAACGCGCCTGGTAGTCGAGGACCGGGACCGGGCTCGCCCCGACCGGCCCGGCGGCGGCCGGCGACCAGGCGAGATCGATCCGGCCGTCTCCGGCGCTGAGCCGGATGCCCTGGACGGGCGCCGGGGCCGGTGGCAGCGTCGGGATCGGCGTCGGCGCGACCGTGAACGTGCACGTGGCGTCCTGGAGCGCGACCGCCACGGCGTTGCCTGCCTGGTCGGCGGTCTCGAAGACGACCTGCGGCCAGTCGAACGTCGCGCCGGTCACGCACGCGGGCATGCCCCGGATCACCCGCAGCCCTTCGAGCCCGGCCGCGAGGGCGTCACGCTCCTTCGGGTCGAGACCCATCCCGACCGGCAGCAACGCGAATGCGGTCCGACTGCCGAAGAGGCGGTCGCGTGCGGGCAGGACCTGGCTCACCGGAACGCCGGCGACGTCGTGCTTGCCGTCGGTGAACAGGATCACCGCCGGCCGGATCGCATCCGCCGGCAGGTGTCGGGCGGCCTGCGTCATGGCGGCGACGTAGTTGGTGTCGATGCCGATCGCCTTCGTCAGGGCCGGCCCGATGCCAACGCGATAGGCGGCGGCGACGGACCGCAGGCAGCCGGCGAAGCGAGTGACGGTCGCCGGGCTGCCGAGGAGATGCAGGTCGGCGCAGCCCGGGTAGTCGGCGGCCCGCGTGGCGAAGCGGACGATCGAAACCGTGGCGTCTCCGGCGATGAGGTCGGCCGAGGTGGCGTCGACGCGGTCGGCGATCCGATCGAGGGCCGCCGCGAATCGGTTCCGGTTCGTCGAATCCTCGAGGATGGAGGCGGAGAAGTCCAGGACCAGCACGACGTCCGAGCGGTCCGGCGTCTGTGCGGCGACGTTCGAGACGAGACCGCCGCCGACCAGCACGATACCGATCACGAGGGCGGCGACGGCGTTGGCTGCCGAGCCGAGGCGTCTCATGTCAACCCCTGTGCGAGCCTCGGAGCGGTGCGCACGCCCCCGGACGGTGCGAAACCTCAGCCCCTGTCACCGACTGGTCGGATGCTGGCTGAGGCTTCGCCCGGCGACGATGACCCGAGCGGCCGCTCCATTCAAGAGGAAGCGAAAGTACTAGGTGCGGAGGCGCACCGTGTCAAGCGCCGTGCGGGAGGCGGTTGCGGCGACTGGCTACGGTGACGGCATGTCACGGCCCTCGCTGGTCGCCGCCGTCGGGCTCGCGCTCCTCGTCGCCGGATCGATCGTCGGGTGCTCGTCCGCCAGGCCCGGTCGCGTCCCGACGACGATCGGCGTCGTCACGAGCGTGGTTCAGGTCACGGGGCGGACATACGCGTATCACCTTGACACGGGTCTGGTCGTCAATGTCGATTTGTCGATCGCGCGGGTCCTGCTGCCGGACGGCGGACCCGGTGTGGGATACCTCTTCCTGTCCGGGACGGAGCCCTCCGGCCAGACCTGGGTCGCCGGCCTGTACCCGTACGCAGGCGCGGACGTCCCGTCGGGCTGCTTCCAGCTCGTCGCGACCGGTATCGGGCACGACGGGTCGATCGATCTCTCGATCGGCATCCGCCTGCTGAAGGCCTCGAACTTCGATCCCGGCCCGATCTCGGACGACCGGTACGTGATGGATCGCGCCTCGTTCTGCATCGGCGCCGATGGAGCGGTGTTGAGCTACGGATAGTCCCGTGTCGCCTCGGTCGGGGCGCCGCGCTACTTGTCCTTGTTGGCGTTCTCGGCCGACTCACGGTCGCGGCGGAGCCAGCTCATCGGCCGGGAGACCGGCATCGACTGGACGATCGACCCACCGGTCTCCTCGCCATTGGCGACGGCGGACAGGACCGCCGGCTCTGGGCTGGAGCCGTCGGCGGCGGATGGATCAGGGGCGACGAGCGTCTCCGCGGGTGCGGTCGCGTCTGGCGTCTGGGTCCAGCTCGGCCACGGTCCGGCATTGGTTGCCGAAGCCTCAGGATCCATGACCCCGACGGTCGACGTTCCCGCCAGCGTCGCGTCCGGCGCGGAGGCGGACGCGACCGCGAGGTCCGGGAACGCCGGGCGCCGCCCGGCCTGCTGCGCGATCGCGATCGGATCGGTCTCGCCCTCGAGCGTCGTGAAGAAGAGGTCGACCTCGGCACGATAGGAGGCGATCGCCGCCTCCACGCGATCGATCTCCTGGTCGATCTTCGAGCTGTGCGTCGCGAGGCTCGCCTCGAGGTCGCGCTGGAGCGCCTGGGACCTGCGCTCGTGCTCGAGCTGGATGTGCTGCCGCTCGGCATCGGCCCACGCGTCGATCGTTTTCCGATCGTCGTCGGCGAGCTCGCGCATCCGGCTCGCCTCGGCGTCGCGACGGGCCTGGATCGCCGCGATGTGGGTCTCTCGGCGGCTGTTCGTGTCGTCGGCGATCTTCGCCCGCTCGCTGCCCGCGGTCGCCTGCATCGCCTGGGCGAGCGCCGCGAGGAAGGCGGATCCGTCGTCGTCGGCGGGTGGAGCGGACGGACCGGCGGTGGGTGCAACATCGCCCTCGGCCGAGATCTGGGCGTCGCCCTCGGCCACCGGCTGGGAGTCCGCCTCGGCCGCGGCCTCGACGGCGGCGTCCGCTTCGGCAGCAGCAGCCTCGGTCGTCTCGCCATCGACAGCGACGGCATCCGCGACCGACTCGGGAGCGGCGTCGGACACGGCGACGGCCGAGTCGTCGGGCTGCGTGCCGTTGCCACTGAAGGAGCCGCTGGCCTCCGCGTCAGCGGCGCTGTCGACGGACTCGAACTGAGGGTTGTGCTCAGACATGTCGAGACCTCGTGCCTCCGTCTGCCGCGTCATCCCGGCGCGCGGCGCGACTCGACGGGCGGCGATGGTACCCCGGGCGTTGACCGCGGGCAATCCCGGTGCTGTGCGACGGCTGACCGAGCGATGGCCCCGCGCGCTCGCCCCGTGGCCGAAGATCGCCTGGGCCAGCCTGGCTCCGAGCAGGATCGCGGCGGCCACCGCGACGAGACGCGTCGCGGTCATCCGGGCGTCCGACCGTCGTACATGACTCGTGAACGATACCGGTCGGACCAAGCCCGGATGTCCGCCCGAGCGACGCGCGCTCGGACCGCTCAGCCGGTCTTCTGGTCCAGGCGCTGGAGGAGGTCGTGGGCCGCGAGCTCGATCGCCTTGTGCCGCCACTCCGACGCCCGGTAGACGCACGCGATCAGGCCGGTCCGATGGAGGCGCTTGAGGTCGCCGAAGACGAACGCGTGGCGGGCCTTCGTCTCGTCGGACGCTCCTTCGGTCAGGCCGAGGTGCCAGGCGCCGTACTCGTCCCAGGAGTGGGTCTTCAGGAACGCGTTCTCGTCGGCGGCGGTCGGCGCCACCTCGCCCCAGTCGCTGTCGAGCACGTACTGGCCCGACGCGATCAGCTTCCGGGCGTGGGCGACGGCCTGCTTGTTGACCGTGTACTTCGCCATGGGCATGGGGAGTCTATCTCCGGGTCCCGGCGAATCGCATACTGCGGCGGACGACGAGGCGGCTCGACCTCGGCACCGGAGAACGCAGAATGACCCGCTCCTCGGCATCCGACGCCCTCGTCGCCTCGATCGCCCCGTTCCTCGGGTTCTTCAACGGGCCGATCTGGGCCGCCAACGCCCGGCCGGGCGTCGCGAACTTCGCGGTCGGCAACCCCCAGGAGATGCCCCTCGCCGGCTACGTCGACGCCCTTCGGGCGCAGCTCGAGCCGCAGGCGCCAGACTGGTTTGCCTACAAGCTGAGCGAGCCGAAGTCGCAGTCCGCCGTCGCGCGGAGCCTGTCGGCACGCACCGGCCTGGACTGGGACCCGTCCGACGTCGCGATGACGAACGGCGGATTCGCCGCCCTCGCGGTCGCCTTCCGGGCCTTGCTCGAGCCGGGTGACGAGGTGGTGTTCCTCTCGCCGCCGTGGTTCTTCTACGAGCTCCTGATCCGTGCCGCGGGCGGCGTGCCCATCCGCGTTCCCCTCGCGCCGCCGGCCTTCGACCTGGATCTCGAGGCGATCGATGCGGCGATCACGCCGCGGACCCGGGCGGTCCTGCTGAACACGCCTCACAACCCGAGCGGCCGGGTCTACCCGCTCGTGGACCTCGAGCGCCTCGCCGCAACGTTGGGCGCGGCAGCGGCCCGGATCGGCCGGCCGATCCACCTCGTCTCGGACGAGCCGTACAACCGGATCGTCTTCGACGGGCGGCCGTTCCACAGCCCGGCCGAGGTCTACCCGGGCACCGTCATCACGTACTCGTATGGCAAGACGCTCCTCGCACCGGGGATGCGGATCGGCTACGTGACGGTGCCGCCGACCATGACCGGCCGCGAGGCGTTCCGCGAGCGCGTGTTCCTCGCCCAGCTGGCGGCCGGCTTCGCGTTCCCGAACGCGCTGCTCCAGCATGCCATCGAGGACCTCGAGCGGCTCTCGATCGACATCGCGACGCTGGAGCGGCGTCGCAACCGGATGGTGGCCGCGCTCGCGGACATGGGCTACGAGCCGACGATGCCCGAGGGCACGTTCTACGTGATGGCCCGGGCGCCGATCGATGACGACGTCGCCTTCGGGGAGCTCCTCGCGACCGAGGACATCCTCATCCTGCCCGGCGCGGTCGTCGAGGTCCCGGGCTGGTTCCGGATCTCGCTGACGGCCACCGATGCGATGGTGGAGGCGAGCCTCGCCGGCTTCGAGCGTGCCCGCGCTCGAGCGCAGGCCCTCGCCCGGGACGTCATCCCGGCGTAGGGTCCCGCACTCGAGTCGCCCCATCCCGCGACCGAGTCATTTGGCCGTCGCCGAGGCGCCGGACGACGATGTCGCCGAGCGCGCCACGGCCCGATGCTGGCGACCTGACCACCTCCCCCCGTCGCCAATCGATCGGAGCCGCCATGACCCTGTCCACCATCGAGCCCCAGTACACCCCGAACCGCGGGCCCCGCACGGTGACCGCGATCGCGATCGGCGTCGCTGGTGTCGTCGTCGCCCTGGTCCTCGCCCTCGTCAGCGTGACGTTCCTCGGCCTCGCGATCGGGTTCTCGATCGCCCTGCCGGTCGCCAACGCCTACCACGTGGCCGTTTCCGCGGCCGATGCCGCGATCGCCGCGAGCTTCGCACCGTTCTGGTGGGTGTTCGGGATCTTCTCGATCGTCTCGCTCGTCGCCTCGGGTGTCGTCTTCATCAAGACCCTCGGCTTCCTGTCGCCCGCCCCGCGCGACTGACCGTCCCTGTCCTTGCCCCGCCCGCCCGGCCGAGACGTCTCGGCCGGGCGGTTCGATTCCCTGCGCGAGCGGGTCCGGACCCGGCCCCTGTCGATTCGGGCCTTCGCGGATCGTCGACTGGGTGACGGCCGCGAAACGGAGATCACCGGTTTCGCCCGGATCGAGGAGGGCTGGCGATGAACCGGCAATTCCAGGAATCAGGAGGGGTCCGCGAAGGGCCGGCGAGCGCTCGCCGGACGCGGCGTTGGTGGGTGGCGGCTCGGGTGGCCGCCGCCGGGGCGTTGATCGCGGTCGGGCCGGGGATCGGGCCTGCGACGGCGGCGGCCGGCGGGGGAGCGGCCCCAACCGGCACCGACGCCGTGTCGGTGTTCGCGAGCGCGCCGGCGCCCGGCCACCCGTTCGGGATCGCGGTCGACGACAACCGCATCTACGTCTCGACGAGCGCCGGCGATTTCTTCGCCGGTCACCAGAACTCCGACAACGAGCGCGTCTTCACCTACGACGAGAGCGGCAACCTGCTCGACGCCACCGTCATCGACACGGCGGACAACTCCGACATGGGGCTGTTCGGTCTCGCCCTCGACGGCAATACGGGGTCGCGCCACAAGCTGTACGTAGCCGATATGAACGGCCGGATCCTGACGCTCGGCCTGGGGCAACATCCCGGCGCGCCCAAGCTGTTCTCCCAGGTTCCCGCGTCGACGGGCCTCGCCGGCGACTGGATGCTCTCGATGTGGAACGACCTCGTCTTCGACAAGGCCGGCAACCTGTATGTCCCCGACGACAAGCCCCGGATCTGGCGCGTCCGCCCGGACGGCACTGCCGCGATCTGGTTCACCGACCCTCGCCTGACCGGGTTCTTCGGCTTTGCCGGCGGACCGCTCGGCGGCCGGATCGACCCGACAGGCAAGTGGCTGTACTTCTCGATCACCGTCTCGGCCGAGTTCCCGCTCGAGGCCGTGATCTACCGGGTCCGGCTCGTCGATCACCCGACGGCGTCGGACCTTCAGCTGGTCCACCGCTATCCGTTCGACCCGTCGGCGGCCCCGCCGCAGGCCACGGCGCTGGCGTTCGCCAAGTCCGGCAACCTCTATGTGAGCCTGCTCGGACCGAACCAGGTCTCGGTGCTCAACCCGGCCGGCGACGAGATCCGCCGGATCTCGGACCCGCGATTCTTCTCCCCGTGGGGGCTCGCGTTCAAGGGCAAGACGCTCCTCGTCACGAACGGCGACCTGGAGCCGGCGACGAACCCCGACGCCTGGAAGATCTTCCAGGTCGACGTGGGCGAGACCGGCCTGCCGTTGAACCGGCCGCGAACGACCGGCGGCTGAGTCGCCGGAGCGCCGTGGAGCGTCCGATTTCGGACGCTCCACGGAACCACGTCCGTTCCGGCGCGCATTCGTCCGATTTTCGAACTCCGACATCGGAGGAGCGCGCCGGCGGGCGCATCGAATGCCAGCGGCGTCCGAAATCGTCGAACGGGGCCGATGCCGGCCGCCGTCAGACTGTGATCGGTGTTGACGTCGGGCACCACCCAGTCGGGACCGGCCGCACACGGATAGGGCGTTGCAATGGGTGTCGAGACGCCGGCAACGACATTGCAAGTCGATCGGGATCGAACTTCACCTAGATTTCGATTCGTCAGGTCCGCGCTGCAACCCAGGTGCGCACGATCCGATCCGAGCCACGTCTCCTGCCAACGGAACCGGTCGTCGAACCGCCTGGCAACGTCGACGGATCGGAGTTGCTCGCCGCCCTCCGCGCGCTGCGCGCCGGTGACTTCCGGGCTCGCCTGCCCGTGGATCGGCCGGGTCTCGCCGGCTCGGTGGCGGAGGCCTTCAACGACGTCGCCGAGCTCAACCAGCGGACGACGGGAGAGCTGCGCCGGATCAGCCGGGCGGTCGGCCGGGAGGGCCGGATCAGCCACCGCGTCTCGATCGCGCCGTCCGGCAGCTGGGCGCGCAGCGAGGAGGCGGTCAACCAGCTCGTCTTCGACCTGACCGCGCCGATGCTCGAGGTCAGCCGCGTCCTCGATGCCGTGGCCCGCGGCGACCTCTCCCGCCGCATGGCGACGGAGATCGACGGCCAGCCGCTCAAGGGCGAGTACCGACGCCTAGCCGACACGATCAACACGATGGTCGACCAGCTGAACGCGTTCGCGTCGGAGGTCACCCGCGTGGCCCGCGAGGTCGGCACCGAAGGCAAGCTCGGCGGGCAGGCGGACGTCAAGGGCGTCGCCGGCGTGTGGAAAGACCTCACCGACAACGTGAACTTCATGGCCGGCAACCTGACGACCCAGGTCCGGAACATCGCGGAGGTCACGACCGCGGTCGCCAAGGGCGACCTGAGCAAGAAGATCCACGTCAACGTCCAGGGCGAGATCCTCGAGCTCAAGGACACGATCAACACAATGGTCGACCAGCTGAGCGCGCTCGCGAGCGAGGTGACGCGGGTTGCCCGTGAGGTCGGCACGGAGGGCAAGCTCGGCGGCCAGGCGGAGGTCCGCGGGGTCGCGGGCACCTGGAAGGACCTGACCGACAACGTCAACTCGATGGCCGGCAACCTGACCGGCCAGGTGCGGAACATCGCCGAGGTGACGACGGCCGTCGCCAAGGGCGATCTGAGCAAGAAGATCACGGTCGACGTCCAGGGCGAGATCGCCGAGCTGAAGGACACGATCAACACGATGGTCGACCAGCTCAACGCCTTCGCCAGCGAGGTCACGCGCGTCGCTCGCGAGGTCGGCACGGAGGGCAAGCTCGGCGGCCAGGCAGAGGTCCGCGGCGTCGCCGGAACGTGGAAGGACCTCACCGACAACGTCAACTCGATGGCCGGAAACCTGACCGGGCAGGTCCGCAACATCGCCGACGTCACGACGGCTGTGGCCCGCGGCGACCTCTCGAAGAAGATCACCGTCGACGTCCGCGGCGAGATCCTCGAGCTGAAGGACACGATCAACACGATGGTCGACCAGCTCAACGCGTTCGCGTCGGAGGTCACCCGTGTCGCCCGCGAGGTCGGCACGGAGGGCAAGCTCGGCGGCCAGGCCGACGTCCACGGGGTCGGTGGAACGTGGAAGGACCTGACCGATAACGTCAACCAGCTCGCGGCGAACCTCACGACCCAGGTCCGGGCGATCGGCGAGGTCGCAACGGCGGTAACGCGCGGCGACCTGTCCCGGTCGGTCCAGGTCCAGGCCCAGGGCGAGGTCGAGCTCCTGAAGAACGACGTCAACGAGATGATCCGGAACCTGCGGGTGACGACCCAGCGGAGCCAGGAGATCGACTGGCTGAAGACGAACATCGCCCGGTTCGGGCGGATGCTCCAGGGCCAGCGCGACCTGCGGACCGTCGGCCGGATGATCCTGTCCGAGCTGGCGCCGCTCGCCGAGGTCCAGCGCGGCCTGTTCTACCTGGCCAACCCGGAATCGGAGCCGCCCCGTCTGACGCTCCTCGCGACCTATCCCCGTCAGCTGAAGCCCGCGCCGCTGGCCGAGATCCCGTTCGGCGAGGGCCTCATCGGGCAGTGCGCTGAGGATCGCCAGCGGATCCGGCTGCGGGACGTGCCGCCGGACTACGCGCCCATCCAGTCGGGCCTCGGCAGCACCACGCCGCGATCGGTCGTCATCCTGCCGATCCTGTTCGAGGACGAGACGCGCGCCGTCCTGGAGCTGGCCTCGATCGAGGAGCTGAGCGAGATCCACCTCGCGTTCCTCGACCAGCTCGGCGAGAGCATCGGGATCGTGCTCAGCACGATCACGGCGAACATGCGCGCCGAGGACCTCGTCCAGGAACAGGCGGCTCGTGCCGAGGCGGAGACCGGTCTCGCGCGCCTGCGCCAGGTCGTCGACGTGATGCCGGAGGCCATCCTCCTCGCGGACGCCTTCGGGCGTGTCTATCTGAGCAATGCCGCCGCGACCGAGATCATGGGCATCGTCCCGGAGACCGTGAGCCTGGAGTCCGAGGCGGCGCCGATCACGCGCCGGGTCGACGGCGGTGCGTTCCTCCCGAAGGACCACCCCCTGGCGCGCGCAGTGTTCCAGAGCGAGACGGTTCGGGGCGAGCAGCTGATGATCTCGAACCCGGTCACCGGCCGGGACGTGCCGATCCTCGTGAACAGCGCGCCGCTGAGCGACGGCCAGGGCCATCCGGCCGGGGGCGTCACCGTCTTCCAGGACATCAGCCCGCTCCGCGATCTCGACCGCCAGAAAGACGAGTTCCTCGCCGCGATCTCGCACGACCTGAAGACGCCGGCCACGATCATCAAGGGCAACGCGAACCTGCTCCAGCGGGCCCTCGGCCGCACGGACCGCGACCGCTCGGTCGAGATCGCGGAGGGCCTCGCGGTCATCGACGAGAGCACCGCCCAGCTCGTCCGCCTCGTCGACGAGCTGCTCGACCTGACCCGGGTCCGGATGGGCCACGAGCTCGAGCTCGACGTCGCGCCGGCGGACCTCGTCGGGATCGTCCGGCGGCTCGCGGCCGAATACCAGAAGATCAGCCCGCGCCACAGCATCCGCGTCGAGACCGAGCTCCATCGCATCCTCGGCGACTGGGACGAGGCCCGGATCGAGCGGATCGTCGCCAACCTCGTGTCGAACGCGGTGAAGTACAGCCCGCGGGGCGGCGACGTCGCGATCGAGGTGTCGGAGGAGGGAAGCGGCGACGAGCGGTGGGCGGTCATCGTCGTCCGGGATCACGGGATCGGGATCCCGCCCGGCGAGATCGAGCGGGTCTGGGAGCCCTATTACCGCGCGACGAACATCGCCGGAACGGTGAGTGGGAGCGGCATCGGCCTGGCCGGAACGCGCCACATCGTGGAACAGCACGGCGGGCAGATCGCGGTCGAAAGTGCGGTCGGGGACACCGCGTTTACGGTCCGCCTCCCGCTGATGCTCGACGCCCTGGAGGCGCTCGAGGCCTGAACGGCGGCCCTGTGGGAAGCCCTGCGTGTGGACGCCGTCGCCGAGCGCCATGGTCGACCGGGCTGGCCATGGGGGGTAAAATTGGTGGTCTCCCGACCCGCCCTCGAGGTGGTACGCAGCCGTCTCGGACGGGCCGAACGCAGTTCGAGGAGGTTCGCCATGAACGCGTTCCTGGTCGATTTGGAGAACAAGCCCGGCAAGCTCGCCGACGTCGCAGAGGCGCTCGGAGCCAAGGGCGTGAACATCACCAACGTCACGGGCGCGACCTGCGGCGATGGCGGCCGAGCGGCGATCACGACGGCCGACGATGCCACGACGCGCTCGGTGCTCCAGAGCATCAACGCGAAGTTCAAGGAGCTCGAGATCACCGAGGTGAGCCTGGCCCACCAGCCCGGCTCGCTCGGCAAGGCCACGCGCCGCCTGGCGCAGGCCGGCGTCAACATCGACGCGATCTTCCCGACCGCGATGACCGGCGGCGAGGTCAGCGTCGGGTTCGTGACGAACAACCCGGCCAAGGCCCGCGAGGTCCTCACGACGGTGGCGGCTGGCCGCTGACCGGCTGAATCACCCCCGGGGGATGAGGGGAGGGCGGAGTCGAAGGGGACTCCGCCCTTTCGATTCGGGCCGCTCCGGCTCCGTGCGGCGGGCATGATGCGCAGGTGAGCGAGCGCGGGTTCGACCCGATCCCGGCGACCCGGCCGCTGGCGAGACCGCGGATGGCCTTCGCCCTGTCGCTCGCGATCTTCGTGCTGCCGGTCCTGTTCGTGCTCGTGACGCCCCATCCCCTGGAGCAGCCCTTCGGCGTCGACGCCACGCTCTACCGGGACGTGACCCTCCGGTGGCTGCACGGTGGCCCGTTCTACGACCCGCGGCAACTCGCCGGTCCGTACGAGATCGCCGCGGGCGACGTCCTGTACCCGCCGTTCGCGCTGGTGCTGTTCGTGCCCTTCGCGGTGCTCCCGATGGCGATCGGCGCGCTCCTGTGGTGGACGATCCCGATCGCGATCACCGCCTGGGCCGTCCGGACGCTGCGGCCACGCCCCGAGGCCTGGCCGCTGATCGCGCTCTGCATCGCCAACCCGACGACGCTCCTCAAGACCTGGACCGGCAACCCGGTCATCTGGTCGATGGCGGCGCTGGCGCTCGGCGTGATCTACGCGTGGCCGTCCGTGTTCGTGCTCGTGAAGCCGAGCCTCGCACCGTTCGCGCTCTTCGGGGCGTGGCGCCGCTCGTGGTGGGTCGCGGCCGCCGCCGTCGCCCTCGCATCGGTCCCGTTCGGCGGCCTCTGGGCCGACTGGGCGGCATCGATCGTCAACTCGCGCGGCGGTGGCGCGCTCTACTCGGCGCTGGAGATCCCGATGCTGCTGCTGCCGCTCGTCGCGTGGCTCGGCCGGACACGGCGACGCTGAGGGTCGCAGGCCACCGCGGGCGTGCTCGGCCTGGCCGCGTCAGTCGGCTGGTTGACCGACCGCTTCGGGCTCCCGGACGCCGTAGGACGTGACCTCCTCCACGGCCTCCTGGTACCGACGCCGCTCCTCGACGACGTCGCGACGGGTCTGTTCCCACTCCAATGACCCGGCTGGGGTCTGCGCGTGCCGGCGTTCTGCCTCGCGCCACCTCGCCAGGAGTGCCTCTGCGCGCTCGCGCATCGCATCACCCCTTGCCTCAACGAGTTTGCGACGACGGAACAACGGTTCCAGCGCCAATCTTCCTCCCGATTGCCCGTCGGTCAAGATGCGGAATCGTCCGAAGAGGCTGAAGGAATCACAACCAAGCAGCTCGCTCGTGGGCCCTGGGGCCGGCCGCTCGGCGCCGGGCCGTCGGGGGCCGCATCGCCGCCGCGTCTCAGCGCGGGAGGAGATCCTGGAACTCGTCCGGATGCCGCTTCAGGTACACCGTGACGAACGGGCATTCGACCGTGACGTGGAGGGCGCGCGCCCGGATGTCCTCGAGCGCGCCCTTCGCTAACCGGCTACCGACGCCCATGCCCTCCGCGTCGGGCCGGACCTCGGTGTGGACGAGGACGATGCGGCCCGCGTCGGCGTCGAGCTCATAGTCGACGATGCCGAGGACACGCTCCCCGAGACGCGCCTCGTAGCGCGATTTCGCCGGGTCGTCGACGACCTGGATGTCGGCGGTGCGATCGGCCGGGACCGAGGGGGAATCGGGAGCGACGCTCCGTTGAGCGGGGTCGGTCATCGGCGAATGCTACCGTGGCGATCTGGCGACGGACACCGGTTCCGGGGGCCACGGCCAGATGCACCGAGACAGAGGCGACGGATGGCGCAGGGAAGCGGCACCAAGGACGATCCATGGGTCCTGAAGACTCCGCCCGGCACGTCCGAGTACACGATGTACCGCGATGACGCGTCGGATCCGCCGACGATCGTCTGCCAGGTCGGCGGCACGAAGCTGCTGTACGACGCGCGGGCGATCGAGGAGCTCCACGCGATGCTCAAGGCCCACGGCGACTGGATGCCACTCGGTGGAACCGATGAGCAGAAGCCGGCGCCCGATGGTTCGGTCGAGGCCTGGGGACGGTCCGCGTCGAACCCGCGCGGCGGCTGGTACGGCCTGAAGAAGGGCCTCCGCGGCCGGTTCGGCGTGTATATGCCGCCGCTTCTCGAGGCGCTCGGCCTGGCCGAGATCACGCACGACGCGAAGAACAACCGCATGCGCGCCCGCTGACCGAGGGCCCGCGCGGGCGCGCACGCCGGCCTCGGCCCGCGCGCTACCGAGCGGCGGCGACCGGAGCCGGCGGATCCGCCGTGCCGGCGTCGACCCGGGCGAGGAACTCGTCGAGGATCGCGTTGACCGTCGCCGGGTCGTCCATCTGGACGAAGTGGCTCGTGCCCTCGACGACGCGGTGCGGCAGGTCGTCGACGAGGTTCTGGAGATCGTGGGGCGCCGTGCCGCGCGGGGTCACGATCGCGATCTTCGGACCGTGGTACCGGCGGAGGGCCGGCAGCGGATCGAACGCGAAGGTTGCCTTGATGATCGCCAGCCCGGTCTCGGGATCGAGGGCATCCCGCTCCGCCGCGATCTGTTCGGCGACGGCATGCCGGGCGCCGGCGGTGAGCTGGTCCCAGTAGCCGGCGGCGGTCTTCTCGTAGTCGGCCTCCATCGCGCCGACGATCTTGCCGGCCATCTCCTCGGGCACCTTGCCCGGCGCCGCGACGAGGACGAGGCCGGCGATCCGCTCGGGCATGGCGCCGGCTGCGGCGATGGCGATCGCGCCTCCGAGGCTGTGGCCGACGAGCACGGCCCGCTCGATGTCGAGCCCGTCCAGGACGGCGGCGACGTCAGCCGTCTGCGCCTCGACCGAGACATCGCCGTCGGCCGGCCGATCCGAGCCGCCGTGCGCCCGCAGGTCCATCGCGATGGCGCGCCGGCTCGGCCGGAGATGGTCGAGCTGGGCGGCCCAGTGGCTGCTGTTCCCGCCGAAGCCGTGGAGGAAGAGGACCGGCAGGCCGCCGGCCCCCGCGTCGTCGACGTTCAGCGCGCCGGCCGGGCCGGCGATCCGTCGCTTGGTCATCGGTTGACTCCTTGTGTCGTGCCCTCCATGGTGCCCCAACCGACCATCGAATCCGCGGGCCCAGGATCGCCGCGCAGGAGGCAGATGTCTTCGAAACGCCCCCGCCCCACGCACGCGGCCGGCCGGTGAGCGTCTTGCAGCGGCATCGCACCGTGGCCTGGGACAAGGAGAACGGCTACGGCGTCGAGCTCGTCAACGTCGAGCTGGGGGCCGATCGGCTCGCGGCGACGGGTGTCGCCATCGGCTGGGATCCCGTCCCGTTCCACCTCGAGTTCCGTCTCGAGACCGGACCCGATTGGGTCACCTCGGCGCTCGAGGTGCGGTCGCGCGGCGACGGCTGGGGGCGGACGCTCGAGCTGCGTCGCACCGACGGGGGTGCCTGGACGATCGAGGCCACCGCGAATGGCGACGTCGATCTCGAGCCGCCGGGTGGCGACCCGGCCGCGGTCGCCGGGGCGCTCGACTGCGATCTCGGCAACTGCCCGCTGACGAACACGATGCCCGTCCTCCGGCACGACCTGCTCCGCCGGGACGGTTCTCTCGACTTCGTCATGGCCTTCGTGACGGTGCCCGGGCTCGCGGTCCGGCGATCCGGCCAGCGCTACACGACGCTCGGCGCGGGCGCCGACGGCTTGCGTCGGATCGAGTACCGCGCGCTCGACTCGACCTTCGTGTCGGAGCTTTCGTTCGACGCCGACGGCCTCTGCGTGGACTACCCGCAGCTCGGGCGGATCGTCGGCCGTTGAGCGGTCGGATGGTCGCCCATTGAGCGGCCGCAAACGGCGCGGTGATCGCGGCGTGGCATGATGCACAGGCCGTTTCGCATCACGAACCCGGAGGACCGACCAGCCTGTGCCCCCCCGCAAGCGCAAGACCGTCTACCCGCCGCCGCGCAATGCCCCCGCCAGGACACCCCGTCCAGGTGAACCGGGAGGCCCGGGTGGACCGGACACCCCGTACGTCCGCCCGACCGTCGCCTCGATCAATCTCTCGGCAACCGCAGGTCGGGCGGGCCTGAAGGTCGGGGACCGCGTCCGGATCGCCGGGGCGGGGCTCTACTCGGGCGAGGTGGCGACGATCGAGCGGCTGACGACGGGCGCGATCCCCTCGGCGGTGGTCCGGACGGAAGCCGGTCGCACGCGCCAGGTCCGGACGATCGATCTCGAGCCGGTCGGGCCGGCCGCGGCCAGCGGCGCCGCCGAGACCGCCGACGCCGCCGACGGGACCACCCCGCCGGGGAGCTGATCGGGGGTCGGAGTGGCCATCGCACCGCGGGCCGACGCCGACCGCCTGCTCGAGGACCTGAACGAAGCCCAGCGCGAGGCCGTCGTCACGACGCGCGGCCCGCTGGCGATCCTGGCCGGCGCCGGAACCGGCAAGACACGGGTCGTGAGCCGCCGGGCGGCCTACGCGATCGCGACCGGCGTCGTCGCGGCGGACCAGGTCCTCATCGTGACGTTCACCGACAAGGCGGCCGGCGAGATGGTGGAGCGGCTCGCGGGTCTCGGGCTGCCGGGCGTCGTCGCCCGGACGTTCCACGCCCACGCCCTCTCCCAGCTCCGCCACTTCTGGCCCTCGCGCCACGACGGCGAGCCGCTGCCCGACATCCTCGACACGAAGCTGCCGATCCTCATCCGGATCGCCCGCGGGCTGCCCGGCCACTACCGGTTCTCCGCGGTCCGCGACCTGGCGACCGAGATCGAGTGGGCGAAGAGCCGCGGGGTCGATCCGGCGGGGTACGAGGCCGCGCTCGGCGATCGGACGCCGCCGCTCCCCGTCGACCTGATGCGGCGCGTGTTCGCCGACTACGAGCGGGCGAAGGCACGGGCGAACCGGATCGACTTCGACGACATCCTCGCGGCGACCGCGGAGCTGCTCACGAGCGATCCCGAGGCAGCTGCCGTCGTCCGGTCGCGGAAGTCGTGGTTCAGCGTCGATGAGTACCAGGACACGAGTCCGCTCCAGCAGCGGCTCCTCGAGCTCTGGGCCGGCGACTCGACCGACGTCTCGGTCGTGGGCGACGAGGACCAGACGATCTACACGTTCACCGGGGCGACGTCGTCGTATCTGACCGGGTTCGCGTCGCGTCATCCCGGTGCCCGGATCGTCGCCCTGACCGAGAACTACCGCTCGTCGCCCCAGATCCTCGACCTCGCCAATCGCCTCCTCGCCCACGACGGCCGGACGAAGCGGCTGACGGCGACCCGTCCGGCCGGACCGCCGCCGACCTTTTCTCGCCATCAGGACGCGGACGCCGAGCTTGCGGCGATCGTCACCCGGATCCGCGGCTGGCTGGTCGGGCTCGGCAGCGGGGTGACCGAAGGGCCGAAGGGCGGCGGGTCCGTGCCGGCGGCCGAGCAGGTCGAAGCCGGCGAGATCGCGATCCTCGTCCGGATGAACGCCCAGCTCGCCCCGCTGGAGGAGGCGCTGACGCGGGCCGGAATCGCGTATGTCGTGCGTGGCATCCGGTTCTACGAGCGGCGCGAGATCGTCGCCGCGGTCGCTGCCGTTCGGCGGGCGGGGATCGAGGCGACCGGCCCGACCCTCGCCATCGCGATCCGGGCGCTGCTCGCGAAGGAGCTGGGGCACGATTCCTCGGAGCCGCCCGAGGCCGCCCGAGGCGACGAGGCCCGCGAGCGCGCGGCCGCGCTCGAGACGTTCCTCGCGATCGTGGACGAGCTCGTCGCGGCGGACCCGGCGACCGACGCCGACGCGGTCCTCGCCGAGCTGCGACGACGAGCCGCCCACGAGCGCGCGGGGTCCACGAACGGCGTCAACCTCCTGACCTACCACCGGGCGAAGGGCCTGGAGTGGGACGCGGTCATCCTGCCGATGCTCGAGGACGGTTCGCTCCCCATCCGCCAGGCGATCGACGAGCCGGATGCGCTGGCGGAGGAGCGGCGGCTCTTCTATGTCGGCATCACCCGAGCCCGCCGGATGCTCCATCTCTCGTGGGCGGACCGCCGCGAGACCCGGGGTCGCGACGCCCGTCGCCAGCGCAGCCGCTTCCTCGACGGCCTCGCGCGGAGCCCGGCACGACCCGTCTTCCGGCACGCCGACGGGGCGGCCGAGTCCGTCGCGCCGGCGACGCGCCGCTCACAGGCCGACGAGGGGCCGGTGATGGCGGCCCTTCGCGCGTGGCGGACGACCCGCGCCCGCGAGGACGCGGTCCCCGCGTACGTCGTGGCCCACGACACGACGCTCGCCGCGATCGCGGATCTGCGACCGGCGTCGCTCGCGGCGCTGCGTCGCGTCCGCGGGATGGGTCCGACGAAGCTCGATCGGTACGGCGAGGAGATCCTCGCGGCGCTCGCGACCGTGACGGCGGAATCGCGCGGCTGAATCGACGAGCGCGGCCCGTCGTGGGCCGCGCTCGACTTCGGCTCGGTGTCCGGCTCAGCTGTCGGTGTCGAGACCTTCGAGGATCGACGCGTCGACGTCGGCCGCGGCGATCGGCTCCGAAAACGTCAGCATGAGCTCGCGGTCGAACGCGACGGTGTCCGTGTCGGCGCGTGGAGCCGGTTGGACCAGGGTGAGCCGGAGCCGTCCGTCGAACGAGGACGGGTGAGACTGGGTCATTTCCGGATCCGTACCTTTCTGCGAGCACCAGGTCTGTCGTGGGTGCTCGCCAGGTACGAGGCGCCGACGGCTCGGTTTCTTCAGGGGTGTCGGCCAGTTGTCAGCCGTCGCCTCCGCCGTTGCCCCCATGGCCGTGGCCATGGCCGGGCTTCTTCGGCGCGGGCGTCGCCGCGGGCGTCGGGGGCGCTGTCGGGTCGGTCGCGCGTGGGCTCGCACCGGTCGCGGCGGACGTCCCCAGATCGCTCGACAAGGCGGCCACGAGGAACCCGACCATGAACAGGAGCGCGAGCGCGACGCCGATCCACGCCGAGACGCCGGCAACGCGTGGTTCCTCCAGCGTTCCCGCGGAACGATCGGCGAGGCCGGCCGCTGCCGGTACCGGCCCGTGGATGGCCGCCGCGCGGGCCGGCGACGCGACGGCGACATCCGCCGCTCGAGTCGGGGCCGCGGCGACGACCACCGGCTCGATCGGGATGACCGCGGTGGGCTCGGCGGCCACCGCCGCCTCGAGGGCGTCGGCGAAGGCCGCGACGCTCTCCGGCCGATCGGCTGGATCGACCGCCAGCGCCCGCCGCACGACGGCGTCGACTGCCGGCGACACGGTCGCGATCGGGGCCGGTCCCGCGGCCTGGGCCTCCGCGAGGGCGACCGGCGTCGAGACGTCGTAGGCATGCCGCCCAGCCAGCATCTCGTACGCCACCGCGGCGAGCGAGTGGAGGTCACTCGCCGGCGTCGACGCCGCGCCTCGGAGCTGCTCCGGGGCGAGATAGCGCATCGTGCCCATCAGCTGACCTGTCGCGGTCACGGCGGTCGTGTCAGCCTCGCCGTGGGCGATCCCGAAGTCGGTCAGGCGGGCCTCGCCGTCGGACGCGAGGAGGATGTTGCCCGGGGTCACGTCGCGGTGGACGATCCCGGCCTTGTGGGCCGCGGTCAGGGCCGCCGCGACATCGGCGACGACACCCACGGTTTCCTCGGGACTGAAGGCCGGCTGGCCGTCGGCGGTCGAGGCGAGGCGCGTCGCGAGCGACGGCCCCGGGACGTAGTCGAGGACCATCGCCGCCTCGCGCCTGCCCACGTGCAGATCGCGGACGCGGACGATGTGCGGCTCGTCGAGCGCCCGGAGCGCCTCGAACTCGCGTCGCAGCCGCGCCCGCCCGGCCTCGTCGGCGAGGACGATCGGATGCAGGCGCTTGACGGCGACCTCGTCGCCGGTCTTCGTGTCGAGGGCGCGCCAGACCTCGGCCGAACCGCCGGTTCCGACGGCCTCCTGCAAGCGGTAACGGGAAAAGAGCACGGTCTGCGCCATGTTGCGAATGTCGCCGATCGCGCCGTATGGCCGGCACGGAACGGGCAGGCTCAGGCTTGCAGATCGGCGACGAAGCCCCAGGCGCGTGCGTGGCGGTGCCCGGCGGCACCATCAGACACGCCGTCTGTCATGCGCCGGACTTGACCCGGCCGTGCCCCTCGCGTTTGCTGTGCAGCGTCTACCACGCCCCCGGAGATCCGTCCATGCGCTCACGGCGTTCCGCCGCCCTCGCCCTCCTGCTCGTCCTGGCCGGCCTGCCGATCCTGGCCACCGGGGCCGCCGCGGGAGGGGGTACTGGCGCCACCTCGCGCCACGATGCGATCGTCGCGTACTGGACGGAGGCGCGGATGCGCGCCGCCGTGCCGCGCGACTTCGTGCTCGACCCGGCGCGCGGCTTCCACATTGCGCCCGACAAGGGCAAGCCCGGAGGCAGAACGGGCGGGACCACGACCGGCGCCTCGTGGCCGAACGGCAAGGGCGACGTGTACCGGCTCACCGGAAAGGTCTTCTTCAACATGGCCGGCGGCTCGTGGGTCTGCAGCGGCACCGCCCTGACCGACTCCCGATCGGCGTACACGCTGGTCGTCACCGCCGGCCACTGCGCATACGACGAGTCCGTCATCCACAGCTCCTCGGCGTTCGCGACGAACTGGATGTTCATCCCGCAGTTCGACAGCAGCCCGACGTTCAGCTGCTCGGCCACGGCCTACGGCTGCTGGACGGCATCGGCGCTGGTGATCAACGACGGCTTCGCCTCTGCCGGCGGCTTCAACACGCGAGCCACCCACTACGACTGGGCCTTCGCCGTCGTCGGCGCCGGGTCCAACGGCACCCAGCTCGACGCCCTCGGGACGTTCGGCCTGACACCCTCGTCCGTCGGCTCGGGGACCGTCGTGGATGCGTTCGGCTATCCGGCCGCTGGCAAGTACCACGGCAACGACCTGACCTACTGCCAGGGACCGGTCGGCTTCGACGCCCTGACGAGCAACACGAACTACAAGCTCGCCTGCGGCATGACCGGCGGATCGTCGGGCGGGCCCTGGTTCTCGGGCTTCGCGAGTGCCGACGGCACGAGCACGGGCAACACGGGCACGATCCAGTCGCTCAACTCGTACGGCTACTCGGGCCAGTCGAACATGTACGGCCCGATCTTCAACATCGAGACGAACGACACCCTCACCGCGGCCCACTCGGCTACGACGACGAACACCTTCGTGTCCTGTCGGGCGCCCTGCCAGTAAGCAATCGCGCCGGGCCGGTGATCGCGATCCACGTGGTGAGCCGCCGGCCCGGCTGATCTGACGCCCGCCCGCCGGATGCGGCAGTCTGGGTCGATGCGCCCGCTGCCGTCCCCGGCCGGATCGCCGCCGGCCGGATCGCCCGTGCCGGCGGCGTCGCCGCCTCCGTCGCCCGCTGCTCCATCGCCGCCTGCTCCGCGGCCTGCTCCTTCGCCGCCGTCCGGTTCGTCCGTCGTCCGACCGGCCATCGTCTACGCCCTCCTGTTCGGGGCGGTGGCGGCGTACATCCCGTACATCTCCGTGTTCCTCCGCTCGACCGGGCTCGAG
>DATLVO010000213.1:0-19260 GCA_035577485.1 Verrucomicrobiia bacterium
GCCTGCCGGGGCAGCGGCCATCGGCGGCGACCGCGGACGGCACTCGAATCGGCGGTGGCCGGCTCGGCGGGCGCGGCGTCCGCGGTGGCGTGTGGGCCGGGCACCGGGTCGGCGCTCGCACCGCGATCCATCACCGGCGGCTCGCCGCCTTCGGGTTCAGGACGTCGTCGAGGGCGTTGCCGAGCATCGTGAACGAGAGCACCACGAGGACGACGGATACGGCCGGCGGCACGATGTACCACCACGCTCCGAGGCCCGGAGCGCCGGCGGACTGCGCGCTGTTCAGGATCTGGCCCCACGACGGCGCGGCCGGGTCGCCGAGACCGATGAACGCGAGCGTCGTCTCCGTGAACACGGCGGTCGCGAACGTCAGGACCGCCTGGGCGACGATCAGGTTCACGACGTTCGGCAGGATGTGGCGGCGCATGATCCGGCCCGGGCCCGATCCGATGACCCGGGCCCGGTCGACGAACATGCGGGACTTCAGCGACAGCACCTGACTACGGATGACGCGTGCCGTCGTCGCCCAGCTCGTCAGGCCGATGACGATCACGATCACGAGCAGGGTGGCCCGGATCCCGAGGAACTCCGCCTCCGGACCGATGATGTCGAGAATGATCGGCGCGAGGATCAGGGCGAGGACGATCGTCGGCAGGACGAGGAAGAAATCGGACAGGCGCATCAGCACGTTGTCGACCGCGCCGCCGACGAACCCGGCGACGATCCCGACGAGCGACCCGATCACGATCGTGATGATCGTCGCCATCAAGCCGATGACCATCGAGATCCGCGCCCCATGCACCGTCAGGTTCAGGAGATCCCGGCCGAGCTCATCGGTCCCGAACAGGTAGGTCGCGCTCGGAGGCTCGAGCGGCGCGCCGGTCGCGGACAGGACGCCCTGGAGTGGTCCGACGAAGAACGAGGGGAACAGCGCGAGGAGGGTGAAAAACCCGAGGATCACCACGCCCACGAGGCCGTCCGCGCGGCCGAGGAGACGCGCCGCGAAGTCGCGCGCCCGTCGGCCGGTACCCGTCCAGCGCCCGGCGCCGAGCTCGGTGCCGGCGAGACCCGTGACGCTCACACCCGCACCCGCGGATCGAGATAGCCGTACACGATGTCCGCCGCGAAGTTCGCGAAGACCACCGACACGCCGATCAGCAGGAAGATGCCCTGGAGGAGCGGGTAGTCGCGCGCGTCGAGCGCCTGCACGGTGAGCAGCCCGAGGCCGGGCCAGTTGAACACGATCTCCGCGGTGATCGCCCCGGCGACGACGTAGCCGAGGTTGATCGCGATCAGCGTGACCATGGGCAGCAAGGCATTGGGAAAGGCGTGCGAGCGCAGGATCCGCGCGTCCGGGAGGCCCTTCGCGCGGGCCGTCGTGATGTAGTCCTCGGATCGAGTCTCGATGATCGACGAGCGCATCAGGATCGAATACGCCCCGACAAGACCGAGGGTGACGGCCGTCAGCGGCAGCACGAGGTGGCGGGCGAGGTCGATGACGGCAGCGACCGGCGTCTTGTCCCCCGGGGTGGTCATGCCGGAGGTCGGGAACCAGCCGAGGCCGGCGGCGAAGATGATGATCAGGGGCATGCCGATCACGAAGTAGGGCATCGAATAGAAGATCAGGCTGAACGCGTTCCCGATGCGGTCCATCACCCCGCCCCGACGCCAGCCGGAGCGAGCGCCGAGCCACAGGCCGATGACGATCGCGAGGGCCTCGCCCAGCCCGATGAGGAGCACCGTCGGCCCGGCCGCGCCCATGACGACCCCCGTCACGGGCTGGCCGCGGTACTTGATCGAGTAGCCCAGGTCGCCGGTCGCCGTCGACTCGACGAAGGCCACGAGCTGATCCGGGAACAGCGGCTTGTCGAGGCCCCACTTCGCCCGCTCGGCCGCGACGAACTCGGGCGTCAGATGGGGGTTCTTCGTCGCGCGCTCCGGAGAACCCGGCATCATCCGGAACAGGACGAAGTTGAGGAGCACGATCGCGATGACCGTGACGATGGCCTGCGCCAGCTTGCGCAGGAAGTAGCGTGCGCTCACCCGATCGCCGTCGCGGGCACGGACGCGAAGCCGGTCGTGAACGCGGGGCGAGGCTCAGGCTCGACGATCCTCGCCCCGTGTCTCACGGCCTGATGACGGCTACTCGTCCTCGACCGACGCCGTCCGACGACGCCGGCTCCACAGCAACCCGCCGATCACGACGACGACCACGAGGGCGGCGAGGATGAGGAGTGGGGTCGTGTTCGAGCCGCTGCCTGCGGTGGAGCTGGTCTGGGGCTCCGCGCTCGGCGCGGCCGAGGCCCCGGCCGGCGCAGACACGGTCGGTGCTGGCGACGGTTGGATGGTCGCGTCGGTGAGCAGCGTGTAGTTCAGGTCCGAGTAGGTGAAGAACGGCGTTCCGTCGGCCGGCATGTTCTGCCAACCGGCGAACCGGTCGTTCCGGTAGACGTCGAGGTTCGAGTCGTAATACAGGACGTCGTAGGGCGCCTGGTCGTAGATCAGGTTCTGCATCTTCGCCAGCGTGTCGTGTCGCTGCTGGCCGGACTCCTTCGAGTTCTCGTCGTAGAGCTTGTCGTAGTCCGGGTTGCAGTACTGGCTGTCCGACAGGTTGTCGATCTGGTCGCAACGGAACACGATCGTCAGGCCGTTCGGGTCCGGGTTGCCACTCCATCCCCAGAGCTCGATGTCGTACTTGGCCTTGCCGTCGGGCGGCGGCAGGATCAGGTTCGTGAGCGTGTCGCTGTCCAGGCTCTGGACGTTCACGTCGATCCCGAGCTGGCCGTACCACTCCTTCACGAACTGGGCCGACTTGGCGTAGCTGTCATTGGAGTTGGGGTGGACGAGCCGGAGCACGATCGGCTTGCCCTGCTTGTCGAGCCGCTTGCCGGTAGAGTCGAGCGGGTAGCCGGCGGCGTCGAGCTTCTGCTTGGCGACGTCGATGCTGAAGCTGCGCGGATGGTCGGGCTCGACGTGCCAATCCGACAGGATGGGCGGCACGATCGTCGTCCCGGGGTCGCCGTATCCGCCCAGGACACGCTCAACGAGCGCCTTGTGATCGACGGCGTAGCCGAGGGCGTCGCGGAAGGCGGGGTCGAGCAGTGCCTGGGTCGACGGTCCGCCGTCCTTGATCGTCTTGCCGGTCCCGGTGCCATAGGTGTTGAACGCCAGCTGGCTCCAGCCGTTCGCCTTGCCGGCGACGGCTGTGTAGGCCTTGTCGGCAGCGAGGGCCTTGAACTGGTCGGGGTTGACGTCGTGGGCGTAGTCGAGCTCGCCCGACTTCAAGGCCTGGACCATGACATCGGTCTGGTCCGGGAAGAACCGGATCACGACATTGTCGGCGAAGCCCTTGTTGCCCCAGTAGTGCGGGTTGCGAACGAAGCGCGTGAATTGTCCGGTCTTCCACTCGACGAGGGTGTACGGCCCGGTGCCCACGAGCGGCCCATCGAACTTCTGGTCGGCGATCGTCTTGTAGTTGTACTTCGACCAGACGTGCTGGGGCAGGATCGGCATGTAGACCTGGAAGATCCGGTCGGACTGGTCGGTCGTGTACGCGACGAACGTGCTGGCATCCGGGCACTCGATCTTCGTGACGCCGGCGTCCTTCACGTTCGGGTCGAGGTAGCCGTAGCCGATGTTCGCACCGTTCTTGATTGCGTCCATCGCGAGCCCCCACGAGAAGCAGACGTCCTTCGAGGTGGCCGGCGTCCCGTCGGAGAACTGCATCCCGTCGCGAATATGGAAGGTGACCTTGTCGGGCGACCGCACCCAGGAGTCTGCGAAGCCCGGCGCCGGGTGGGTGTCCTTGTCGAACTCCACCAGCAGGTCGTAGGTCATCTGGAACACTTCGTAGCCCGACACGAGCGCCGTGTTGAATGGGTTCGACGAATCGAGGTCCTGCGTCGTCCCGACGGTGAGGACGACCGGGTCGGCTGCGGCAGCGGGCACGGCCGCGCCGGGCAGCAGGGCGGCGAAGACGAGGGCGAGGGCGGCCAGCGCACGAGCGGCGCGGCCACGCAGGGGCGAACGCATCGACATCTCCTCCTCGTGCCCGCGCCCCCGGCGCGAGCTCCGTCGATCGCTGGGGTGGCCCCGGCGACGGTGCAGCGGAGTGTCCTACAGGCGGAGGACCCAACGCAATGCAGACTCGCAGCGCGATCCCGCGATCTTGCGAGGTCGGCGAGCTCGCGACGGGGCTCAGTCGGCGGTCACGACCTCCTCGACGACGAGCGTGCCGGCGTCCGCGTCGAGCGTTGCCAGCGCGCCGAGGGGCACGGTCGCGTGGTGCTTGTTGTGGCCGACCGGGAGGCCGAAGATCAGCGGCAGTCCGAGCGGCCCGAGGATCTCCTCGACGATGTCCTCGGCCGAGAGCTCGGCGATCCCGCCGGACCATTTCGTCTTGATGTCACCGACGACGATCCCGGCGGCACCGTCGAACGACCCCGCGTTGCGGAGCTGGGTCAGGATCCCGTCGAGGATGTAGCCCTCGTTCTCGATCTCCTCGAGGATGACGATCCGGCCTCGGAAGTCCGGCTGGAGACGCGTCCCGATCGCGCTGCTCAGCAGCCCGGCGCAGCCGCCGGCCAGGCGCCCGGTCGCCCGCCCGCCCACGACGGTCCGGACATACGGATCGTCCGGGTTCGGCCCGATCGGTCCGTAGGTCTCGGCGCTGAACAACGCCCGGCGGAGGCTCCCCTTCGAGAAGTCCGTCACGTCCGCTGCACCGATCCCGGACGCACCGTTCGAGTAGAAGCTGATCACGTTGCCCCACCGGGCGGCCGCGATGTGGAGGGTCGTCAGGTCGCTATAACCACAGATCGCCTTGGGGTTCGCCCGGAAGCTGGCCTCGTCGAGGAGCGGGATGAGGCGCGGCGTCCCGTAGCCGCCCTGGAGGCAGACGACCGCCCGGACCTCGGGGTCGGCAAGGATCGCGTGGAGGTCGGCGGCGCGATCCTCGTCGCGGCCCGCCATGTAGCCGTGGCGGTCGTTGATGTGGGCACCGAGCTTGACCTTCAGGCCCCAGGCCTCCAGGCCGGCGATCCCCCGGAGGAGCTCGCTGCGGTTCTCCCAGCTGCTGGCGGGCGCGACGATCCCGACGGTGTCGCCTTCGTGGAGGCGCGGCGGCTTGCGGGGCGCTTCGTGATCGACGGAGCGGGGCGTCATCGCGTCCTCACACCAGGAAGCTCGTGACGGGGTTCGCCTCGAGCAGGATCGGCCGGTCGATCCGGAAGCGGGCGATCTCGGCGGCGGAGGCGGTGCCGCCGTCGACCACGAGCTCGCTCAGGATGCGGCCGATGACCGAGGCGAACTTGAACGCGTGGGCGGCGCCGAGAGCAACGAGCACGTTCGGCTGGTCCGGCAGGCGATCCACGACGAAGTCGCGGTCCGGCGTCAGGGTGTAGAGGCAGGTCTTCGTCACGATCTCCGGCCCGAGATGGCGCGGCAGGTGACGCTCCAGGAAGTCCGTCAGCCGGGCGAAGCTCGGCTCGTTCCGGGTGAACGTCCGCGTCTCTGGGGTCGCCTCGTCCCCGCCGACATCCTCGGCCGCCTTCGGGCCGTTCTCGCCGTAGGTCGGGAAGCCGTAGAACGACGGATCGTCCATCCAGATCCAGATCGGGAAGCGGTCGGGCGCGAACGCCTGGGGGTCGGGGGCCGCGAAATAGGTCACCTGGGACTCGAGGATCGTCAGGGGCAGGTGGCGGTCGAAGGCCTCGAGGAGCCCGTTGGTCCAGGCGTCGACCGCGAGGACGACGTGGGCCGCGCGATGGGTCGTGCCGTCGGCCAGGTGAAGCTCGACTTCGCCGCCGGCGTGCCGCACCAGCGTCACCGGGGAGTGCTCGAGGAGCGTCGCGCCGTGGGCCCGGGCGAGCCGCTGGTGGGCCGCGTTCGCGCGGTTCGGGTCGGCGATCCCGGCATCGGCCTGGAAGAGTCCATGGTGCTCGTCACCGAGCCGCCACTGCGGCCAGCGCCGGGCGATTTCGGGACCGTCGAGGTGCTCGAAGGGGACGCTCTCGGCGGTCATCGAATCGATGTAGTCGCCCAGGGGGATCGCGGCCTCGCGCGGCGCGACGTCCAGTCCGCCGGTCGTCGTGACGATCCGGACACCGCTCTCCGCCTCGACCTCGGCCCAGGTCGAATAGGCCCGCCGTGCGAGCCGGACGTAGTCGGGGCGGTGGTAGGAGAGACGGATGATCCGGCTGTGGTCCTGGCCGGCCCCCCGGGTGTGGCCGAGCTCGAACTGCTCCAGGCCGAGGACGCGGTCGCCGAGCCGGCGGCTCAGCCAGTAGACCGCGCCGGAGCCGATGGCCCCGAGCCCGACGACGATCGCGTCCCAGTCGTTCCGCACCGGTGGATCGTAGCGAGCGCGGTTGTCGGCGCACCGCCTCGTCGCGCAGGTCGAGGATGATCGGGTCGGCGTCTCCGTCCGACCACGGACATTGGTTGGCCGGGACTCAGGGAGGGCGCGGCCGCGGTCAACGCCAGTCGGACACGCTCGCGGGTCCGCCGGGTTGCCGCAGTTCCACGGATCACCAATGGCGCTGGTGCTCGGGCCGCATCGATGGCCGTGGCACCAGCCGGATTGGTCTCCCGGCCTGGGAGCCCAGTGGAATCGGTGCCCAACCAGGCGGGTTGGTGCCACGGAGAAACGTGGGCCTTGGACCTCCGGACCACTTGCGCCATTGGTGAGCCGGAGATCCGGGCGAGCCGAGCGGTCTTACCCCGGCAGGACGTACTCGCGCGTCTCGACAACGTCCACCCGGCCGCCGATCTCGATCGTTCCGTCGGGCTGCGGGCGCACGAGGATCTCGGAGCCAACGCCCTGCCGGATCTCGATCGGCCGGCCAAGCATCCCGCCCATCCGGACCGCCGCGGCGCCGGTCGCCTCGTCCTCGCGGATCAGGAACTCCGTCGGGAAGTAGCGGGCGCGGACGAGCCCGGCGGACTCGTCGATCCAGGCCCACACGTAGATCCCCGGTTCGCCGAGCGCCGGCCCCTCGAACGCGTCGACGGCGGCCGGGCTCGCGAGCTGCCGCATCTCGAACGGGTGGATCCACGCGGGATCGGCGCGGATCCAGGTCCGCTCCGCATCGTGGTGGAACCGGACGTCGCCGGCCGGCGGACGGAGGACGTCGGCCGGGGCGCCGCTCTCCCGGAACAGCCACGCGGTCCCGACCGTCGGATGGCCCGCGAACGGCAGCTCCCTGCCCGGCGTGAAGATCCGGATCGCCCCCTCCGCCGGGTCGTCGACGAAGACCGTCTCCGAGAACCCGAGCTCCCGGGCGACCTCCTGCCGCCGCTCCGGCGGGATCCGCGTCCCGTCGAGGAAGACGCCGAGCGGGTTGCCGCCGCGGCCGTCCGGCCCGATGAACACGCGCAGGATGTGGAGCTCGGTCATCGGTCCTCCGGCGAGGCGGGCGCCGCGGCCGCCGGAGCCACGGCAACCCGTTCGAGTGCGATCGTCTGGAGGGCCATGATCGTCATCGCGTCGGTGATCCGGCCGTCGCCGACCATCGCGAGGCTCTCGGCGAACGGCACCCACCGGATCGCCAGCTCCTCGGTCGGATCGGGCGTTGCGGTCCCGTGGCGGAGGGCGCGGGCCGCGAACAGGACGCCCGCCTCGTCGGTGACCGAGTTCGACAGGTGGAACCGGACAAGCTCCCGCCAGTCGGTCGCCTCGACGCCGGTCTCCTCGCGGAGCTCGCGACCGGCCCCCTCGAGCGGGGACTCATCGGGCGGCACGCCGCCCTCGGGGATCTCCCACGAGTAGTCGTCGAGGGCGTAGCGGTGCTGGCCGACGAGGAGCACCCGGTCGTCGTCGTCGAGGACGGCGACGCCGATGGCGGCCGCCGCGAAATGGACGATGCCGTAGATGCCGGGGCTGCCATCGGGCCGGTCGACCTCGTCGTGCCAGACCGTCAGCCACGCGTTCTCGTAGGCGACCCGCCGGCTGCGGCGGACCCACGGCCCGGACCGAGTGGGCTCGCTCACCTCGTCGGCGCTCTCCCGCGACTCGCCCGCGCGCTCGCTCGTCATCGGGCCATCGTCGCACGGCTCGGGTTTGCGGGTGGCCGGCCGCGGCGGGCGGCCTATCCTCCGGCGATGCCCGCCCGTCCGAGCGATCCCGCGACCGACCGACCGGCCAGCCAGCCGATCCACGGCGTCGCGTCGCTGCACGACGTCCGGATTCCCGTCAGCGACGGCCTCGAGCTGTCGGCCAACCTGTGGCTGCCGGAGCCCCTGCCGGGTACCGCTGCAGCGACCTTCCCGGCGATCCTCGAGATGATCCCGTACCGCAAGGACGACTGGCGCGCGGCGAGCGACGAGAGCCGTGGCGAGTGGCTGGCGGCGCGCGGCTACGCGCTCTGCCGTCTCGACGTCCGCGGCACCGGCAGCTCGCCGGGGATCGCCCTCGACGAGTACACCGCCCGCGAGACCCAGGATGGCTACGACGCCGTCGAGTGGCTCGCCGCCCAGCCCTGGTGCAACGGCAAAGTGGGCATGTGGGGCATCAGCTACGGCGGCTTCACGGCGATCCAGGTCGCCAAGCTCCAGCCGCCGCACCTCGCCGCGGTCGTCCCGATGATGGCCACCGACGATCGCTACACCGACGACATCCACTACATCGGCGGCTGCGTGACCGCGTCGGAGCTGAGCCAGTACGCGGTCAGCATGGTGGGCATGAATGCGCTCCCGGCCCGTGCGGAGTTCCGCGGCGCCGGCTGGGCGGAGGAATGGCGCGAGCGCCTCGAGCAGACGCCGATCTGGCTCTTCGGATGGCTCCGTCGGCAGCACGACGGCCCGTACTGGCGGCAGGGGTCGCTGGCGCCGGACTGGGATCAGCTCGTCACGCCGACGTTCCTGATCGGCGGCTGGATGGACGAGTACGTCGACGCGGCGCTCCGGATGCTCGATCGCTGCACGAACGCGCCACGCAGGGCCCTCGTCGGGAACTGGGTGCACGACCTCCCGGACGACGCCTACCCGGCGCCGAACGTGGACTGGAACCACGAGATGGTCCGATTCTTCGACCACTGGCTGAAGGGCGTCGACAACGGGGTCATGGACGAGCCGGCCCTGGTCGCGTTCCGCCACGAGTGGGCCGAGCCCGAGCCGTTCCCGGCCGCCTGGCCGGGCGCGTGGATCGCCGGCGGGGCCGCGTGGCCGCCGTCGGATGTCGTCTGGCTCGACCTCCACCTGGGCGGTGGCGAGGCGCCCCTCGTCGGTCGGCTGGGCGACCGGCCGCCGGATCGCCGGTCGGTCGAGCGATTCCGGCACCGGGCCACCGTCGGGACCCGGGCCGGCCTGTCCTGGGGCGCCGGCGGCCGGCCGAACGGCGTCGCGCGCGACCTCCGCCCCGACGACGCCCTCGGTCCGACGTTCACCTCCGAGCGCCTCGAGGCCGACCTCGACGTCGTCGGCCGGCCGTCGGTCGTGCTCGCCTGGGAGTCGCCGGTCCCGATCGCGACGGCGGTCGTCCGACTCCAGGATGTCGCTCCCGATGGGACGCCCTTCCAGGTGACGGCCGGGGTCCTGAACCTGACCCACCGCGATACCCATGCCCGGCCGACACCGCTGGAACCGGGCGAGATCACCGAGGTCCGCATCGACATGCGCTCGACCGCCCACCGGTTCCTCGCGGGTCACCGGATCCGCCTGTCGGTCGCCGCGGCGATGTGGCCGGTCCTCTGGCCCTCGCCGTTCCCCGCCGAATACGGGCTGCACGTCGGCGGGGCGGCCGGGTCTCGCCTCGTCCTGCCGGTCTTGCCCACGGATCGCCCCGGACCCGACGTCCCGGCGTTCAAGACGACGCCCGCCGGTCTGCGGGAGGTCGGTTCGTACCGCGGCGAGCCGCCGACCTGGCAGGTGATCGAGGACGTGATCGACGGCTCGGTCACGGTCGTCACGAGCGAGTTCGGCGAGTCGACCCTGCCGGACGGCCGGACCACGCTGTACGCGGGCGAACGCCTGGAGATGACCGCGCGCGACGCCGACCCGGCGCACGCCCGGATGCACAACGAGGTCGTCTACCGACTCCGCGACGAGGGCTCCGAGATCCTCGTCGAGGCGTCGGGCACGACCCGCAGCACGGCGACCGACTTCCACATGAACGTCGGGTTGCGCGTCACCCTCGACGGTGCCCCGTTCTTCGAGCGGGGCTGGCTCGAGACGATTCCCCGCCGCCTCGTGTAGCGGCTGCAAGGTCGCCCTACACTCCCGGCATGCGCCGGATCAGCCGCAAGGCGGAGACCTTCACCGAGTCCGTCATCCGCGAGATGAACCGCCTGGCGGTCGCCGCGGGTGCGGTCGGGCTTGCCCAGGGCTTTCCCGACTTCGCCTGCCCGCCGGAGCTCAAGGCTGCCGCCGCGGAGGCCGTCGCGGCCGACATCAACCAGTACGCGATCACCTTCGGGGCGAAGCCCCTGCGCGACGCGATCGCGGCGAAGACCGCCCGCTTCCATCCCGAGTGGCGGATCGATCCGGACACGGAGATCACCGTCGTCAACGGCGCGACCGAGGGGATGATCGCGGCGATGCTCGGCCTCCTCGACCCGGGCGACGAGGTGATCGTGTTCGAACCGTACTACGAGAACTACGGGCCCGACGCGATCCTCACAGGCGCGGTCCCGCGCTACGTCACGCTCCACGAGCCCGACTGGCGGATCGATCCCGACGAGCTCCGCGCGGCGGTCACGTCGCGGACCCGGGCGATCGTCGTGAACACGCCGCACAACCCGACAGGCAAGGTCTTCTCCCGTGACGAGCTCGAGCTGATCGCCGATCTCTGCCGCGAGCACGATCTGCTGGCGTTCACCGACGACATCTACCAGCACCTCGTCTACGAGGGCGAGCACATCCCGCTCGCGACGCTGCCCGGCATGGCCGACCGGACGGTCGCGATCGACTCGATGTCGAAGACGTACTCCGTCACGGGCTGGCGGGTCGGCTGGGTGATCACGTCCGCGGCGCTGTCGGTCGGTGTCCGGCGCGTCCACGACTTCCTGACGGTCGGTGCGGCGGCACCGCTCCAGCAGGCATCGGTCGCCGGATTGATGCTCGGCGACTCGTACTACGAGGCGCTCCTGGCCGGCTACCGCGAGCGGCGGGCGCTCCTCCTGCCGGCGCTCGACGCCGCGGGCTTCCGCGTGTACGAGCCGGCCGGCGCGTACTACGCGATGACGGACATCGCCGGGCTCACCGACGAGGACGACGTCACCTTCGCCCGCCGCCTGATCGCCGATCCGGGGGTCGCGACCGTCCCCGGATCGTCGTTCTACTCGCGGCCGGAGCTCGGCCGGACGAAGGTCCGCTTCGCGTTCCCGAAGAAGCTCGAGACGCTCCGCGCGGCCGCGGACCGGCTCGCGACGCTGGCCCCGGTCGCGCCCGCCTGAACGGGCGGAGCCGTCACGGCCGTCGCTGGTTCAGCCGACGAGGGCTGTCAGCGCGGCCCGCCCGACCAGGGCCGTGACGATCGCGACGGCGACGCTGGCGAGCGTCCCGAGGAGGTAGTACTCGGCGAAATCCCGGTCGTCGAGCAGGCGGAACCGGGCGAGCGTCTTCGCCGCGACCACGAACCCGATCGCGGCCTCGCTGCCGGTCAGCACGAACACGACGATCAGGATCCGCTCGAGGACCCCGATCGTGGCGCCGACACGCGCTGCGGGCGCCGCCGGCCCGGGGCCGTCCGCCGCATCCGCCGCGTCCTCGCGGCCACGGTCCCTTCCGGCAGGCGTCCGGTCGGCGACCGCCTCGATCCGTGCCGCGTCGAACATGCCGATCCGGAGGGTCCAGCGCCGAACCGGCGGCGCGCCCTGGCCGGCCGCGGCGAGGTCCGGATCGGGCGGCGGCGCGACCCGGCCGCCCCAGCGCATCTCTCCTTCGGCTTGCTCGACCGGCCGGACGAGGATCGCCACGAACAGGGCCGCCGCCACGATGTTGACGATCGCGAGGGACGCGAGGACGACCCCCGTCGAGACGACGTCGTGAACCACCGCTCGGTCCCAGCCGCCGAGCCAGCCGTCGATGGCCGACGTCCAGCCGGACAATGGCGCGTTCGGGACGAGGAGAACGGCCCAGAGACCGGCGGCGACCGCGAGATGCGCCACCTGGTCGGCGACGAACAGCGCGGCCGGCCGCGCGGTCCAGGCTCGGCCGAGATGATCGGATGGCTGCGGCCCCTCGTGTCGTCGATGCGCCTCCGCCAGCGCGCCCGCCGCCGCCCGCTGGGTGAGCCACACCTTCGACCGATCGATGAGGACGTGGCTGATCGCCGTCAGAATGACGAGGGTCCAGCCGGGCGCGCCATACGCAAGCCCGACGGGCACCAGGCAGGCGGCGACGATCAGCGCATGCGCGACGAGCCCGCCGAACGCCTCTCCCCCGGGCCGGGATTTCGCCCGGGCGAGCGTCGATGTCTGGAGGACGAAGTCGGCGATCAGGTGGGCCAGGACGAGCCAGGCCAGGACCAGGATCGGATCGGTCATGCGACCGTCATCGTCCCCCGACCGAGCAGCATCTGCAGGACACGGGCCAGCTCCCCGATCGAGCGCAGGTGGGCCCGATCCGCCGCAACCGAGACCGTCGCGCGGCTCACGCCGAGCCGCTCGGCCGCATCCGATCGGCGGAGACCCTCGACGAGCAGCAACCAGCCGATCTCCCGCTGGCGCGCCGTGAGGTCCTCGAGCAGCTCGCCGAGCAACGGCGCGAGCCCGTCGAGGAGCAGGTCCGTCGGGGGGTCGCCGCTGACGACGGCGACGTGCTCCCGCCGGGCAACCGCCTGGCCGAGCCGTTCCCGGGCGGCGATGAACGCCGGGCCGCTGCGCTGCGTCGCCGGGCCGCGCCCGGCATCGACCTCGCCCGCGACCACGACCCACCGCATCGGACGGGACTCCGGATGGAGCGCGGCCCGCAGGATCGCTGAAAGGGGGTTCGCAGCGGGAGCGAGCAGGCCCTGGAGCTCGTCGCCCTGGGTGAACTCGAACGGCGCGAGACGGTCGCTCACGGCGTAGGTCTCGTTGAGCTCGGTCGAGAGGGTCCGGAGCCAGCCGGTCGCTGCCGGGGCGTCGCGGCGGGACCGGATCACGTCGCCGAAGAGGACGACACCGAGCACGCCGACAGGCTAATCGGCCGCGAGTTAGCCGTCAATGGCTAATCTTTGCGCGATTAGCCGCCGGAGGCTATCGGGTCGAGCTCCGCGAGGATCGTCGTGACCTGGTCGCGGACGAACGGCGTGTCGAACCGAAGCAGCGGATCCGGATCGATCGCTCGCTCGTCGATCTTGCCGTCGCGCCGCAGGTAGAGGACCGGATAGATCGCCCCGGTCCCATCGGCCTCGAGCGTCATGGCCAGCGCGTCGGCCTGGCCATCGTCGCCCTGGCCGTCGACGAAGGCGGCAAGCGGCACGATTCCCTCGTCGCGGGCGCCCGCGCTCGGATCGAGCGAGATCACTCGGGCCAGGTAGGCCCGCTGGTGCCAGAGCTCGGGCGCGCTCGCCAGCTCGCCGAGAACCACGTCGATCAGGTCGGCGCTCTCGAGAGCCGGCGTCTGGGTCCCCAGGCCCAGCCGGGTCCGGGCGATGTGCGCGGCGAGGCACCGGGCGTTATAGCGGGCGCCGTGGACGGCGCCGGAGTTCGCCGGCAGGCCGTGCTTCTTCAGCCCCGCCGAGCCCTGCCCGATCGTTCCCGCGAAGTAGATCCCGGGAACCGAGGCGCTCTCCCAGTAGGGGGTCTGGGCCGGCAGCCGTGCCTGGCCGAACGTCGTCACGCCGAGGTCCGGCAGGTCGAGCAGCGGCGTCACGAAGCCGGTCGCGGAGATCACCTCGTCGACCTCGATCGTCAGGTCGTCGCCGCCGTCGGACGGTCGGGCCGTCACGACGAAACTGCCGTCGGCCTCCCGGACGATCCCGCCGATCGACGCGTCGAGGACGGACACGCCGCCGCCCAGGACGTGGTCCTCGAACGGCTGGACGTAGCGAGCCCGAACGCCGACGAGCGAGCGGGTGTTGACCGACAGCTTGGCCGGCGACGGCGACGCCACGTAGATCCGGCGCGCCCACGGCAGGAGCCCGGTCGCCAGCTCGAAGCCGGAGTTCTGCTTGCCCATGATGAACACGCGCCGGTCGGCATAGGTCTCGGCCGGCCGGGTGTCGGCGTAGTGGGCGGTGAGCTCGATGCCCGGCGTCGGTGGCGAGTAGGGCTGGGCGACGCCGACGGCGAAGACGAGGATCGGCGCCCGGTACTCCCCGTCGGTCGTCTCGAGGACGAAGGACTCCCCGTCCGGTCCCTCCTCCCGGCGCGTCCCGGTCCAGCGGCACTCGTACCGGGCGATCGTGCCGGTCCGCTCCGCGAAGGTCGCGATGTTCTGCTCCATCTCCGGCCGGGACGGGAAGTACGACGACCCGTCCATGAACGTCGGCATGATCGCCCGGTGCTCGGGCTCGTCGGCGAGGAGGCTGTTCCAGTCGTAGCGCTCGTAGGCCCGCCCGCCGCGCTCGACGGGGGCGTAGGGCTTCGTCCACGAGAGGAGGCGCTGGAAGAACGGCCAGCGCCGGAACATCCCGCCGGGGGACGGGTCGGCCGAGAGCAGGGCATGGTCGATCCCGAGCTGTCGAAGCGAGTACGACAACTGGATCCCACCCGGGCCGCTGCCGACGACGACGACCGGATAGGGGCCCGGCGGGAACGGCCGGTCGCGCGATGGCCCGGCGGCGTCGTCGGGCGGTGGGCTCAGCTCCGCCACCGGTTCGCGTTCCGCAGCCGGCGCGCCTGCGCCTGCAGCATCCGGTACATCAGCGGCGGGTTGTCGAGGAGCACCTGGTGGACCTGCGGACCGGCCAGGACCAGGGTCCGGAGCGGTCGAGAGGCGAGGATGTCGGCGCCCGGCGCCTCACCGAGGAGGATCGACACCTCGCCGAAGAAGTCGCCGCGGGCGAGCGTCGCCCGCTGCTGGCCGTCGATCACGACCTCGGCCTCCCCGTCGAGGATGATGTAGAACGCCGACCCGGAGAGGCCCTGGCGCAGGACCCGGGAGCCTTCGGGGAAGACCTCCTCCTCGAACATGTGGGCGATCCGGTCGAGCTGGGGGGTCGTCAGGTCGGCGAACAGGGCAAAACCGGCGATCTGATCGACGATCTCGTCGCGGGTGGCCATGGGGCGGCGTCCTCCGTGACAGGAACCGGGGCCGGCGTGACAGGAACCGGGGCCGGCCCATTCTGCCACCCATCGGGCCGGGCAGCGCGGCGGGTGCGGGTCGCCCCGGCCCGCCGCCACCGCTCGCCGCAGACACTCAGCGCCGAGGCGCGCTGCGGCGGCCGGCGCCGCCCCCCGACCCCGGCCTCCGAGATCGGTTGACGGCGGGCCGGCGGAACGCGCAGCATCAGCCGCTGTGAGGACGGATCGATGACGCTCACCCAGGATCGACGGACCGAGCTTCTGGCCGCCTGCCCGCTGTTCGGCGGGGTGACCGGCGACGATCTCACGGCCATCGCCGACCGCGCCCTCGAGGTCGACTTCCCGGCGGACCACGTCATCGCCCGCCAGGGCGAGATCGGAACGGGCTTCTTCGTGATCGTCGACGGCGCCGTGCGCGTCATCCGGGACGGCGAGGAGCTCGCCCGGCTCCGGCCCGGCGACTTCTTCGGGGAGATGTCCGTGATCGACGGGCTGCCACGGGTGGCCCAGGTCGTGACGACCGCCGAGACCCGCTGCCTGGCCCTCGCGAGCTGGGAGTTCGAGCGGCTGATCCTCGACCATCCGACGATCGGTCTGGCGATCCTGAGGGGGCTGTCGGCCCGCCTCCGGTCGCGGACCGAGCAGCAACAGCACTGACGACCCGTCCGGAGATGGCGGCCCGCGCCCTTCCGACCGGCACGGTCGCCTTCCTGTTCACGGACATCGAGGGCTCGACGGCGCTCGCCCAGTCCCTGGCCGGCGACCGCTGGACGGCGCTGCTCGAGCGGCATCGCGAGCTGATCCGGGCCGGCATTCGCGCGTTCGACGGGATCGAGGTCGGAACCGAGGGCGACGGATTCTTCGTGGTGTTCGAGCGGACGGCCGACGCCGTCGCCGCGGCGGTCGAGGCACAGCGAATGCTCGCCGCCGAGCCGTGGCGCGAGGGCGCCGAGATCCGGGTCCGGATGGGGATCCACACCGGCGACGGGCGCCTCGACGCGGACGGAAGCTACGTCGGCGCGGACGTCCACCGAGCGGCCCGGGTCGCCGCCGCCGGGAATGGCGGCCAGGTGCTCCTGTCCGAAACGACCTCGGCGTTGATCGCCGACAAGCTCCCGACCGGGGTCGAGCTTCGCGGGCTCGGCGAGCACCGCCTGAAGGACCTCCGCCCGGAGCGCATCTGCGAGCTCGTGATCGACGGCCTGAGGACCGACTTCCCGCCGATCCGGTCCCTCGATCGTCGCCCGAACAACCTGCCGACGCAGCTGACGAGCTTCGTCGGTCGGAACGCCGAGCTGGCCGAGGCCGAGCGCCTCCTCGAGTCGACACGATTGCTGACGCTCACCGGACCGGGTGGGACCGGCAAGACGCGATTGTCCCTCCAGCTCGCCGCGAACGTCTCGGACGGATATCCCGACGGCATCTGGTTCGTGGCCCTCGAGCCCGTCCGCGATCCGGGCCTGATCGCAGGCACGATCCTGACGACGCTCGGCCTCGTCGAGAGCGGCGGGCGGAGCGCCCGGGAGATCCTCGCGGAGTGGCTCGCACCCAAGCAGGCCCTCCTCGTCCTCGACAACTTCGAGCAGGTCATCGACGGCGGGCCGATCGTCAGCGAGCTCCTCCGAGGAGCGCCGCGGCTGGCCGCGATCGTCACGAGTCGCGCCCCGCTCCGGGTGAGCGGCGAGCAGGAGTACCCGGTGCCGGGCCTGCCGGCGCCCGTGGACGTGCTAGCGATGTCCGATCTCGAGAAGATGAACCTGCCCGCCGGCGATCGCCGTCTCGACGCCGCGAACGCGACCCAGTACGAGGCGGTCCGACTGTTCATTGCCCGCGCGCTCGCGGTCCGGCCGGACTTCAAGGTCACGAACGAGAATGCCCCGGCCGTTGCCGGGATCGCGGCGCGCCTCCACGGGATGCCGCTGGCGATCGAGTTGGCCGCGGCGCGGGTCAAGCTGCTCGCCCCGGACGCGATCCTCGAGCGCCTGGAGCACCAGCTCGGCGTCCTGGCCTCGGGATCGCGCGACCTGCCGCAGCGGCAGCAGACGCTCCGCGGCGCGATCGCCTGGAGCCACGATCTTCTCGACGAGGGCGAGCGCCGGCTCCTCGCCCGGCTGAGCGTGTTCGTCGGCGGCTGCGCGCTCGACAGCGCGGAGGCCGTGTGCGGGCCGGCCGCCGAGCTCGGCGAGGGCCTCGACGTGTTGGATGGCCTGATGTCGCTGGTCGACCAGAGCCTCGTCCGGGCCGAGGACATCGACGGCGAGACCCGCTTCCGGATGCTCGACACGATCCGCGAGTTCGCCTCGGAACGGCTCACCGAACGCGGCGAGCGGGCCGAGATCGAACGGCGCCACACCGTCGCGTTCGTCGATCTGGCGGAGGCGCTGACGACGAGGTTGAGCGGAGACGACCAGCGGCAGTGGCTGGGCCGGCTCGAGCGAGACCACGACAACATCCGGGCCGTGCTCGACCGGGCGGTTGCGGCGGCCGACGGGGCCAGTGCGATTCGGCTGGGCTTCGCGATGTGGCGCTACTGGCAGAAGCGGGGGCACCTGGCCGAGGCGCGCCGGCGGCTCCAGGCCATCGCAGACGCACCGTGGTCGCGAGACGATCCGGTCCTCCGCGCCCGCCTGTTGGAGGCGCTCGGTGGGGTGGCCTGGTGGGGGGCCGACATCGACGTGATGGGCCCGGCCTATGCCGAAGCCCTGGAGATCTGGGAGGGGATCGGCGATCAGCGGGAGATCGTCAACGCGCTCTACAACAACTCCTTCCGCTACGCGGTGACCGAGGACCTGAAGAACTCCGATCCGGACCGGATCGGCTACAACGGGATGATCCGGGCGCTGGAGCTGGCGACGGCGATCGGCGACGACCGCGGCCGAGCCAATGTCCTCTGGGGCCTCGGCAACTACACCTACTTCCACGACACCGACGACCGCGGACTCGCCCAGTTCGCCGAAGCGCTCGAGATCTTCCGGCGGATCGGCGACCGGACGATGGAGGCCTGGTCGCTGCACATGGTCAGCACGGCCCTGATCCGCGCCCGCGACGTGGACCAGTCCCGCGAGCGCGCGGACGAGGCGCTGCGGCTCTTCCACGCCTTCGGCGACGTCGCCGGGATCACCCTCGCCCTCGACGACTACGCCGCCATCGCGGTCGCCAATGCCGACCTCCCGAGGGCCGCCCGACTGTGGGGCGCCGCGCGTGCACTGTCGTCGGCCGGCGGAGTCGGGCTGGCCGACTTCGTCGATGCCCAATTCGAGTTCTACAGCCGGCCCAACGCCCGGTTCATCCTCGAACCGGCCGAGCTCGAGCGGTTCGCCCAGGAGGGCAGGGCGATGACCCTCGACGAGAGCGTCGCCTACGCCCTCGAGACCACGATCGACGCCCTCGCCCCGCACGACCACTCGGGCGTCCGATGATCAGCGAGCCGACGATCCCGCCGGCCGGACGCCCGGATTCTCGTGGGGCGAGCGGATCGAGCATGTTCCTGGACATTCGTTCCTGATCTTCTCGTCTCGCGAGCAGGACCTGCAGATTCGGGCCTCTCAAGTCCAGAATCAGCGGCCGGATCCGACAATCTCGTCACATGTGCTCGTGGGGCGAGAATCGGTGATCCTCCCGGCCGGCGACCTCGTCGTCGTGTCGTTCGCTGGGGACGCGGCCATTGCCCTGGCTGTCGCAACGGACGTCGTTGTCCGACGCCAGCGTCCGCGTCCGAGCTGAGACCCTGGCGCCGAGCAGCCAGGTGGCTGCGCCGGCCGGTGATCATGGGATGAGCATTCTCGGGACATGACGGCCCGGCGCGGTCGCCCGCGGCCCGCTTTCGACGCCTTCGGCCGCCGTATGCACATCGAGCGCGCACGAACCTGTTGAAGGCGCCGCGAAAGCGCCGCCGACGCGCGGATTCGCCCCGAGAGGGGCCGTCCAACGCCCGGAATGCTCATGACGTGAACATCGCCGCTCGCAGGGCGTGGCCGGGAAGCCGGCCGCACCCGGCGGGTCCCCGTCGTAAACTTCGGCGATGACCGCCGAGGCGACCGAGCCCACCGCCGCCGACCCGGCGGCCGCAACCCCGGCGCCCTCGGCTACCCCC
>DATLVO010000214.1:0-17658 GCA_035577485.1 Verrucomicrobiia bacterium
GGTCGCCGGCCGCTCGGTGGCCGAGGTCGGGGTCCCACACCACCCGCGGACGGCCGGGTCCCCGACGGGGGCGAAGCCCGCGGTCGTGTTCCGAGCGGTCCGCGACTTCTGGCTGCTGCGGCTCCGGATGTGGGGGAACCGCGAGCGGGCCCTGCGCCGCGGCGAGCCGATCCTCGGCTAGCTGCGGGGACCCTCGCCGCCGCCACCCGGCTCCACGTCGAGCGAGTTGACGAAGTCTCGGAACACGTCCAGCCGGGGGTCGACGACCCGCTCCCCGGTGGACTCGAGCGGCGTGCCCTCCGGGTCGACCTCGGTCGAGCCCTCCCCGCTCTCGCCGTCGGCGCCCAGGGCGGCCTGCTCCAGGACGAGCTCGCTCGCGAAGATCCGGCCGCCCGTGCGGACCGCGAGGGCCAGCGCGTCGGAGGGTCGCGAGTCGATCTCGAAGATCTGGCCGTCGCGCTCGAGGTGGAGACGGGCGTGGTAGGTCTCCTCGGCGAGGGTCGAGATGACGACCCGGTCGACGCGGACGCCGAGGCCCTCGAGGGCCGTCGCGAAGAGGTCGTGCGTCAGCGGCCGGTCGGGCGTCAGCCCCTGGAGCTTCATCGCGATCGCGCTCGCCTCCCACGGCCCGATCCAGATCGGGAGGTAGCGGTCGTGGTCGGTCTCCTTGAGGATGACCACGTGGCGGCTCGAGAGCATGTGGACCCGGACGCTCTCGACGACCATCTCGACGAGTCCGTTGAGCGGTCGCGATTCCTCGCTGGCCATGGCCCGATTATCCCACGCCGACCCCGTCGGGCGACCCGAACCCGCGCGGCCGACGCCGCGCGAGCGATCGGACGACCAGCCCGATGGCGACGCCGGTGAGGAAGCCGCCGATGTGCTCGAACAGGGCGACACCGCTCGCGGAGCTCTCGACGCCGAGCGATGCGATCCCGTCGATCAGCTGGAGGAGGAACCACAGCCCGAGGACGATGATCGCCGGCACCTGGAGGAGCTGGTAGAAGAACCCGAGGAACACGAGCGACAGGATCCGGGCGCCCGGGTACAGGACGAGGTACGCGCCGAGGACTGCGGCGATCGCGCCGGACGCGCCGATCACGGGAACGTCCGAGCCGGGCGAGACGAGGACCTGGGACAGCGCCGCGACCGTCCCGCCGAGCAGATAGAAGAGCAGGAACCGGATCCGGCCGAAGCGGTCCTCGACGTTGTTCCCGAAGATCCACAGGTACAGCATGTTTCCGATCAGGTGGAGCCACCCGCCGTGGAGGAACATGCTCGTCACGATCGTGAGAACCTGGCCGGACGTCCGGTCGGCCGAGCCGCTGCCGTACGCCGCCGTCAGGTCGGCCGGGATCAGGGCGTACTGGCGAAAGAGCCGCTCGAGGGCCGCGTCGCCACCGGTGGACTGCGTCCCGAGCTCATAGGCGAAGGCGACGACGCAGGCGCCGATCAGCCCGATCGTCACGATGGGGAAGCGACGGACCGGGTTCGCGTCGCGGAGGGGGATCACGGAGCGCGCGAGGCCTTGCCGGATGGCGCGGCGGAGGCCTTCCCGGAGGGCGACGGTCCGGTGGACCCCGACGGACCGGGCGAGCCCGACGGCGTGGCGCCGGCGTCGTCCGGGACGGGCTCGAGGGTGGCTGCCATGACCCCGTCCTTCGTCGCCCAGATGAGCGTTGCCGGAGCGCCCTGCTCCGCTCCCAGGATCACGTACATCCCGCGGACGTCGGCCCAGGCCGGGTTGCCGCCTGCGAGGCGGTACTGCTCCACGAACGTGCCCTTGGCCTTGTCGAGGGCCACGACACGGGCGTTGTTCGCGTCCCAGCCGTAGATCAGGCCGGTCCGCTTGTCGCTGGCCGAGGTGATCAGGGTGTAGTTCGGCGTCGCCCGGAGAAGGGTGTCGCCGTCCGGCGCGAAGCTCGCGGCCCCGGGCGGCTGGATCGACCAGCCCTCGCTCTTGCCGGCGATGTAGCGGACGATCGTGCCGGTGTCGGCGAGGAACACGTCGCCGTCGATGTAGATGTCGGTGACCTTCGAGACGTCGTGCGGCACGGTCAGCCAGGGCTGGGGCTTCGACGGGAAGCCGCCGCCGTCGCTGGCGGGGAAGTAGACCCGGATGTTCTGCTCGGAGGGATCGACGACGTAGAAGTTGTAATAACCCTGGACGCGGTCGCGGAGGAAGGTGCCGACGCGGACGATGTCATCGCCCCAGCCGGCGGCGCCCTGGACCGGGACGCGGACGACCGTCCCGTCGCCCTTGGCGTCCTTCGCCCGCCAGCGCCAGACGACGTTCTTGTCGTCGATGATCAGGAGGTCCCGGGCGCCCGTCGCGAGCAGCCGGGGCACGCCCTCGACGGCCCCGGCGGCGTGGTTCTTCCAGCGGTAGACGAGCGTCGCCTTCTTCGTCCGCACATCGATCCGGTACACGGACGCGGTCGCCTTGTCGAGGACGTAGGGCACCCCGTCGGGGCCCAGGATCATCGCCTGGATGTCGAACGGGGTCTTGCTCGTCGCGAACGAGATCACCTTCGCCGCCGCCACGGGGACCACGTGGAAGAGGCGGTCGAGGCCGGCCGTCGTCTGCTGGCGCAGCGGGTCGAGGGTGCTCGCCGGGACGCCCGCCTGGGCGGCCGCCTCGATCGCCTGGTAGGCGCCCATGAGCAGGTCGTGGGCCTGGGCCGGGTCGCCGTCGACGAGATCCACGCCCGGGGCGAACACCTTGCCGAGATTGGACCGGATCGTCTTGAGGGCGGCCTCGCCCGCGGTGAGGCTCGCGAGCGGCGTGCCGTCCTTGCCGCCGACCGAGTAGACCAGCGTGCCGAGGCCGGCCGCGACGACGATGAAGGCGAGGATGGCCACCGCGGCCCGTCGCTGCATTTCCCGCTTGGCGGCCGCCGGCGTGACGCGGCGGTAGGCCGTGCGCCGGTGGGGCAGGAACTCCTGGAGTCGCCCCACGAGCCCCGTCACGGCGCTGCCCGCCGCCGTGCGGGCCCGGCCCGCGGAGGCCTGGACGGCGGCCACACCGCCCGTCACGTTATCGGCCAGCGGGATCGGCGACCGATCCGGGGCGCCGGCCAGGGGCTCGGCGGGTCGGACCGGGACCAGGGTCCGCGACTTGTGCGTCGAGGCCACCTCGGTCGCCTCGAAGGCGATCATCGCGTCGCTGCCCGTGCCGTCGGCCGCCACGAACCGGTGATGGAGGTGCTCCATCGCCGGCTGGGGGTGGAGCGTGACCATCGCGTCCTTGAGCTCGTCGGGCCCGAGCCGGCTCATGACGTTCGGCGACACGAGCACCAGCGAGTCGCCGACCGAGATCTCGCCGCGCCAGACGTCGGGCTCGAACGCGCTCGTCGGGAGGCCGCGCTCGCGGTGGGGGTCCGGCAGGGTCGACAGGCGGGCCTGGCGGATCAGGTAGGCCTCCGCGGGGCCGATCGTCGCGACGTACAGCTCGTTGCCCCGGACGACGGCGATCGCGATCCCGATCGGGCCGTTGTCCTCGGTGCCGTGGAGCCCGAGCCGCTCGCGCTGGTGGCCGAGCCGCTTGTTCGCCGACGCGATCGCCTTCTCGATGCAGACCCGGATGCCAGCCGATTCGTCGTAGTAGTACTCGCCGCGGATCGTCTCGGCCGCCAGCTGTGTCGCCTCCTGCGCCCGGGCCGAGGCGATCGTCGAGGTCACGATCAGGTAGAGGTGGCCCTTCGAACGGGCGACCGAGCCCACGCTCGGCTCGACGACGACGATCGTGTCGGGCGAATCGGACGCGCGATCAGGCTCGGAGATCACGCCGAGCTTCATCTGCAGTCGGACGGCCAAGTCAGGGTCTCTCGTTGCTGAGGGCGCCAGGTCGCTGCGGGCGACGCAGCACGCGGCGGCGGTGCCCGGATCGGGTCGGGACCGGTCGCCCCGAGATGGCTGGCAGGTCCGGGGATTATACGCGGCGGCCTCGGTCGGCCGAGCGCGCGCCTCCGCGCTCCGGCGGCGGCCGTCGTCACCTCATCTCGTGCGGGCGACCACGACACGCAGCTCCCGGGCTCCGCCGCCGGCGGGCGAGGCCGCGAAGGCGGCCATCAGCTCGGGCGCGCGGAGCCGCAGCTCCTGGGCGACGATCGGGGCGTCGGCCTCGACCACGACGGCGAAGCCCTCGATCCGGACGACCCGGCACGCGCCGGACGCCGCGGGCACCCGTTCGGCGACGAGGCGCTCGAACGTCGCCATCGCCCGGGAAAGGCGGAGCTCGTCCTCGAGCCCGAGGCCGCGGGCCGCGTCGGGCAGCAGGTCGCCGATCCGCGTCATCGGCCGGCGGCGGCTCGTCATGGGTTGCCGAACGCGGGCGCGGCCGGGCCGGCCCGGAGGAGCCGCAGGCCGGCGCCTTCCCCTGCGTCGGGCACGACCTCCCAGCAGGTCGCGGCCGCGACGAGCGCCGGGTCGAGGTCATCCAGGGTCGTCGTCGTGACGAACGCCTGCGGTAGGCCCGCGATCCGCCGCACGAGATGCGCCCGGCGCTCCGGGTCGAGCTCGCTGAAGACGTCGTCGAGGAGCAGAAGAGGCGGACGGCCGTCCTGCTCGGTCAGGAGGTCGAGCTCCGCGAGCTTGAAGGCAAGGATCGCTGTCCGCTGCTGCCCGCGCGACGCGAAGCCCGAGAGATCCCGGCCGTCGAGACCGAAGACGAGGTCGTCGCGGTGCGGGCCGACGAGCGTCGAGCCGTTCCAGACCTCCTTCTCGGCGGTCTCGGCCAACCGTCGGGCGAGGGCGTCCCGCGGCGACTCGCCGGACTGGGCCGGCGCATTCGTCGCGTAGGCGACCGTCAGCCGGGCCGCGCCGGCCTCGTCCGGGGCGATCTCGGCATGGGCCCGGGCGAGGGGAGCGGCGAGGTCGTCGAGGAGCCGGAGCCGCTCGGCCACGATCGCGCCGCCGGCATCGAGGAACGATCCGTCCCAGAAGCGCAGCTCGTCGCGGCTGGCCTGCTCCTCGCGGATCGCCCGGAGGAGGCTGTTCCGTTGCTGGAGGGTCCGGCCGTAGGCGGCCAGGTCGCGGGCGTAGGCCGGCGAGCGCTGGATCGCCAGCTGGTCGAGGGCCGCCCGGCGGAGACCCGGCGAGCCGACGACGAGGAGCATCTCCTCGGGAGCGAAGACGACGGTCCGGAGCAGCCCAACGAGCCCGGCGGCGCGACGGGCGATGCCGTTGACCCGGATCCGCTTCCGCGCTCCCGGCGAACCGACGCTCGCAGCCGGCCGGACCAGGGCGACTTCCACGGTCTCGTGGCCTGCCCGGCCCTCGATCCGGGCCAGCTCGCTGCCCCAGCGGACGAGCTCGCCCTCGGTCGAGGTCCGGTGCGACCGGCCCCAGGCAAGCAGGACGATCGCCTCGAGGAGGGTCGTCTTGCCGGCGGCGTTCGGCCCGACGATCAGCTGCGGCCCCGGCCCGAACGCTGCCTCGAGTACGGCGTACGACCGCAGATCGCGGATGGAGATGGTGCTCAGCAGCGTCGCGTGCCCGGCACCGGCCTCGGGGTGCGAGGCGATCACCTTCTCCTCAGGAGGTCGTTCGGAGCGGCATGACGACGTGGACGTAGCGGTCGTCGCCGATCGGCCGGAAGACACCCGGCGACAGCGGCCCGTTGAGCTCGAGCGCGAACTGCTCGGCGTCGACGTTCGTGAGCACGTCCGCCAGGAAGCGGGCGTTGAACGCGATCGTGGTGCCGTCGCCGTCGACCGCCGCCTCGACCCGGCCGATGTGGTCGCCGACCTCGGCGTTCGCGCTGACCGTGATCGCCGGGTCGCCCTCGAGCCCCACCCCGAGCTTGACGATGTTCGCCGACTCGTGGGCGATCAGGGCGGCGGGACGGACCGCCCGCAGGAGCTCCTCCCGGTCGAGGACCGCCCGCGTCGCGTGGGTCGCCGGCAGCACGGACTGGTAGTTCGGGTACTGGCCGTCGATCAGGCGGGTGACGAGGTCGATCCCCTCGACGTGGAACAGGAGCTGGTTGCGGGAGTGGGCCAGGACGATCGAGACCGGGTCGTCGACGTCGGCGAGGATCCGCGACAGCTCGATCAGGGCCCGCGCCGGGATGACGACGCTGGTCTCCTCGACCGGGTCGAGGACCGTGATCGTCTTCACCGCGATCCGGTAGTTGTCGGCCGCGGCCAGGGTCAGCTGGTCGCCCTCGAACTTGGCCAGGACCCCGGTCAGGATCGGCCGAGCCTCGTCGCTGGCCGCCGCGAAGGCGGTCTCGTCGAGGGCCTGGCGGAGGACCTTCTGGGGCACCCGCGTGATCGGCCGCTCGCCGGCGGTCTGGACGGTCGGGAAGTCCTCGGCGGGGATCCCCTTGATGTTCGACTCGAACCGGCCCGCCCGGATGTGGAGGGTCTCGCCGTCGCCGAGCTCGAGGAGGATCGGCTCGCCGCCCGGCAGCGAGTTCACCAGGTCGGTCAGGAGGCGGGCCGGCACCGACGTCGCGCCGTCGGCCTCGATCTTGCCCGGCACCCAGTACGTGATCCCGATCTCGAGGTTCGTCGCCGTCAGCTTCAGGCCGCCGTCCTCGGTCTTGAGCAGGACATTCGTCAGGACCGGCAACGACCGGTTCGAGACCGCCCGGCTGACCACCGACAGGCCGCGCGCCAGGTTCTCCTGCATGACCGAAAGCTTCACGGCGGGTTCACTCCAAGTGATGGGCTCCGGGTCGGCGGACTGCGGGATCGGGCGCTGCACGAACCGGTCGACAAGTCGTGGGTATCTTCTCCCTATCTTCTCACTCCGTCATCACCATCATCATGGTGTGGACGCCGTGGACGGCGCCTCGTCGCCGTGCGGAGGACCGCGGTGGACGATTCCCGCCCGGCCGTGGACGGCTCGCGGCGGATCGATGGTCTCGCGGTGGACGACCCGGTGGACAGCTCCTGCGCCCGTCCGAACGACTCGAAGCACGGACCGGATCGTCCACGTCCGCGTGCCGGTTCGGAGTCGGCTCCGTCGGGATCTGTCCACATCGGGGCATGGTTGTCCACCGAATCGGCCCGCTTTTCCACAAGGAACGGCGCCAAAACCGGTTAACCGGCCCTCCGGGCGGGTTGTCGCGCGGGCTTCAGTCGGCGTAGATCAGCTCGCGGACCGCGGCGATCTCGCGGCGCAGCTCGTCGTTGACGGCCGACTCGCGGGTGATCTTGTCGCAGGCGTGAAGGACCGTGGAGTGGTCCCGCCCGCCCAGCTCTGCGCCGATCCGGAGGAGCGAGACGTCGGTCTCCTCGCGCATCAGGAACATCGCGACCTGGCGCGGCGTGACGATCGCCTTGTCCCGCTTCTGGCCCTTGAGCTGGTCCATCTGGACGCCGTAGTACTCGGAGACCGCCTTGGCGATCCGCTCCGGCGTGACCTGCCGCTTCTTGGGGTTGTAGAGGACGTTCGAGAGGACGGCCTGGGCCAGCTCGATCGAGATCGGCATCGCCCCCATCGAGGCATAGGCCACGATCCGGTTCAACGCCCCCTCGAGCTCGCGGATGTTGCTGACGACCTTGCGGGCCACGAACTCGATCACGTCGGAGGTGATCGGGACTGCGCCCTCCTCCGCCTTGGCCCGCAGGATCGCGATCCGGGTCTCGAGATCCGGCGCCGTCAGGTCCGCGATCAGGCCCCACTCGAAGCGCGACCGCAGCCGCTCCTCGAGGGTCAGGATCGCCTTCGGCGGCCGGTCGCTCGACAGCACGATCTGCTTGCCGTCCTCGTGGATCGCGTTGAACGTATGGAAGAACTCTTCCTGCGTTCGCTCCTTGTCCGCGATGAACTGGATGTCGTCGATCAGGAGGAGGTCGATCCGCCGATAGCGGGCCCGGAACTCGTCGATCTTGCCCTGCTGGATCGACGTGATGAACTCGTTCGTGAACTTCTCGGAGGTCGCGTAGACGACCCGCTTGCGTGGGAACTTGGCGATCACCTGGCTGCCGATCGCGTGCATCAGGTGCGTCTTGCCGAGGCCGACCCCGCCGTAGAGGAAGAGCGGGTTGTAGGCGTGGCCGGGACGCTCGGCGACCGAGAGGCTCGCGGCGTGGGCGAGGCGGTTGGCCGACCCGACGATGAAGTTCGCGAAGGTGTAGCGGGGATTCAGGTTGGCCGAGCTGCCCTCGCCGCCGACCCGGCCGGGCTCGAGCCGGACCTGGGATGCCGGTGGTGGGCTCGTCACGGGCTCCTCGGTCGCCGCGCTCCCGCCGGTCGCGGCGACGATCACGAACTCGACCTGGACGCTGTAGCCGACGATCCGGGCGAGCGTCTGGCTGATCAGGGAGCGGTAGCGGGTCTCGAGCCAGTCCTTGGCGAACCCGTTGGGGACCGCGATCCGGAAGCGTTGATCGTCGACGTCGACCAGCTGGGTGTCTCGCAGCCACGTCTCGAAGTTGGCCGGCGAAAGGGAGACCTGCAGCTCGCCCAGGGCGGCGCGCCAGACCTGCTTGGCATCCATTCGGTCGATCGGGTCCTGATAAGGAGGATGGTTGAAGAACACGCCGAGGCTGGGAAGACTCGCCAGAAGGACCGCGGGATTCGGATTGACACGCGGGTCTCGGAGACGGCGCCCAGTACGGTGGGACGTCGCTCCAAACCCCCGCATCCACTGGTGGAGGGCCTGTCCCGCGAACGTCCCGGCGCCGAGGGCCCGGAGAGGATAGCACCGCGCCGACGGCCGTCGCAAGGCGATTCCGTAATACTCCTGGGGAGTATCGCATCGGGGCCGCTCGCGAGCCGGGCGGCCGTCGGAGACGGCGCTCCGACCGACCGGCGGCGCTGCTCCGGCGGGCTCGACGGCGTGCTCGGCCAAGCACCCGTTCGGACGGCCGTTGCGGTGCCCGGACCGGACCCTCCGGGCCGGTCTCCGGGGGGTGTCAGACGTTTGACACTCCCGAACGGCCCGTCATATCATCCGCCGGACGACGAACGCGCCGGAGCGCTCCAGACAAGGGCGCAGGCGCGTTTGTGTGCCTTTCGGGGTCGGATGTCGACCCGGGGCCCAGCGGAGAGGATCGCGCACAGTCCCGATGAAGCAGACCTATCAGCCCAAGAAGCGGCATCGCGCGAAGGAGCACGGCTTTCGCGCCAGGATGCGGACGGCCGGCGGCCGTCGCGTCATCGCCGCCCGGAGGGCCCGGGGTCGAAAGCGACTGACGGCCTGACGAGCGAGCGCGGCACGCATCCGCCGCGACTCGTGATGCTCTCCCGTCCGCAGGAGTTCGCGGCACTGCAGGGCGCCGGGACCGTTCGGTCCCACCCCCTGCTCACCGCCCGGTTCCTGCGTACGGACCTCGAGACGACCCGCTTCGGCCTGGCGACAGGCCGCAAGCTGGGCGGCGCCGTGGTTCGGAACCGCGTCCGGCGACGACTCCGCGAAGTGCTCAGGGCGATGGCGCCCTCGTTCCAGCCCGGCTGGGACGTCCTGATCATCGCCCGTCCGGCGATCGTCGAGGCAGACCACCAGGTCCTGGTTGAGACCTTGCGGCGACTCCTCCGACGCGGCGGGGTCGTGGGAGGGCAGGAGACCACGTGAAACGGATCGGGATCGGGCTCATCCGGCTCTATCGGATCGTGTTCGCGTGGCTCCCGTCGAGCTGCCGCTACGAGCCGTCGTGCTCGCGCTACACGGAGCAGGCGATCGAGAAGTACGGCCTCATGCGCGGCGGTTGGATGGGCGTCCGGCGGATCGGCCGCTGCCATCCCGGTCACCCCGGCGGCTACGACCCGGTGCGCTAGTTTGAGGACCCTGTGACACTCCGCCGCCTCCGTTCGAGCCTGGGGCCGCTGCTCCTGATCGCCGCAGTCGCCCTCCTCGTCGCGGCCTGCGCCGGCCCCGCCGGCGGCTCCCCGGGCACCAGCGGCGCACCGATCACCCCGACGCCGCAGGCGGCCATCCCGCTGAACCCGGTCTCGCCGACCGAGCCATTCAGCTTCCTGGCGTGGATCTTCACGCCGATCTTCCAGACGTTCTTCGTCCTCCTCGTCGTCCTCGACAAGGTGACCGGCAACATCGCGATCGCGATCATCCTGATGACGATCATCATCCGGATCGTCCTGATCCCGGTCTTCCGTCGCCAGACCGTGTCGACGAAGCGGACGCAGATGCTGGCCCCGGAGGTCAAGGAGATCCAGCGTCGCTTCAAGGGCGACCGGGTCAAGCAGCAGGAGGCGCAGAAGCAGCTCTACGCCGAGCGCGGGGTCAATCCCCTGTCGGGCTGCCTGCCGGCCATCCTGCAGATCTTCCTGCTGATCCCGATGTACTCGGTCTTCAGCCAGGGCCTCCAGAACTTCAACCCGCAGCCGATGCTCCACCTGTTCGGGTTCACGATCCTCGACCTGCACTGCGCGGCGGCGCCGATCGTCAACGCGGCCGGCCACGTCACGAACCCCTGTCTCGACCCGAGCGCCTTCGGCGTCAACTGGGGCGTGCCCGAGGTGATCATCGGGACGACCGGGTCGATGCTGTCGGGCCTGAGCCTCCTGGCGGTGATCTCGTCGCTGTTCCAGCTCGTCCAGTCGCGGATGACGCTGCCGCCGCACGACCCGGCGATGGCCGACGATCCGAACTACAAGATCCAGCGCCAGATGGCCTACATCTTCCCGTTCATCTCGCTGATCTACGGCAGCTTCCTGCCGGCCGGCCTGTTCCTGTACTGGATCACGTCGACGATCTTCTCGATCATCCAGCAGTATCTGATCATCGGCTGGGGCGGGATGTTCCCGCTGTTCGGCTGGCGACCGGCCTTCGCGGTCGGCCACGCCCCCCGCTTCCCGGTCACGCTGCCCCCGCCGGTCGACCCCAAGACCAGGCCGCCGAAGTCCCCGCTGGGCGGGGCGGCGGGCCGCGCCGTCGAGGTCGACAAGACCATTCGCCACAAGGAACGCGGCCGCCAAGGCCGCCGAGGGAGACGCCGCTGATGAGTGCGTACCGTGAGTTCACCGGCAAGAGCGTCGAGGAGGCGCTCAAGAACGCCCGGGAGGAGTTCGGTGTCGAGCTGAACGACCTCGACTTCGAGATCCTGACCGCCGGCAGTCGGGGCGTCCTCGGCATGGGCGCCGAGCCTGCTCGGATCGTGGCCGCACCGCGCTCGGCGCTCGGTGGCGCAGCTCCGAAGCGGGAGGCCGCGGCCAGCACACCGCTTCCTCCGCCCCCGCCGCGCGAGGATCGCGGCTTCGGTGACCGGGCGGGCTCCGCCGATCGGGACCGTGGGCCCCGCCGCGACGATCGCGGGTTCCGCGGCGGCGACCGGGATCGCGGACCGCGCCGCGACGATCGCGGTGGCGACCGTGGCGGCTTCGGCGGCGGCGATCGTGATCGCGGCGCCCCTGCCGGGCCCCGCCGCGACGACCGGGCCTTCGGGGCCGACCGGCCTGCCTATGCGGGCGGCGATCGAGAGAGTGCCCCGAGCTCCGTGGCGGACGCCCCGGCCGGCGCACCGATCGCGGAAGCATCACCTTCCATGGATCGTCCGGATCGGCGTCCGGACCGCGGCCCGCGCCGTGACGATCGACCCGACCGCGGGCCGCGCCGCGACGATCGCCCCGACCGGGGACCGCGCGAGGAGCGCGGCCGCGGCACGGCCGCCCTCACCGCCAGCGAGACCGCGGAGGTCCAGGCGGCGCGCGGCTCGCTCGCAGCCGAGCGCGCGGATCTCGAGGCCGCCGAGGCGTCGCCCGAGGCGCTCGCCGCCGGGAAGGAGATCCTCGAGGAGCTGATGCGCCACATCGGCTTCGCGGTCAAGGTCGAGGTCGAGACCGGGGACACGAGTCGCCTCAACGTCGTCGCGGATCCGGACGGGCGCGAGGCGCTCGGCTCGCTGATCGGTCGGAAAGGCGAGCGTCTGTCCGCGCTCCAGCATCTCGTCAATCTGATGCTGTCGCGTCGGATGGGCGAGTGGACGCGCGTTCTGGTCGACGTCGAGGACTACCGCGGGCGGCGCGAGCGCCAGCTCCGCGATCTCGCGAACCGGGCGGCCGCCCGGGTCGAGGAGACCGGCAAGATGATCCAGCTCGAGCCGATGCCGGCCCTCGAGCGACGCTGGATCCACCTGGCCCTCCGCGACCACCCGACGGTGGCGACCCAGTCGATCGGCGAGGAGCCGAGCCGCCGGATCGTCGTGCTGCTGCGAGGCGGATGACAGGCGCCGGGGGCTCGCTCCGTCACGTCCTGCCGGTGCCGCGCGTCACGATCCAGCTCACAGCCATCCACGTAGCGCCTAGTAGGATGACCCGCGCCTCATGACCGCGTACGAAGCGTCGGCTACGGCCGACCGTGCATGAGCCTCTGATGACCGACCTGCCCAACGCCGCAGCCGGCCCGGCTGCCTACGCCTCCACACCCGACATCGAGACGACCTCCGAGCCCGGCGTCGATGCCGTGCCGCTCCTTCCCGTCGCGGCCGCCATGACCGACGGCGAGACCCTGGCGTTGCCTCGGCGCCGGCGGTCGCTCGCCCTCCGCTTCGGCGCCTCGTTCGTCCTGGGCTTCTTGCTCGCCGCCGGCATCGGCGCCGGCGTTCTGTACGCATGGGGTGAGCAGTACGACGGCCGGGTGCTGCCCGGCGTCCGCGTCGGCGCCACGGACTTGGGCGGGCTGACGCGCGAGCAGGCGGAGGCGAAGATCGCGAACGCGTATGGGTCGCTCGCAACCGGGCAGATCACGCTCACCGGGCCGGACGGACGGACGACGACCATCAGCTACGCCGACGTCGGCCGCGGCCCCGACACGTCGACGCTCGTCGATGCTGCACTCGCGGCAGGCCGCCCGGGCGGGCCCCTCGCGAACCTCATCGGCGCTCCCCGGGCCGCGATCCACGGCGTGACCCTCGACTCCGCCGTCGCCTACGACCGCGACAAGCTGGCGGCCGCCGTCAAGACCCTCGCGACGACGATCGACCGGAGCCCCGCGGACGCCTCCGTGTCGGCCGGCCAAGGCGGGACGTTCAATGTCTCCCCGGCGAACAACGGTTACGCCGTGGACAAGTCGACCCTGGAGACCGCGCTCGACCGCCAGCTCGCGGCGCTCGGCACGCCCGAGTCCATCACGATGGCCGTGCCGCTCGTGACGTTGGAGCCCGCCGTCGCCACCGCCTCGGCCGAGGCAGCCAGGGCGGCCGCGGATCGCATGGCCAGCGACGTGGTCGTCGCCCGGGGCGAGGACAGCTGGACGATTCCGGGCACGAGCCTCGCGCCGCTGATCTCGTTCTCTGGCGCGGCCGATAGGAGCATCACCCCGGTCCTTGACGAGTCGGGCCTCGACCCGATCCTCAAGACACTGGCCCAGACGGTCAACCGGAAGGCGCAGGACGCGGGCCTCAAGCTGGTCAGCGGACACGTCGTCGCCATCGGCAGCAGCCGCGAGGGCCGAACACTCAACGCTGCCGGCATGAAGGCCGCGATCATCACCGAGATCGGGGCCCGGCAGGCGGGCGCGGCGCCAGCGCCGGTCGCGGCCGTCGTCAAGGCCGTCGACCCGAAGCTGACCACGGCGGACGCCACGGCGTTCGCCCCCAAGATGCGGATGATCAGCTCGTTCAGCATCTACTACTTCGTCATCGTCAACAACCACTGGGGCGGGAACATCGAGGCACCGGCCACGAAGATCAACGGCACGGTCGTGCCGGCAGGCGCCATCTTCGACTTCTGGAAGGTCGTCGGCGACCTGCACAAGCTCCCGGGCGAGGGCCCGGGCAACGCGATCGAGGGCGGCAAGATCACCGTCACCGGCGCGTTCGGCGGCGGCATCTGCACCACCTCCACGACGCTGTTCAACGCGGCATTCCGGGCAGGCATGGTGCCGCTCGCCCGACAGAACCACAACGAGTTCATCAACCGGTATCCGCCGGGCCTCGATGCCACCGTGTGGATCATCGGCGGGACCAAGCAGACCATGAGCTTCAAGAACGACACCGAATACCCGATCCTGATCACGCGGACCATCACCGACGCCGGCAGCAGGCGATGGATCACGTTCAAGATCTGGAGCGTGCCGAACGGTCGGACGTACAAGATCAGCAACCTGGTCATCAAGCCAGGCCCGCGCGCGATCGACACGGTCGTGAGGGATCCGACCAAGCCGGTGGGGTACTACTTCCGCAACAACTCCCCGGTGGACGGCGCCAAGGTGTGGGTCACCGTGACCATCTACGACCACCGCAAAGTCCACTGGTCGACGCGGTATTTCTCGAACTACCCAGCGGTCGACGGTGTCCTGGTGGTGGGGACCAAGACCTGAGGTCGTCTTCGTCTGGCGAGGATCAGACGCTCCCCGCCAGGGCTTCGCGCGGCCCCGGCGACTGTGCGTAATGCACGCCCCGGTAGCGGTCTATCGAATGTTGGCCGGCGGTCCGAGGATCTCGACGACGAGTTAGCCGAGAGCGGCAAATTCCGTGCTTCAAACGCGCCCATCGGCATCAGCATCGGGTTAATGCCACCCCGACTGGCATGATGCCGCATCGGGTCCGCGGACCGATCGTGGTGGCTCAGACGATCCGGGTTTCCTCGGCGCCGATCTCCGCGTCGCTGACCGCCAGCGCGCACGTCGGGCAGAACCAGCGGGCCTCGAGCGGCGTTCCGCAGCGGTCGTGGCGGAGCGGCTCGCCGCCCGTCCGGCGGGTGCCCCAGTCGGCCAGCAGGCGCAGCGCCGACGCCAGGTCCCGGCCGTCGCCGGTCAGGGTGTACTCCATGCGCGGCGGCCGCGTGCTGTAGGGCGCGGCCACCAGGATCCGCTCCCGCTCGAGCCGGCGGAGTCGCTCGGTGAGGATGTTCGGGGCGATGGCCGGCAGGGCGTCGCGGAGCTCGCCGAACCGCCGCGGGCCGTCGAGCAGGGCATCGACGATCAGCAGGGACCAGCGGTCGCCGACGCGATCGAGAGCGGACTCGAGGGCGCTCGGCGGGGGGTAGGTGGGTGCGGTCTCGCTCACGCGCGCCATCGTACCCCGAAGCGCTTGCGCATCCCGTTGCTCAGTAGTATGTTGCGATTTGCAACTGACAAGTAACAACCCGCGGGAGCGGCGTCCGTTGGGCGCCACCGCATCCGACGACCTGGAGGTCAACCCGAATCATGTCCATCCTCGACGAGCTCTCCACCGCGATCCGCGGCGTATCCGAGGCGGCCGGCTCGGCCGTGGTCGGGATCGGCCAGCGAACCCGCGGTAGCGGCGTGGTCATCGCCGACGGCCGCGTCCTCACGAATGCCCACAACCTCCGCGGCGACGAGGTCACGGTCTCCTTCCGCGACGGCCGCACGACCCGGGGCAAGGTCCTCGGCGTCGACGGTGACGGCGACCTGGCGGTCATCGACGTCGAGACGACCGGCTCGACTCCCCTCGGCTGGTCCGACGCCGACCCGGCGATCGGCGACATCGTCTTCGGGCTGGCGGCGGCGCACGGCGGGCCGGCCCGCGTCACGACCGGCACGATCTCGTCCGTCGAGCGCTCCTTCCGCGGTCCCGGCGGAACCCGCATCGGCGGCAGCATCGAGCACACCGCGCCGCTCGCTCCCGGATCCTCGGGCGGCCCGCTGGTCGACAGTGACGGTCGGCTGCTCGCACTGAACACGAACCGGGTCGGCGAGGGCTTCTACCTGGCCCGGCCCGCGGACGCCGCGTTTCGCGAGCGCGTCGACGCCCTGTCCCGCGGCGAGTCCGTGAGCCGGCCGCGGCTCGGCATCGCCGTCGCTCCGTCGGCCATCGCCCGACGCCTCCGCGCATCGGTCGGGCTGCCCGAGCGTGACGGGCTGCTCGTCCGTGGCGTCGAGGACGGCAGTCCGGCCGATCGCGCCGGGATCCGCGAGGGCGACCTCCTGGTGGAGGCCGCCGGCCGGACGCTGGCCGACCCGGACACGCTGCCCGAGATCCTCGCCACCGCCGGACTCCCGATCGAGCTGAAGATCGTCCGTGGCGACGAGGAGCGGACCGTCAGCGTCGGCGGGACGAGCGACGCCTCGGGCGAGGCCTGAGCGATCCCCGATGGTGACCCTGGATGATCGGGTGGCTGACGCCATCCCGACTGCACCCGATGGCGATCCGCGGGCGGATGATCAGTTGACCGAGGCGATCGAGGAGGAGGCGCTCGACGCCTACTCCACGGCCGTCAGCGGCGCGGCCGCCCGGCTGATCCCGTCCGTCGCGAGCCTTCGCGTCGATCGGCGAAGCGGCTGGGGCGGAGGCGCCGGCTCTGCCGTCGCGTTCACCCCGGACGGATTCCTGCTGACGAACGCCCACGTCGTCGCCGGCGCCGAGCGGGGAACCGCCACGTTCGTCGACGGCGACGAGCTCTCGTTCTCGGTCGTGGGACGGGACCCCCTCTCGGATCTGGCCGTGGTCCGGGCCTCCGGCAGCGGCCTGAGCGCGGCGCCGTTCGGTGACGCGGCCCGGCTGCGGGTCGGGCAGCTCGTGGTCGCGATCGGCAACCCGCTCGGCTTCGCCGGCTCGGTGACCGCGGGCGTCATCAGCGCGCTCGGGCGATCGCTCGCGGCGCGCGACGGCCAGGCCAGCCGCCTGGTCGAGAACGTCATCCAGACCGATGCGGCCCTCAACCCCGGCAACTCCGGCGGCGCCCTCGCCGACATCCGGGGCCGCGTCGTCGGCATCAACACCGCCGTCGCCGGCGTCGGGCTGGGGCTTGCGGTTCCGATCGACGCCGCCACCCGAACGATCATCGCGGCGCTCATGCGCGACGGGCGCGTGCGCCGCGCCTACCTCGGCGTCGTCGGCGGCACGCGACGCCTGCCGGTCGCGCTCGCCGAGCGGCTGGGCCGGCCTTCGGGGCTCGAGGTCGTCCAGCTCCTCGACGCGAGCCCGGCGGCCACCGCCGGGATCCGCGCCGGGGACCTGATCGTGTCCCTCGACGGCCGGCCGATCGCCGGCGTCGGCGACCTGCAGCGGACGCTCGTCGGCGATCTCGTCGGGCGTTCCGTCGAGGTCACGCTCGAGCGCGACGGCCAGCTGGCGGACGTGGCGATCACGCCGACCGAGCTCCGCGTCTGACGACCGACGGCGCACCGATCACCCTCGCTGGCAGCGCCGCCGGTTTCATGAGATCGTTGCCTGCGCAACGGCCGGTCTGCGGTACCACGGAGGAGCAACCATGGGCAATTGGGACCCCGAAGCCTGGACGAAGGCACTGATCGCGGACATGCGCGAGCACGGTGGGCGTCCTGCGTCCGGCCCGATGGCCGGGAAGCCACTGGCGATCCTCACGACGACCGGCGCGAAAACCGGCCTGCCGCGAACGGCGATCGTGACGACGCACCGCGACGGTGACCGGCTGGCGATCGCGGCATCGAAGGGCGGCGCGCCGACCCATCCGCAGTGGTACTACAACCTCACCGCCAACCCCGAGGTCACGGTCGAGGTCGACAACGAGACGTTCCAGGCCCGCGCCGTCGACACGACCGGAGCCGAGCGGGACCGGCTCTGGGAGGACCACGTCGCGCAGCTGCCGGAGTTCGGCGAGTACCCGAAGAAGACCGACCGGACGATCCCCATGGTGCTGCTCGAGCGCATCGGCTGAGGGTGCCGGCGCCCGCCCGGCTCGACCGGGCCCCGCAGGTGACGACGGTCGTCTTCGACCTCGGTGGCGTCCTGATCGACTGGGACCCGCGCTACCTCTACCGATCGTTCTTCGGTGACGACGAGGCCGCGATGGAAGCCTTCCTCG
>DATLVO010000215.1:0-7475 GCA_035577485.1 Verrucomicrobiia bacterium
GTGCTGGCCGTCGGCATCGAGCGTCAGGATCGCCTCGGCGCCGTCGTCGAGGGCACGGCGGAAGCCGGTCCGCAGCGCCGCACCCTTGCCCTGGTTCGGGCGCTGCTCGATGACGGTCGCGCCGGCGTCGCGGGCCACGACAGCTGTGTCGTCCGCGGAACCGTCGTCCACGACGATGACCGGCAGGTGCTCCCGCGCAGCGGAGACGACGACCCCGACCCGGGGCGCCTCGTCATGAGCCGGGATGAGGGCAACGATCACGCGAGACCGATGCCGGCGCCCTCCTCGACCCGGCCGACCCGCCAATGCTCGACGCCGGCCTCGTCGAGCGCCGACTCGACCGCGGCCAGTCGGTCCGCGGGGATCGCGGCAAGCAACCCGCCCGAGGTCTGCGGGTCGTGGGCGAGCGCCACCAGGTCCGACGGGACGCCCTCACCGACGACGAGCGCCGATGCGACGAACCGGCGGTTATGGGCGGCGCCCCCGGTCTCGACGCCGGCGGCCGCGACGGCCAGGGCTCCGGGGAGGGCCGGCAGGCACTCGGCCTCGAAGAGGAACCGCGTCTCCGAACCGCGAGCCATCTCCAGCCCGTGGCCGAGGAGCCCAAAGCCCGTGACGTCCGTCGCGCTGCGGATGCCGGCCGCGACCAGGACTTCGCCGGCGGCGCGGTTGAGCGTCCGCATCTGGTCGATCGCACCGGCGAGTTCGCCGTCGCCGGCCCGGCGCTGGCGATGGCCGCTGACGAGAAGCCCCGTCCCGAGTCGCTTGGTGAGCAGGAGCGTGTCGCCCGGTCGCGCGCCACCCTTCCGGAGGAGACGATCGGGATGGGCCGCCCCGATGACCGCCAGTCCGTACTTCGGCTCGGCGTCCCGGATCGTGTGGCCGCCGGCGAGCGTTCCGCCGGCCTCACGGACCTTCGACGCCGCACCTTCGAACACCGCCGTCATGACGTCACGCGGCAGCTCCTCGGGGAAGGCCGCGATCGAGAGGGCGAAGAGGACGCGGCCACCCATCGCGAACACGTCGCTCATCGCGTTCGCGGCCGCGATCTCGCCGAACGTCCGTGCGTCGTCCACGAGCGGTGGGAAGAAGTCGAGCGTGCCGACGATCGCGAGCTCGTCGCTGACGCGGTAGACAGCTGCGTCGTCGGCCGGCGCGAGCCCCGCCAGAAGCTCCGCCGGCGCGGTTTGGGCACCCAGCCCGCTCAGCGCGTCGGCGAGCAGGTCGGCACCGAGCTTCGCCGCGCAGCCGCCACAGTCCGTCAGGTCGGTCAGGCGGAACGGCGGAAGCAGGACGTCGGTCACGGGCGGAGTCTAGTTGTGATCCAGTCCGGGGATCGTGGGCTCTCTCGGCGGCGGCTTGGCCGTGCTCCTCTCGTGCGTCGGGCGCGTCAACCGACGGCCGAGCCGCCCGCGGAGCACCGAGCCCGGGCCTATCAGGCTTCCATTGATGCACCGAATGCGGCATCTGATGGCTGGACGAACCTCCGACCGTCTGTTCATGCGCCGGATGCATGACCGCGGGCCCGCACGCGGGACCGGGACCGGCGACCGGCCCGGCCCACGTCCCGCGCTACCATCGCGCTCGGGGGAGCGGAGGGGTCCCGGTGGGTCCCCCGGTCTTCAAAACCGGTGACGCTGCGCTTGGCGTGGCGTGGTGGGTTCGACTCCCATGCGCTCCCGCCAGACCCGCGGAGGATCGATGACCACGATGGCCCCCGAGTGAGACCGCCGAGCGTCGACGCGGTCCTCCGCGCGGCCCGGGCCCGGCTCGCCGGCAATCGCGACAACGACGCGCTGCGTGACGCCGCCCGGGCGGTGGTGGACGAGGAACGCGAGCGGCTTCGCTCTGGGGCCCCGCCGGCGACGGTCGACGAGCTGGCGGACGCCCTCGTGGCGATGCTCAACGCCTGGTTGCACCCGGCCGCGGTTGTGGCGATCAACGCGACCGGGGTGATCGTCCACACGAACCTCGGTCGTGCGCCGTGGCCGGCCGAGGCGATCGCCGCGGCCGAGGCGGCCGCCCGGGACTACCTCCTCCTCGAGATCGACCGCGCATCGGGCCGGCGCGGCGCCCGGTTCCGGCTCGCCGAGGAGCACCTCGTTGCGCTGACCGGCGCCGAGGATGCCCTCGTCACGAACAACAACGCAGCCGCCCTCGCTCTCGCTGTCGGGCTGGCCGGACGGGGCCGGGGCGTGGCCGTGTCCCGCGGGGAGCTGGTCGAGATCGGCGGGGGCGTCCGGATCCCGGAGATCGTCCGGCGGGCGGGCGCGAAGCTGGTCGAGGTCGGGACGACGAACCGAACACGGGCGGCCGACTACGAGGCCGCGCTCGCCGATGGCTCGGTGGCGATGGTCCTGCGGGTCCACCCGTCGAACTTCCACCAGGACGGCTTCGTCGAGTCGCCCGATGCGGCCGCCGTCGCCGAGGTCGCCCACCGGCATGGCGCCCTCGTCGTCGACGACCTCGGATCCGGGGCGCTGCTCCCGACCGACCGCTATGGCCTCGCCCACGAGCCAACGCCGCGAGAGCGACTGGCCGCGGGCGCCGACGTCGTCACGTTCAGCGGCGACAAGCTCGTCGGCGGGCCGCAGGCGGGCCTGCTCGTCGGCCGGGCCGACCTCGTCGCCCGGCTGCGGCGCGACCCCCTCGCCCGGGCGATGCGCCCGGACAAGGTCACCCTGGCCGCCGTCGCGGCGACGCTCGGGCTGTACCGGGCGGGGCTCGCAACGGAGCGGATCCCCGTCTGGCGGATGATCGCCGCGCCCCTGGATGGCCTGCGCGAGCGGGCGAGCGCGATCGCGGGCCGGCTCGGGCCGCCCGCGACCGTCGCGGAGGTCCGATCGACCATCGGCGGTGGGAGCCTCCCGGGCGAGACGCTTCCGTCGGCCGCCGTGGCGATCCGCGCGAGCTCGCCGGACCGGATCCTCGCCAGGCTCCGCACCGGCACGCCGCCGGTGATCGGCCGGATCGAGGACGGCTGCGCGCTCTTCGACCTGCGGACCGTCGACCCGGATGACGACGCGGCGCTGACCGACGCAATCCGCGCCGCTGTCGCCGGCCCTGACTGAGGTCCGGCATGAGCGTCGTCATCGGCACCGCGGGGCACATCGATCACGGCAAGACGACGCTCCTTCGCGCCCTCACCGGGATCGACGCGGACCGGTTGCCCGAGGAGCACCGGCGGGGGATGACGATCGACGTCGGCTACGCCCATCTCGTCCAGAACGACGGCACTGTCCTCGACTTCGTCGACGTGCCCGGCCACGACCGCCTCGTCGGGAACATGCTCGTCGGCGCCGGGGAGATCGACGCGGCGATGCTCGTCGTGGCGGCCGACGACGGCCCCCGGGCCCAGACGTTCGAGCATCTCGAGCTGCTCGACGGCCTGGGCATCGCCGACGGGCTGGTCGTCGTGACGAAGGCGGATGTTGTCGATACGGCGCGGCTCTCGGAGGTGAAAGCGGCCGCGCGGGATCTCGTCGCGGGGACGAGCCTGGCGGGCGTCGACGTGGTGGCCGTGTCCTCGAGCACCGGAGCGGGCCTGCCGGAGCTGGGCGACGCGCTGGCCGCGCTCGCGTCGCGGGTGCTCGCTCGGGGGGTGCCCGGCGCGCCGAGCCGGCTGGCGATCGACCGGGTCTTCCGGGTCAAGGGCCGCGGGATCGTCGTGACGGGGACCCTCCGAGGCGCCGACCTGGACACCGACGCCATCCTGAGGGCCGTTCCGGGCGGCGCCACCATCCGGATCCGCGAGCTCCAAGTCCATGGTCAGTCGGTCGTCCGGGCGGGCCCAGGCCGGGTCGCGATCAACGTGGGCGGCAGCGATCTCGGGACGCTCGTGCGCGGCGTCGTTCTGGTGTCGGACGCCGTCGGTCTTGTCGCGTCGGATCGCTGGCTGGTCGCGCTCAGGCCGGGGTCGGCGGCCGCCCCGCCGACGGATCGCGCGCGTGGGCAGATCCACATCGGGACCGCGCACGCGGGGGCCGTCGTCGGTCGGTCCGGACGGGACGGCGTCGACCTGGGCGGCGACGAGGTCACGGCGATCCTTCGGCTCGAGGTGCCGCTCGCGGTCGCCCCCGGCGATCGGTTCGTCCTCCGTCGGCCCTCGCCCGCCGCGACGCTCGCGGGAGGGCGGGTCCTCGATCCTTCCCCCGCTCGGGGGATCTCGCGCCGGCGCGCGACAACCGAGCGGCTCCAGGCGCTGGCATCGTCGGCGCCCGGAAGCGACGCGTGGGCGGCGGCCCGCCTCGACCTCCATGGGGCGCTCGGCGGAGCCCTGGCCCCGGACGTCGCCGCCGTCCTCGGCGGCGCAGTGACCCAAATCGTTGCCGATCGTCAGGAGATCCCGCTGGCCGAGCTCCGGACGCTCGCCGGCCGGGCGCTCCGCCGCCTGGCACGGGTGGAGGCGGAAGCCCTGCCGGCGCTCGCGGCACAGACGATCGAGCACCTCGTGGCCGGCGGGCGGCTGAGCCGGGACGCCGACCGGATCCGGCCCGCAGGCGTCGCGGCGGCGCGTCCCTCGCCGGAGCTCTCGGCCGCGATGGACCGTCTCGAGGCCGCCCTCACGGCCGTCGCGCCGCCGCCGCTCAGCGTCGCTGCCCGGGCGAGCGGCTGCCCCCCGGCAGGGATCCGCGAGCTGGAACGGACGAGCCGAATCATCCGCCTCGACGACGATCTCGCGTGGGCGTTCGGGACCTACCGGGAGCTGTCGGCCCGCGCACTCGCTCTCGCTGGCGTGGCCCCGCTGACGCCCGCGGCCTTCCGCGACGCGACCGGCACGAGCCGCAAGTACGTGATGGCGATCCTCGAGGACCTCGACCGACGGGCGATCCTCCGCCGGACCGACGCCGGTCACGTGCCGGGCCCGCGGGCCCCGCGCTCATGACGACGGGTGTCTCCGCGATCGTGCTGGCCGGCGGCCAGTCCAGCCGCTTCGGCTCTGACAAGCTCGCCGCGACCCTCGATGGACGGTCGCTGCTGGAGCGGGCGATCGACGCCGTCGGTGGCGTCGCCGATGAGGTCCTCGTCGTTCTCGCGCCGGGGGACGAGCGCTCGCTGGCCGCGACCGCGTCCGCGACGCCCGTCCGGCGGGTCGTCGACCCCGAGATGTACGGCGGACCGCTCGTCGGGCTGCTCGCGGGCCTCGAGGCGGCCGCTCAGCCGCTGGTCGTCGTGACCGGTGGCGACATGCCGACGCTGGAGCCGGCGGTCCTCGACGCGATGATCCGGGCGCTCGCCGCGAGCGAGACCGGCACCGATGCCATCGTGCTGGCGTCGCGCGGCGACCGCCCGCCGCTGCCGGCGGCGCTTCGCACCGGCGCCGCGACCTCCGTCGCCCGGAGGCTCGTCGGTGACGGCGAACGGCGGCTCCGCAGCCTCTTCGAGCGACTCCCGACCCGTGCCCTCGCGGAAGGCGAGTGGCGGCCGCTCGACCCGAGCGGCGCGACGCTGCGCGACGTCGACCGGCCGACCGACCTGCGCGGGAGCTGACCGCGACGCAGTCGTCCGGACGGAGCCGTCGCGAACGCCGGAAACGACGAACGCGTCCGCCGGAGGACGGACGCGTTCGTGGGTAGGAGGAGCGGAGGGAGCTGAGGGTCAGCTCCGGAAGGGGTAGTCGGTCAGCTTCGGGGCGGTCGCGGGCCGGTCCGCCGAGACCGCGAGGAGCGACCAGACGCTCTTGGCGGCGGCGGCGATCCGGTTCGGTCGGGCCGGCTTGTTCGTGGCGGATCGGGCGAGCCGCTCGGCGGCGGCCTCGGCCAGGAGGGCGTCCTGGTGAGCCGAGACGAGCAGGCTGGTGAAGGTGGTCACGTCTGATCTCTCCTTTCCGATCCCGTCGTCGGGATCACGACGTGATCATCGGACCGTGCCGGGCGGCAGCCCACCGTCGGTCGACGTCAATCCGTCTACGTCAAACGACGGAGCGGCGCGCCGACGTCCGCCGAGCCGCCGGCACGCTCACCGAGCCCACACGCCCGATCGCGCTGCGGGTCCTCAACCGAGGGCGGGATCCTCGAACACCGGAGCTCCGCCGACGAACGTCGCGATCACCCGGGCCTCGCCGATCGGACCGGCCTCCGGCGCGAACAGGTCTCGATCGATCACCGCGAGGTCGGCGAGCTTGCCGGCCGCGATCACGCCCGTCTCGGTGTCGAGGTGGTTGACGTACGCCGACCCGGCCGTGAACGCCCGGATCGATTCGGCCAGGGTCAACGCCTCGCTGGGCAGGAAGGGCTCGACGCGCCCGCGACTCTCGGGGAAGACGCGCTCGACGGCGACCTCGATCTCCTCGAGCGGGTTCGGCGTCGACACGCTCCAGTCGGAGCCCATCGCCAGTCGGGCCCCGGCGCGCAGCAGCGACGCGAACGGGTACTGCCAGGTGGAGCGCTCCGGGCCCAGGAACGGGATCGTGAGCTCGTCCATCTGGCCCTCGTGGCAGGCCCAGAGCGGCTGCGCGTTGGCGACCACGTCGAGCGCCGCGAACCGCGGGACGTCGTCGGGGTGGATCAGCTGGATGTGGGCGATGTGCGGTCGGGTGTCCGACGGCCCGTTGGCTGCGCGCGCGGCGGCGACCGCATCGAGGCAGGCCCGGACGGCCCCATCGCCGATCGCGTGGAAGTGCGGCTGGAGCCCGGCTGCGTCGATCCGCGTGACCGCCCGCTTGAGCACCTCGGGGTCGATGAAGTCGATCCCCCGGTTGGCGGTCGGGCGTCCGTCCCGGCCGAGATACGGGTCGAGCAGCGAACCGGTGTACGTCTCGAGGACGCCGTCCTGCATCAACTTCACGCTGTTGGTCCGCAGCCGTCCGACCGAACCCGTCCGAGACCGCTCGACGAGGTCCTCGACCTGCTCCTCGCCCCGCTCGCGCTCCCACCACATCGCGGCCTCGACGCGAGCGGTGAGCCAGCCATCCTCCGCCGCCCTCCGGTACGTCGCCTGTCCCGACGCATCGACCGACGCGTCCTGCCAGGCGGTGATCCCGAGCGCATGGAGGTACGCCTGGGCGAGGCGGAGCGCCGCCAGCTTCTTGTCCGGCCCGGGTACGGGGATCAGCCGCTCGACGAGCTCGGTCGCACCCTCGTGGAGCGTCCCGGTCGGCGTGCCGTCAGGGTCCCGTTCGATCCGGCCGTCGCCCGGATCGGGAGTGTTGCGATCGATACCGGCCAGCTCGAGCGTCCTCGTGTTCACCCACGCCGAATGGCCGTCGCGGTTCGGCAGGAAGACGGGGCGGTCCGGGACGATCGCGTCGAGGTCCTCGCGCCGCGGGGTGCCGTTCTCGAAGTCGGCCATGTACCAGCCGCTGCCGATGATCCACGGGTCGTCGGGGTGGCGCTCGGCGTAGGCCCGGATCGTGGCCAGGACGCCGTCCCGGCCACGGGACTCGCGGACGTCGCACTCGATCCGGTCGATCCCGCCGGAGATCGGGTGGATGTGGGCGTCCTGGAAGCCGGGGACGAGGAGGCGCCCGCCGAGAT
>DATLVO010000216.1:0-13204 GCA_035577485.1 Verrucomicrobiia bacterium
GGGCTGTGGCGGCCGGGCCGATTCGACCCACGTCGTGGCGGGGCTGGCGATCGCGCGGTCCTCCCGGGTCAGACGGACGTCGCGGTGGTCGGAACTCCGGCCGGCGGGACCCCGGCCGCCGTGGCGTCGCCGGCGGCGCGCGCCGCCTCGAGCGCCTGCGTGAAGTCGGCGATGAGGTCCTCGAGATCCTCGAGCCCGACCGAGCAGCGGAGCAGGCCGGCGGTGATGCCCGCGGCCGCGAGGGCGGGATCGTCGAGCTGGCGGTGGGTCGTCGACGGCGGATGCGAGACGATCGAGAAGACGCTCCCGAGCGACGCGGTCCTGGCGGGGATCCGGAGGCGATCGATGAACGCGCCGCCCGCCGCGCGGCCGCCGGCGAGCTCGAAGGCGAGCATACCGCCACCGAGGGGCATCTGCCGCCCGGCGATCTCGTGCTGAGGATGGCTCGCCAGCGACGGATACCAGACCCGCGTCACACCGGCCTGGCGCTCGAGCCACGCCGCCAGCGCCGCCGCCGTCGCCGAGTGGCGCTCGAGGCGGATCGCGAGCGTCGAAAGTCCGCGCATCGCGAGGAACGCCGCATGCGGATCGAGGCTGCCGCCCGTGTCGACCTGGAAATCGCGGATCCGGTGGACGAGCTCGGCCGAGCCGCTGACGACCCCGGCCATGACGTCGCTGTGGCCCGACAGATACTTCGTGGCCGATTCGATCACGAGGTCGGCCCCCTGCTCGATCGGCCGGCAGAGATAGGGCGACGCGAATGTGTTGTCGACCACGTACAGCGCGCCGTGGCGATGGGCGAGCCCGGCCAGGGCGACGTGGTCGGCGACCGTGATCGTCGGGTTGGCGATCGTCTCCGCGTACAGGATCCGGGTCGGCGCAGCGGCCAGGGCGGCCGCGACGGCTGGAAGATCGGTGATGTCGACGAATTCGACGAGCACGCCCATCCGCCGGAACGTGTTGTCGATGAGCGCCCGGGTCGTGCCGTACGAGGCAGTCGTCGCGACAATCCGGTCGCCGCTCGAGAGGAGGGTCCCGAGCGTGGCGTGGATCGCGGCCATCCCCGAGGCGAAGGCGAACCCGGCCTCGGCGCCCTCGAGCTCGGCCACCGCGTCGGCGAACGCGACGACCGTGGGGTTGTCCAGGCGGCCGTAGGCATAGCCCGGGACCTGGCGGTTGAGAACGGCCCCGAGCTCCTCGGCGTCGGCGGCCGCGAAGGTCACCGTCTGGTAGATCGGGACCGAGGTGGGCTGCTGGTCGACGACCGGGAGGCGATGGGCCGCCCGGATTGCCCGGGTCGTGAAGCCCCGCGGCGTGACGTCGCCGGCGCGCGTGCGCGGTTCCTCGTGATCGGCCATCCGGCCGATCCTACACCGACTTGTCGGCTCGCTCCCGTGACCTCCGGCGCGTGGCCGCCGGGAGCGCCGGCTCGACCACCGGGACCGGCTCGTCCCGGATCGGCTCGTCCGGGAGGGGCTCGTTTGGGGCCATGACGGGGACGCCGGTCACGCGGTTCTTGCCGGCGCGCTTCGAGTGGTACATCGAGGAGTCGGCCGTGATCATCAGCTCGTCGCTCGTCCGGCCGTCGTCGGGGAAGCTCACGACGCCGATCGACACCGACGGCTGGAGCACCGTGCCGGCGACGTCGACCTTGAGCTCGGCCACGCCGATCCGGATCTTCTCGGCGAGGACGTAGGCCCCGGTCGGGTCCGTCTCGGGCAGGAGGACGACGAACTCGTCACCGCCGTAGCGGGCGGCCGTGTCGATCCGCCGGCCACCGGCCCGGATGACCTCACCGACGCCGCGCAGGACCCGGTCGCCGAAGAAGTGACCGTGGCGGTCGTTGATCAGCTTGAGCTCGTCGAGATCCATCATCAGGAGGCAGAAGCCGCGTCCCGACCGGGCGCTGCGGGCGATCTCGCGCTCGACGGCCGCGAAGAAGAACGTGCGGTTAAACAGCCCGGTGAGCGGGTCGATCGTCGACAGGCGGATCGCGGCATCCCGCGCCCGGCGCTGCTCCCGGGCGATGACCATCGCGACGTAGGCGAGGAGGACCAGCGCGGTGATGTTGATCCCGACGATGGCGGCCGTCTGCGGCGGGATCCCGCCGGTGCCGGGCGGCGCGATCGCGACGATGTAGGCGAGGCACGCAGCGGACGCGAGGGCCAGGGTGACCCGCGGGCTCACGACGAGGGCGGCGCCGCCGACGATCAGCGGGAACGTGAAGAAGAACGGGCTCTGGTCGCGGCCGGTCAGCACGACCAGCAGCGTGGCGAACGTGATCGCGACGCTGCCCTCGAGCACGAACTTGGCCGTTCCGAGGGCCCTCGGCGGCAGCAGGTCGTGCACGACGAGGACGAAGATGCCCGCGGCGGCGAGCAGGGCGAAGATCGGCGCCTGGGAGTCCCGCCAGAGGCCGGTCACCGCGACGATCGTCGAAGTCGCGAGGATGAACACCCAGGACACGATCCGGACGACGCGGTCGTACGCCCCGGGCGGGACCGTGCCGGTGTCGCCGAGATCGACGGTGGGATCGGTGACGAGGGCCGCGAGCTCCGCGGTCCGGCGATCCGCGGCGTCGTCGGGCGAGACCGACCCGGAGAGGGCGCTCCGCCGGCCGAGCAGCGGCGGGATCACCACGCCCGCCATGACGGCGAGGTTGGCGACGACCGCGAGCAGGATCAGCGATTGGACCGGTTCAACCGGCACGCTCGGACCTCATCAGGCGTGTCGGGACGGCGCGTCCCGCTGGCCAGATGGTAGTCCGTCACGGGCGGGATGGACGCATGGGGTACCCGCCGCGGCCAAAGGTCCCGTTCGAAATCGGGTGCGGCCGTGCACCGGCCTGACGCTCCGCAGACGCCCTAGCGGGTGCCCCACTGGTACGACTGCTTGACCATCCGGAGGTACACGAACGTCTCGGTGTCACGGACACCCTCGATCGTCCGGAGGCGCTCCGCGAGGAATCGGAGGAGCCCCTCGTTGTCCTCGCAGACGGTCTCGATCAGGATGTCGTACGTGCCCGCGGTGATGACGACGTAGTCGACCTCCGGCATCTCGGCGCAGCGGGCGGCGACCTCCATCAGCCGGTCGGCCTCGCAACGGATCCCGATCATCGCCATCTGCTGGAAGCCGAGCTTGAGCGGGTCGGTCACCCCGACGACCTGCAGGATCCCGCGCTCGACCAGGCGGTTCGTGCGCGCCCGGACCGCGGCCTCCGACACCCCGAGATCGGCCGCGATCTGGGTGAACGGCCGGCGGCCGTCCTGCTGGAGGTGCTCGATGATCCGCTTGTCGAGGTCGGAGACGTCCTCGCCCGGCCGGCCGCTCGGGCGCGTTCGCGGGGTCGTCATGGCTTCTTCGTCGGCTTCGGGCTCGGGGTCTTCGGCGGCTTGTTGGGGGCCGGCGTCGCCGACGGCGGCGGGATCGTCCGCGAAGCGATCGCCATGACCGAATGTTGCTCGATCGGCCAGAGCAGCGGATCGAGGATCCCCACGATCGTCGCCGCCGTCGCCTGGTGAGCCGAGTCGGGCTCGACCGGCATGGCGCCCGTGATTGGCCCGTACTCGATCGTGATGTTGAGAGCCTCGAAGGTGTACGGCGCCTCGCCCCGACCCGGCGCATCGCCGACCTTCCACGTCCGCGCCTTCAGGAGGTCCGCGACCGAGGCGTAGGCGGTGATCCGGAGGGGCCAGCCGTCGAGGTCCGCGTTGATCCGCTTCACGATCGTGCCCTGGTCGAGCAGGGCGTTGTTCGAGTAGAGGCTGAGATGCGCCGACGCGATTGCGAGGTAGATCTGGTCCGCCGTGACCGGGGCATGGAGATGGGGGTCCGGCGTCGGAACCGGGGTGGCGGCTGGCGCCGCCGACGGCGTCCCGACCGCGCTCGGACCGCAGCCGGCGATCAGCACCAGCAGCGCCAGGCCGATGAGCCCCACGGTCGGACGACGCCGGCGGGCAGCCGCCTCCGGCTGCCCGTTCCCCCGGATCGCGTGATTCGAATGTCGCATCGCCGGCGGGATGCTAGCACGGTCTTCGCACCGATTGAACCCCTGACAGAAGTACCCCGGTGCGCCATTCGTGCTGCGTCACTCGCGATCCAGGATCGCGAGGACGGGTGCGAATCGCTCGATCGCGGCCCGATCGATCGGGTCGAGGACGAGCTGGACCTCGTCGATGCCGGCGGCCGCGTAGGCCCGCAGCTCCGTCGCCATCGTCTCGGGATCGCCCGCGAGCGGCCGAATCCGGTCGGCCGACGACCTGTCGCCGGCCGTCCGGCCGTGACCGCCCGGCAGTCGGACCTGGACCGCGACGCTGCGCTCGATCGCGGCGGGATCGCGACCCACGTCGCGGCAAGCGTCGTCGACCGTAGCCTGGAGCGGGACGACGCCGGCAGGCCGGTTCTCGGTGTCGGCGTACCAGCTGTTCCAGGCGTCGACGTGGGGTGCCGCGATCCGGAGCATCCTCGGTCCGTTCGAGCCGATCAGCAGCTTCGGGCCGCCCGGCCGCGGGCGCGGCAAGAGCTCGCAGTCGCGGGCCTGGTACCAGGTGCCTGCGAAGTCGATCGCTCCTTCGCGGAGGAGCGTCCGGATGATCGTGAAGGCCTCCTCGAACCGGGCGATCCGATGGTCGAACGGGAAGCCGAACGCCCGGAACTCCGTCTCGTTCCAGCCGGCCCCGAGACCGAGGACGAAGCGACCCGCGGCGATCTCGTCGATCGTGGCCGCCTGCTTGGCGAGGAGCGCCGGATTGTGGAACGCGGTGCAGGCGACGAGCGGCCCGATCGTCACCCGGCTGGTCGCCGCGGCGAGCGCCGCCATCAGCGTCCACGCCTCCCACGGACCGCGGGGCTCACGGTCCGGCGGGCGGTAGAGGAGGTGCTCGCCCACCCAGATCGCGTCGTAGCCGAGGTCCTCGATCGCCTTGGCCATGTCGAGGAGCTCCGGCCAGCGGACCTCGCGCTCGACCTCGGGCAGCTGGATGCCGACCCGGAGCGGCCGGGTCAGCGCGGGTCCTCCGCACCCGTCACGACGAGCGCGGCGGCGTTCAGGGCGATGAGCACAGCGAGAATCGCGGCCAGGAGCACGGGCCCGCTGATCGCGAGGGCGACGGCGGTGACCTCGAGCAGGATCGTGCCGACGACCAGCCGCGTCCGTGGCTCCTGCGGATAGATGGCCCGCGGCGCGACGAACAGGGCCCAGACCACGATCAGGACGACGGGCGCGCCGATCCCGAAGAGGATCGCGATCAACGCGTTGCCGCTCGCGTGGAACCCCCACCAGCCGAGCGCCACGACCCCGGCCAGCTCGAGCAGGAAGCGGAAGGCGAAGTTCAATCGGGCGATCACCCGGCCATTGTCCCCGACATCGGACGGCCGGGGGGCCTCCCGGCGACGGAGACACGCGCCGCGTCAAGCGCGCGTCGGGCTTCCGCGCGATCATGTCCCGATGGAGCAGCGCGCCCAGCCCTACCTGCCCGAGATCGAGAACGAGCGGATCCTCTGGGATGAGCTGCTGCGCCTGTGCCGGCTCCTGGACGCGGACGAGGTCCTGGTTCCCGGCTACTTCCGGGATCCCGACTGGACCGTCAAGGATCTGGTCGCCCACATCGGGACGTGGCTCGCCGAGGCCGAGATCCAGCTGTTCCGGATCGACGTCGGGACCTACGTCGACGAGCCGCTCGACGTCGACGCCATGAACGCAGAGTTCCTGGCGGCGATGCGCGACCAGACGTGGACGACGTGCTGGAACCAGATGCTCGCGGCCCGGCCGTTGATGCTCGGCGCGTGGATGCACCTCGCCGTCCGCTCCGAGCCGGCCGACCGCTGGGTCCGCAAGTCCGGCGCGGAGCATTACGCAGAGCATCTCCCGAGACTGCGCGAATGGGTCGCGGAGCTGCGTGGTGAAACGGTCCGCGGCGAGGCCGTCCCCGGCTAGCCGCTCCTCGCTGCGTCACCGGCGCGGCTCGTGGCGCGCCGGCGCCTACCCCACCTGCCGTGCGGTGACCTCCGGCCCGAGCGTCGTCGGCAGGCCGAAGTCCGGGAACTGGGCCGAACCGAAGGTCGTGATCTCGGCGATCCGCCCATCGACGATCCGCAGGACGTCGAGCTTGAAGCCCCGGAACTCGGTGTCGCCGGGCAGGCGCTGGTAGCTCGCCGCGGTCGGCATCCGGTTGGCCCGCGTCGGGAGGAGACGCCACTCGCTGCCGTCCGCGAACGCGCGCTCGAGGAGCGGGCCGATGACCTCGATCCCCTCGTAGAGATACGGGAACGGCGGCATCGTGATCCGGAGATCCTGGGCCGCGATCGCCACGGCGGCCGCGGCGTCGCCCCGCTCGTGGGCGTCGATGAACCCCGCGAGCAGGGCCCGCTCCTCGTCGGTCGGCTCGCCGGCGGACCAGTCGGCGCGTCGTGCGGGCAGGTGCTCCTGCATCGTCGAGCGTGCCCGCTGGAGGGCGCTGTTCGTGGCGGCGACGCTCGTCTCGAGGAGGGTCGCGGTGTCGCTGGCCGGCCAGCCGAGCACGTCCCGGGCGATCAGCGCGGCGCGCTGCCGGGGCGGCAGGACCTGCATCGCGGCGAGGAACGCCAGCTCGATCGTCTCGCGCTCGACGACCTGCGCGTCGGGCTGGTCGGCGCTGGGAGCCGCTTCGTCGAGGAGAACGTCGGGGTAGGGCTGGAGCCAGGGCACCTCGGGCCGGGCATGTACCACGGTCACCCGCCGGCTGCGGCTCCGGATCGCATCGAGGCAGACGTTCGTCGCGATCCGATAGAGCCAGGCCCGGAGCTGGGAGCCGCCGTCGAAGGTGTCGCGGCTGCGCCACGCCCGGAGCATCGTCTCCTGGACAGCATCCTCGGCCTCTTCGAATGACGCGAGCATCCGGTAGCAATGGATGTGGAGCTCTCGCCGGTGGCGCTCGGTGAGGCCGGCGAAGGCGGTCTCCGCACCGAGCGTGTCGGCGCCGAACCCCGCGACGTCCGCGACGTCCGCGACCTCCGCGATCTCCGCGACGCGATCGACCGTCGTCACGCTGCGGCTCGCTTCTCCTGGACCAGCCAGGTGTTCCCGTCGGGGTCGTTGAACGTCAGGAAGCTGTTGTAGCTCTGGCGCTGGGGATCCAGCCCGGGCTGCTGGCCGCCGTCGGTGAAGTGGAACGGCTCGCTCACGTCCACGCCCCGCTCGACGAGCTGGGCCCGGGCCGCCTCGATGTCGGCGACGCAGAGGTGGAGACCGTGCAGGGAGCCCGGCGCCATCTGCTGGTTCTTCAGGAGCGCGATCGAGCACGAGGAGCCCGGCGGGGTCATCTGGACGACCCGGAAGTCCTCACCTGCGCTGTGATCGACGTCGAGGCCGAACCCGACCTGGTCGACGTAGAACGCCTTGGCGCGATCGACATCGGCGACGGGAACGACGATGAGCTCGAGTGTCCAGTCCACGTTCGGAGCCTCCGTGTGGCGATCGGGCGGGATGTTGCCGACCGTCTGCGGTGTGTAACGTCGGGCGCCGCGAAACCTCATCGGTGAGGCGATGAGCCTCGCGGCTCATGGACGGATGGTACGGTGGCGGCATGAGCCGGTCCTCGCTGTCCGACGCCTTCGCCCACCACAGCTGGGCGACGATCCGCCTCATCGACGCTTGTATGCCGCTCTCCGAGGAGCAGCTGGCCAGCACCGTCCCCGGCACGTACGGCCCGATCCTCGACACGATGCGCCACCTCGTCGCCGCGGACCGCTCGTACCTGTCGCTGCTGAGCGGCGGCGCGCTGGACGACATCGACGAGGAGGGCCTCGACCTGGCCGCGATGCGGGCGGTGATGGAGGCGAATGGACCCGCCTGGGAGGCGTTCGTAACGGGAGAGCTCGACGCCGACCGGATGGTGGTCCGCCGTCGGGAGGACGGCTCCGAGAGCCACGCGCCGCTGGGGATCCGCATCGCGCAGGTGATCCACCACGGGACCGATCACCGCAGCCAGGTCTGTACCGCGCTCACGAACCTCGGCATCGAGCCGCCGGCGATCGACGCCTGGGACTTCGGTTGGGAGAACGGACGCCTGCTCGAGGTCCTGTCGCAGACCTGAGGGGGTCGCGATCCATGAAACAGTCGCCGGGATCGTGCGTCACCCGGACATGAAGACCGACGGACACGATCGAACCCCACCTCATCGCCGTCGTTGCGGCGGTCGTCCTCGTTGCCGCCTGCGGGTCAGGCGGGCCTGGCGGCGCCGGCCGGTCCGGTGGGCCATCGACCTCGTCGACGTCGACGTCGACGGCGCCGACGCCTTCGACTGTCTCCACCGGGTCGGTCGCCTCGACGCGGTCGATCACGGGCGAGATCCAGGATCACGCGATCGTCCTCTCCTCGCCGATCGGAGACCCGATCATCGAGCTAGAGCTCCACAACGTCGGGACGAAGACGTGCGATCTCGTTGTCGCCTTGACCTCGATGCCGATGGACTCGCTTCCCGTCAAGAACGGCCAGGTCCTGATCGACGCCGCTGGGGTTCCCGGCGCGCTCGAGCCCGAAGATGGCGGTCAGGTCGGGGCGCCGGCCGATGTCTACACGCTGGCCCGTGTGCCCCCAGGCGGAACCTTCAAGCGCGAACAGGCGCTGGAGAGCGCTCCGAAGGCCGGAGACCGAATCATCCTCTGCAACGGAGTGGGTGAGTACCAGGCCGGTCGCTACGCGGTGCTCCGCTTCCAGCGGTAGCTCCGAGGCATCGCTGCCGGGGCGGTCAGTCGGTGGTCGGGGTGGTCGGACTCGAACCGACGATCTCGTGCTCCCAAAGCACGTGCGTTGCCAACTACGCCACACCCCGCCCGATTCGTGCCCAGGGATCTGACTCCACCCACTGGCGGCCCAGATGATACGGCTTCATCCGAGCTGATCGGCTTGTTGGCCCGTTGGGAATGCGAGAATCGTGCTGCGATCCGGATCCGGGTGGTGGTCGCTCAAGCAGCCTCCGCGCACCATCCGGGCTTCCGTCCAACGACGGGTTATCGGCTGGCCACAATCGTTCGCCACAGGAATTTGTTGCCTGTCCCCATTGTCGGTGCTGACAACCGACTGTAGCGTCCGCCGCCAGGTGGCCGAGCGCCTGAGCGCAGCCTGGGAAATCGCGTTTCCGATCCACGGCGCCGACGGTCGAGGGAGTCAGGAGGACGACGATGAGCGAGGCCGTCGCGAGCCCGGCAGCCGGCACACAGGCTTCGGGGCAGATCTTCAGCCGAGAGTCTTCAGGATTCGTCCGCGTCGGGTCCCCGTGGCGGATGCTCCTCCTGAACGTCGCCAACGTCGGCGTCGTCTACATCATGTTCACGTACTGGGCGCATCCAGCGGTGTTTCCGCAGAGCAACCTGCTGATCGCCATTCCGATCGCCGCGGCGCTGGCCCTGCCCTTCAATCTGCTGTACGGGATGTTCGCGTCGATCATGCCGCGGACCGGAAGCGAATATGTCTTCCTCTCGAGGACCTTCCACCCCGCCGTCGGGTTCATGGCCAGCTTCGCCGCCGCGATGAGCCAGTGTTTCTGGGTCGGCATCGGCGGCTACTGGATCGCCCAGTTCGTTCTGGGTCCGCTCCTCACCTCCTACGGCGCGGTGAGTGGCAACGAGACCGTCGCTTCAATCGGAGCCTGGGCGAGCGAACCCACGACGTGGTTCATTTTCGGCACGGTCTTCATCGTCCTGATGGCGGCCCTCAACATCCGAGGCCTGCGGGCGTATCTGCGCTTCCAGGACATCAACTGGGTGATCGGCGCCGCCACCGGAATCCTCCTACTCGTGGTCTTCCTGTTTGCGACCACGACAGCATTCCAGTCCGGCTTCGACAGGTACGCCGCTGCGGTCGGGGTCCCTTCGTATCAAGCGACGCTCGACCTCGCCAAGACGAGCGGGATGCCAACGGGATTCACCATCGGCGACACCCTCGGAATCATCCCGATCATCTGGCTCATCGCCTGGGCGTCGACCTACATCGGCGGAGAGGTGCGAACGCCGACAGCCACCCAGCTCAGGGCCACGGTCGGCGGGATGCTCCTGTACGCAGGGATCGCATGGATCCTGTTCCTGGTGATGTCGAAAGCGGTCACGGTCGACTTCAACCAGGCCATCTCATGGCTGAGCTACAACCCACCGAGCGGGGTGACCGTCGAGGCGTATCCGGTCTTCATGCTCTACGCCGGCGTCCTGATCAACAACCTGCTGATCTTCCTGCTGGTCGGAGCGGGGCTGGTCCTCTGGAGCTATTTCTGGCTGCCGTCTGCCGTCCTCATCGCGACCCGGGCGATGTTCGCCTGGTCGTTCGATCGACTCGTCCCCGCAAAGCTCTCCGAGGTGCATCCACGCTACAACTCGCCATGGGTTGCCGTCGTCGTCGTCGCCGTCATCGCCGAAGTCTTCCTCGTCCTGTACCACATCCAGGTGTTCAAGTTCCTGACCCCAGCCCTCGCCTACTACTTCGTCTTCTGGCTGGTCTCCCTGTGCGGCCTGGTCTTCCCCTTCCTCTCGCGAACACGACCGCTGCTCGAGGCAAGTGCGGTCAATTGGCGGGTTGCCCGAATTCCGGTGATGGCAATCTGCGGAGCGTTCGGCTTGTTCTACTTCACCGTCGGCCTGTACCTCATGCTCACGAACGATCTGCTGTTCCTGAACAGCCCGCAGCAGCTGGTCACGACGGCGCTCCAGTTCATCGTTCCGCTCGTGATCTTCTTCGTGGCGCGCTCCTATCGGCGGCGGCAGGGCCTTCCGATCGACTCGGCCTTCCGCGAGATCCCGCCCGAGTGATCCGGTCGTCGCCGGTGCGGGCCGAGCGGCGGGCGCGATGGCCGATCTGACGATCTTCTACGTCGCCGACATCCACGGTTCCGACGTCTGCTTCCGCAAGTGGTTGAACGCTGCCGGCTTCTATGGCGCGGACGTTCTCATCATCGGCGGCGACCTGACCGGCAAGGTGCTCCTCCCGATCTATCCGGGGGTGGGCAATGCCCACGGCTGGACGACGACCTGGAAGAATCGAGAGCAACCGCTCGAGACACGGCGCGAGGTCGATGAGCTCATTCGGGCGGCCCGGAACGAAGGGACGTATGCCTTCGAGACGACCGCCGAGGAAGTGATCGAGATCCGCACGAACATCGAACTCGAACGAGCCGTCTTCAGCCGGCTCAAGATTGCCGCGCTCGAGGAGTGGATCGCGCTGGCGGACGAGCGGCTGGCAGGACGGCGGACGCAGGCGTTGATCATGCCCGGGAACGACGACCCACCCGAGATCGACGCGATCCTCTCGAGCGCGCGTACCCTCCGAAACGTCCAGGGTGTCACGACCGAGCTGGCGCCGGGGATCTGGATGGCTTCGCGTGGGGAGTCCACGCCGACGCCCTGGAAGACACCGCGCGAGCTACCGGACGACGTCCTCGGCGAACGCGTCCGCGACGTCGTATCCGAGCTGCCGGAGGGCGGGACCACGATCTGGAACCTCCACATGCCTCCACGTGACACCGGGATCGATCGGGCGCCGCAACTCGATCCCGAGCTGAACGTGCGATACGACGGATCGGGCGAGCCGATCATGGTGCCGGTCGGCAGCACGTCCATCCGGGGCCTGATCGCCGAGCACCAGCCGACGATCGGTCTCCATGGCCACATCCATGAGGGGCGCGGCCGCTATCGGATCGGATCGACCACCGGCTTCAATCCCGGCAGTCAGTACCAGGACGGTGTCCTGCTCGGGCTGCAGCTCCGAGTCTCGGCCAGGCAGGGCCTTCGCGACTTCGCGTTCACCGCTGGATGACCGATGTCCTCGCGGATCCTGTCAGCGAGGCCCGGCGAGTCCTCCGCGCCGCCGACGAGGCGGGCGTGCCGTTGCGAGCGATGGGCGGGATCGCCGTCGCGCTGATCGCCCCGTCGGTCGCCGAATTGCATCCGAGGCGCACGTACCACGACATCGATCTGGCGGCGCTGCCGCGGGCGCCGGCCGTGAGCCGGCTCATGGCCGACCTCGGCTACGTCGCGGCCCAGCCCTTTAACACCCTCAACGGCTCCGACCGCCTGCTGTTCCATGACGCCGGAGGGCGACGCGTCGACGTCTTCATCGAGACGCTCCGGATGTGCCACACGCTGCCTTTCGGCACGAGATTGGAGCTCCGTGCGTGGACCCTCCCACCGGCCGACCTGGTCCTCTCGAAACTCCAGATCGTGGAGCTGACCGATCGCGACGCCCAGGACCTCGTGGCCCTCCTTGCCGACCACCCGCTCACCGCGTCCGACATCGACGGGATCGAACTCGGCCGGATCCAGCAGATCTGTGGGGGCGACTGGGGCTGGTGGCGGACGGTCGACGACAACCTTCGACGGCTGTTGGAGCGCTGGAGGGCTGCCCGAGCCGTGACCGATTCCATCCAGGTGCAGATCCTCGATCGAGCCATCGAACGGGCGACCGCACTTCGAGCGGTCCTCGAGACGTGTCCGAAATCGCTCGGCTGGACGATCCGGGCGAAGGTGGGTTCGAGGTTGCGCTGGTACGACCTGCCCGAGGAGGTTCGCTAGCTCGGCCGGACCGGCGCGACGGCGACCACCGGCTCGTCGCCCAGCAGATCGAGGATCCGCAGGGCCAGCGTCACGTCGAAGACGGTCGCCGGGTCGCCCAGATCCACCCCGAGCAATTCTTCGATTCGTCGAACCCGATAGACCACGGTGTTCACGTGAATGAAGCAGCGCTCCGCGACGCGTCGCTGGACCCGATCTTCCTCGAGGTACGCGCGGAGCGTGTGAACCAGGTCCCCGCCATGCGCTCGATCGTGCTCCACGAGCGGGCGCAGCGTCCGTTGCGCGAATGACTCCAGCTCGGCACGCGTGCTGACCCGCAGGAGCAGCCCATACGGACCCAGCTCCTTCGCCGCGATGACGGCGCCGCGCCGCCCAAGCTTCAGCATCAGCTCCGCGGAGTCGCGCGCGAGCCGGAACGCGGGCGCATAGTCATCCGGGCGGGTGCATCGGTCGCTTGTTGCGATCGTCACGCTCCCGACGCCGAGCGAGCCTTCGAGGCAGGCCTTGAGATCCTCGGCCAGCTCGCGTGCGTCGCGTCTGAGCGGGCGCCCGGCATCCGCGAGGACGACGATCGTCCCGCCATGCTGGATGGCGAGGCTGCGCGACGCTCGTGTCGCCAACCGCTCGCGGACTTGTTGGAGCGCTCCGCGAATGTGGTCCTGGTCCGCGA
>DATLVO010000217.1:0-22592 GCA_035577485.1 Verrucomicrobiia bacterium
ATGTTGCGCGTCGTGAAGGCATCGGTCGCCGCCGTGAAGACGGCGATCGCGTCGACGCCGGCGGCCTCGGCACGGGCGAGGCCGCGCAGGTTCGGGACGAGGACGGGATAGCGAACGCCGGGCCGGCGCGGAAGGGCCGCCATCAGCTCGTCGGCGTCGGCGAGCTGGGGGATCGCGCTCGGGGCCACGAAGGAGGTGGCCTCGATCTCGCGGAGGCCGGCGTCGGCGAGCATCTCGAGGTATCGGAGCTTGGTCCCGAGCGGGACGGGGTTGGCCTCGTTCTGGAGACCATCGCGCGGTCCGACCTCGTAGATCCGGACGCGCTCGGCAGGCGTCGCGGGCGATGGGTCGGCGGCGGCCGCGGTCACGAGATGCTCAGCCGGGCGACGGATCCTGGGCCCGCTCGATGTCGGCGACGCGGATCTCGATCCGGGCGATCTCGTCGACGGCCGCCCGGAAGGCCTCGCTGCCGAGCGGTGCGGCGGCCCGCCGCCGACGAGCCGCGGCGTGCAGCGCGAGCAGCTCCGGACGCGTCGCCGGCAGGCTCGTGTCGACCTGGGCGGGCTGGCCGTGGGCCTTCGCCGCGTGGTGCTGGCCGCCGGCGGCGTCGGTCGCGGACTCCGTGCGGCCTTTCGAGCCGGTTCCGGCCGCCTTGCGATCTCGGCCGGGCTTCGTCTTCTCCTTCGCCATCGGTCCTCCTGTGCCGGGGAAGCGTAGCGCGTCCGGCCTCACGTCTCGACCGTGGCCAGCGGCTCGCCACGGGCGACCTGGTCGCCGACCGACACGGCGATCTCGGCGACACGGCCGGGCGATCCGGCGACGACCACGTGCTCCATCTTCATCGCCTCGAGGGTCACGAGCGCGTCGCCGGCCGCGACCGCGTCGCCGACCGCCGCATGGACCCGGAGGACCGCGCCGGGCATCGGCGCGGTGACCGTCGCGGGGCCGCCACCGTGGGCATGGGCGGCTGCGGCCTGGGCCGCGCGGTCGACGTCGGGCGGCGGCGCGACCCGGAACGCGATCGACCGGCCCTCCACGTCCAGATGGACGGTCGATCCGTCGCGGGCGGACGGGATCGGTGGTCCGGTCGACGACGCTTCGGCCACCCATCGCTCGGTGCCGTCGTCGGCGATGATCCTGGCGCTCGGGGGCCCGTTGACCCGCCAGCCGCCCGCCGCGAGCAGGCGCGCGGCCTCGGCCCAGACGGCGTCGGTGATGACCGGGCCCGATGCGGCCCCCTCGCCGGGCCGCCACGTCGCGTCGAGCGTGTCGATCCTCGCCCGTCCGCGGATGACGGCCGGCTGGCGAACGAGCCAGCGCAGGAACCGGAGGTTCGTCGTGAACCCGAGGACCGTCGTCCCGTCGAGCGCCTCCGTCAGCCTGGCCAGCGCGGCTCGCCGATCGGGTCCCCACGCGGCGATCTTCGCGAGCATCGGGTCGAACCGGCCGGTCACCTCGTCGCCGGGCTCGACGCCCGCGTCCACCCGGATCCCGTCGGCTGAGGGCCAGTCGGCCGCGAGGACCGGTCCGGTCGCCGGAAGAAAGCCCGCCTCGGCGTCCTCGGCGTACAGCCGGACCTCGATCGCGTGGCCGTTCGGCCGGACGTCGCGCTGGCTGAACCCGAGCGGCTCGCGAGCCGCGATCCGGATCTGGTCGGCGACGAGGTCACGGCCGGTGACGAGCTCCGTGACGGGATGCTCGACCTGGAGCCGCGTGTTCATCTCGAGAAAGAAGATCTCGCCGGCGTCGTCGAGCAGGAACTCACACGTGCCCGCGCCGACGTAGCCGACCTCGCGGGCGAGTGCGAGCGCGGCCTCCGTGAGGCGCCGCCGGATCGCGGCGCCGACCGCGGGCGAGGGCGTCTCCTCGAGGACCTTCTGGTGGCGGCGCTGGATCGAGCAGTCACGCTCGCCGAGGTGGGCGCCGTTGCCGTACTGGTCGAAGAGGAGCTGCACCTCGACGTGGCGCGGGCCCTCGAGGAACCGCTCGAGGATCAGGCGCTCGTCGCCGAAGGCGGTCCCGGCTTCTCGTCGAGCGGCCGCGAGGGCGTCCCGGAGCTCGGCGGCGGATCGGACGGTTCGCATCCCCTTGCCGCCGCCGCCGGCCGCGGGCTTGACGAGGACCGGGAAGCCGATCCGCCGCGCCGCCCGGGCCAGGGTCGCGTCGTCCCGGCCCTCGCCGTCGTAGCCATCGATCGTCGGGATCCCGAGGCGCCGGGCGAGCTGGCGCGCGGCCGCCTTGTCACCCATGGCCCGGATCGCCGAGGGTGGCGGCCCGATCCAGCGGATCCCGGCCGCCTCGACCGCTTCGGCGAACGCGGCATTCTCGGCGAGGAATCCGAACCCCGGGTGGACTGCGTCCGCGTCGGCGGCCCGAGCAGCCTCGACGACCGCGACCACGTCGAGCAGGTCGACGGCATCGGGGCCGTCGGTCGGTGGCAGGATCGTCGCGATCCCGAGACGGTCACCCGTCCTCCGGATCCGAGCCGCGATCTCGCCCCGGTTCGCCACGAACACCCGCCGGATCGGGGTCGGGACGGCGGCCGACGGGCGGACCGCTGTGGACGCCGATCCAGGGGTGGCACCCGGTGCAAGGAACGCGTCCAACGCGTCAGACGCGACACGCCACCGCCCACCGATGCGTCGCGCAGGCAGCCGGCCGGTCGCGATCCAACGCTGGACCGAGCGCGTCGTCGCCCCGATCCGCCGTCCTGCCTGGCTCGGGCTCAACTCTTCGTCCATGGCTGGCGCGATTGTCGCGTTGAGGAGGTCAGTGCGCAAGGGGACCGCGGAAGACTGGCGTTCAGCCCTGGACGCCCTGCACGATCAGGATCAACCCGAACACGACAAACGCGACAGCAGCACCGGACCGGATCGCGCGATCGGGCAGCCGCGACCCGAGCAGCCTCCCGATGCCGATGGCGATCGCGTCGGCGACGACCATGCCGGCCGTCGACCCGAGCCACGTCCCGAACACGTCCTCGTGCGTCGCCAGCGTCACGGTGGCGAGCATCGTCTTGTCGCCGAGCTCGGCGAGGAAGAACGCCGAGCCGACCGTGAGGATCACCGATCTCGCCGATCGGCCGAGGCGTGCCTCGTCGCGCGCATCGAGCCGGTCCCCGCGGAGCGTCCACGCCGCGAAAACGAGGAATGCGAGTCCCGCGACGATCGAGACCGCCCGCGTCGGGAGGACGAGGGCGACCGTCGCTCCGAGAACGACGGAGCCGAGATGGACGAGCGCCGTCGCGATGGCGATCGCGATCAGGACGGGGATCGCGGGGTATCGCGCCGCGAAGGCGAGCGCCATGAGCTGGCTCTTGTCGCCAAGCTCGGCAAGGAAGATCACCCCGAAGGACAGCAGGACGGCGTCGATCATGGTCAGGCCCGGATGAGGCCCACGAGCGAGGTCACCCGCGGGCCGGCGGGTCCGGTCCCCGGTCGGGCGCCCAGGCCGGCCGCCGTTTCTCCGTGAACGCGCGGAAGCCTTCCTGCGCCTCCTCGCTGACGCGTTGCCGCGCGATCACCCGGGCCGTGTGCCACTTCGCCGATCCGTGCCCGAGTCCGCGCACCTCGCGGACGATCGCCTTGGCGGCGCGAACCGCCGTCGGGCCCGAGGCCAGGATGTCGGCGATCGCCTGGTCGACGGCCGCGTCGAGCGCCTCGACGCCCTCGACGACCTCGTGGACCAGCCCGATCCGCTGGGCCCGGATCGCATCGAACCGGCGGCCGCCGGGAAACAGGGCCCGCGCGTGGGTCTCGCCGATCCGGGCGATCACGAACGGCGAGATGACCGCAGGTAGGATCCCGAGGCGGGTCTCGGTGAAGCCGAACTTCGCTCCGGCCTCGGCCACGACGAGGTCGGCGACGGCGCACAGGCCGGCACCACCGCCGAGCGCCGGTCCATGGACCCGCGCGATCACCGGAACCGGGCACGTGTCGATCGCCTCGAGCATGTCGGCCATCGCCATCGCGTCATGCTCGTTCGCCTCGACGTCGAGCTGCAGCGCCGCGCGCATCCAGTCGACGTCGGCACCGGCACAGAACGACGGCCCGGCACCGGCCAGGACGACCGCGCGCAGCTCGGTCGGGCCCTCGCGGGCAAGGCCGGCGAAGATCCGCTGGAGCTCGGCGATCAGGCTCGCGTTGAACGCGTTATGGACGTCGGGCCGGTCGAGCGTGACCCGCACGACGGCATCGCTCGGGCCGGTGCGTTCGACGCGGACGAGGTCGGTCACCGCAGCATCGTAGCCGCCCGCGCGCGCCGGCCTCGACGGCAACGCGGCAGCGGCCCCGATCAGGCCGGGCGAGGCTCGACGCGGTAGCCGGCCCGCGTCCAGATCCGGGGAACGCCCATCGCCTCGAGATTCGCCGCGGATACGCCATCGACGTCGGCCGTCGCGAGGATCCGCCGGCAACCGAGCGCCTCCGCCCGGCGCGCGCGGGCCGCGATCAGGGCTCGCTGGATTCCCCGGCCCCTGGCCTCCTGGAGGACCGTCATGCCACCCAGCCACGCGACGCGCCGGCGGGCGAATATCGCCGCCGCGCCGACGTCCCGACCGTCCAGCCGCGCGATCAGCTGGACGTACCCGCGCGTTCGGGCGAGGATCGGGTTGAACCGCAGCCACGCGTCGGCCAGTGGACCCTCGATCGCGAAACCGGTCACGAACAGCTCCGCCCAGCGCGTCGCCTCATCGGGCTCGATCGCGCGGATCTCCAGGCCCGCGACCTCCGCGTCCGGCACGTCCTCGATCGGGCCGGCGTGGATGCCGGTCGGATCCTCCGCGACAGCACCGGGGAACGGCGGCGCATCGGCGTCGGTGATCAGCCAGCCGGTCGTGCCCGCGTCCTGGTAGAAGGAGACCAGCTCCGGGAGCACGATCGGGACCTGGCGGAGCCCAAACGCGCGGTTCATCGTCACGCCCGGGAGGTCGGGTGACGCGGCGCCTGCGGCGTCGCCGAGCTCGAGGACCCGGACGTCGAAGCCGGCCTCTGCGGCCGCTCGCCACAGGCCGAGCCACGCCTCGCGATCGACGCTCTCGAGCAGGTCGAGCAGCTGGAGTGTCCTCGCCATCGAGCTTGGAGCCGGCGGTAGCACGCGGATCGCGTCGCCCGGCCGGACCTCGCCCTCGGCCAGGACCCGTGCGTACATCCGCGTGTCGTCCGGGTGGGTCAAGATCGAGATGCGGCCGGACTTGCCGGCGCGGAACGCGCCCTTGATGACGTCGCACGGGTTGGCCGGGCCCGAGAGCTCGAGAAGCAGCGTTTCGCCGACTGCGAGCCGCGTCCCCGCCTCGAGTCGGGCCAGCTCGATGCCCGCCGTCGTGAGGTTCTCGCCGACCGAGCCCGGCTCGATCGGATGGCCGTCGGCCTGGACGCGCTCGATCGCCTCCATCGCGAACAGCGCGACCGCCCGGTGCGGCCCGCCGTGGACGGTATGGTGCTGGTGAGCGTCGCCGTCCAGCCCGAGCCGCCCGACCCACGCCCGATCGACCGGGTGCTTCGGGACGCCGCCCGGCGAGACGTTGACCTGGAGGACGTGCCCGTCGGCCGCGGTGTCGCTCATCCGCCTCACATCCGGAAGACGCCGAAGCGCGTTTCCGGGATCGGCGCGTGGAGGGCCGCCTCGATCCCGAGACTGAGGACGCGCCGGGTGTCGAGCGGGTCGATCACGCCGTCGTCCCAGAGGCGCGCCGTCGCGAAGTAGGGGTTGCCCTCGCGCTCGTAGGTCTCGAGGATCGGGGCCTCGAAGGCGTCGCGCGCGTCGTCATCTGCGAACGGGCCGCCGACGGTCGAGAGCACGCGTGCCGCCTGGGAGCCGCCCATGACGCTGATCCGGGCGTTCGGCCAGGTCCACAGGAACCGCGGCTGGTAGGCCCGGCCGGCCATCGCGTAGTTGCCCGCGCCGAACGAGCCGCCGACGATGATCGTGAACTTCGGGACTTCTGCGCAGGCGACGGCCGTGACCATCTTCGCCCCGTCCTTCGCGATCCCGCCGGCCTCGTACTCACGGCCGACCATGAACCCCGTGATGTTCTGGAGGAAGACCAGCGGGATCTTGCGCTGGGCGCACAGCTCGACGAAGTGGGCGCCTTTCAGGGCCGAAGCGCTGAACAGGATCCCGTCGTTGGCGACGATCCCGACCGGGTACCCGTCGACGTGGGCGAAGCCGGTGACGAGGGTCTCGCCGTAGCGCGGCTTGAAGTCGTGGAACCGGCTGCCGTCGACGAGGCGGGTGATGATCTCGCGGACCTCGACCGGGCGGCGCGGGTCGGCCGACACGGCCGCGTACAAGCCCGCGGCGCCCGGTCCGCCACAGGGGTCGACCCCCGGCGGCTCGGGCTCTCGACGATCCCAGGGCGCCGGCGGCGGCCGGCGATTCAGGTTCGCGACGATGGAACGGCCGAGGGCAAGCGCGTGCTCGTCGTCGAGCGCGAGGTGATCCGCGACGCCCGAGACGGCGGTGTGGACGTCGCCACCCCCGAGGTCCTCCGCGCTGACCTCCTCGCCGGTCGCGGCCTTCACGAGCGGCGGTCCGCCGAGGAAGATCGTGCCGGTTCCCCGGACGATCACGGTCTCGTCGCTCATCGCCGGGACATAGGCGCCGCCGGCGGTCGAGGACCCCATGACCAGGGCGACCTGGGGGATCCCGGCCGCGGACATCCGGGCCTGGTTGTAGAAGATCCGGCCGAAGTGGTCGCGGTCGGGGAACACGTCGGCCTGGAGCGGCAGGAACGCGCCACCACTGTCGACGAGGTAGACGCACGGAAGGCGGTTCTCGAGGGCGATCTCCTGCGCGCGGAGGTGCTTCTTGACCGTCATCGGGTAGTAGGTCCCGCCCTTGACGGTCGCGTCATTCGCGACGATCACGACCCGGGTGCCCTCGACCGAGCCGATGCCCGTGACGATGCCCGCGCTCGGGGCATCACCGTCGTACAGGCCGGTGGCCGCCAGCGGGCTGAGCTCGAGGAACGCCGAGCCCGGGTCAAGCAGGCGGTCGATCCGCTCCCGGACCGGGAGCTTGCCGCGCTCGCGGTGACGGGCGATCGCGCGGTCGTCGCCGCCGGCGCCGCGCCCGGCGACGGCGGCCTGGCGGTCGCGGAGATCCGCGACGAGAGCGGCCATCGCCTCGTGGTTGGCGCGCGTCTCGGGACTGGCCGGGTCGAGTCGGCTCCGCAGGACGGGCATGCCTCGAAGGATAGGTCGGCGCCATGCGCGGCCGCTGAGCACGGTCAACCGGAGCGCCGGGTCCGGCATTCCATGACCGCGGTCGCGGCGAGGCCAAGCGCCAGGATCCCAGCCCCGACAGCGAGCCACGTCTCGATCCCCGGCGCGCGGCATCCAAGCTCCACGCCGGACCCGCGACAGGTCAGAGCGACTCGTCCGATGAGTGTGGTCCAGGTGAGGCCCGATCCGACGAGCAGACCTGCCGCGGCCGCCAGGAGCCGGCGCGACACCAGTCCACCGGCCAGGAAGGCGATGGCGATAAGCCAGCCCAGAACCGGAAGCTCGAGCGCCAGGAATCCCGCTCCCGCGCCCACGGTCAGACCGGCGAGCCAGGCGGACCGGCTGCCGCGGACGGGAGTTCGGGTCATCGGCCGAGGGCGTCGCGAATCGCCCCAGGCAGGTCCGTCCAGGCAAAGCGATAGCCCAGCTCGAGCGCCCGCGCGGGGGCGATCCGCCGCGAGCCGAGGGCCAGGATCGCCGCCTCGCCCATGACCAGCCGGATCACGACGGCAGGCACACGGAGCCAGGATGTCCGGCCAAGGGCCTTGCCGATGGCCCTGGCGACGTCCGCCTCGCGGGCAGGTTCGGGCGAGACCGCGTTGATTGGCCCCTCGACGCGGTCGTCGTCGATCGCGAGCTGCAAGAGACCGACCACATCGTCCACGTGAATCCAGCTCATCCATTGGCGGCCCGTTCCGAGGGGGCCGCCGAGGCGGATCCGGAATGGCAGGACGACCGGTCCAAGTCCCTTCGCGCCTCGGCCGAGCACGAAGCCGATCCGGACAACCGCGACCCGAAGTCCCAGTGCGCCAGCCTGTCGCGCCTCCCCCTCCCAGGCGCGGCACAGGTCTGCCAGGAACCCGCCGGCGTATTCGGTCGACTCGGTCGCGGGCACCCCATCTCGGCCCTCATACCCGTCGGTCCCGGACGCCGCGATGAGCACGCGCGGTCGGCGCTCCGACGAGAGCCGCCCGATCGCCTCCACCGTCGCGGCCGTTGGCCGGATCCGGCTTCCGACGATCGCCTGACGCCGGCCAGGCAGCCACCAGGGCCACGGACCGACCGGAACGCCGGCCAGGAGGACGACCGCGTCGACACCGTCGAGAAGCCGCGCCAGTCCCGCGACATCATGGGGTGACCAACGGTCCAGTCGACCCCGGGCGCCTCGTCGTCGCGCCCGCTCCGGATCGCGACTGAGAAGGAGGACGTCATCGCCCCGGGCAGCCAGCGCCTGGCCGAGGCCCTGCCCGAGATAGCCACTGCCGCCGACGATGACGACGCGTCGGGTCACGTCCGGGCCTCGGCGAACACGAAGCCGCGGACCCACGGATCGAGTCGCTGCTCGTGGACCAGCTCGAGGCCGGCGTTGCTCGCGACGGAGAGCCAGTCGCCGCGCCGGGCGAAGTGCCACGCGCCCGGCCCGAATGCGAGGATGTTCGCCCGATCGCGCAGGTGCTCGACGAGGACGACGCTCCCGCCCGGCGCGAGAGCGGCTCGAGCGATTACCAGGAGGTTTCGCCGAGCCTCGCCGTGGGTCTCGTGGGCGCTCATGAGCAGCAGCACCGCTGCATATGAACCTGCCCCGATGTTCGTCGCGGCATCCGCGAGTCGGACCGACGGAGCCGGCGGCGGGAAGGCCGCGCGGGCCCGTCTCAGCGCCGACTCGTGCGGAAGGGACGGGTCGTAGATGTCGATGCTCACCGATCGGACGGGATCGCCTCGAAGGGTGCTCGTGGTGTCGTCGAAGCCCGTCGTCAGATTCAGCCGGTCGCCCATCCCCGCCGACGAACGAATCCACGCCCATCGGCGCGACGCATCCGAACCGAAGACTCGCCACGTTGCCAGCACGGCCGCGATCGACCACCAGATCGCGACGAGACCGGCGAACGCCATCGCGACGCGGAGCGATGTCGGCAGGATCGTGGCCAGGAGTGCCGCGACAGAGACAAGGATCCCGATCACGGGTGCAGATAGGAACGTTGACCGATTGAACCAGAGCACGTCGATCGCATCGACGGGGCCACCGGCCGGACGGCCACCCCGGGCGTCGAGGGCCCAGGCCAGGCTGATCGGGAGGGCGACTGCGAGGACGTTCAAGACGCCATGGGTCCGGATCATCACGTCGAGGCCGAGCCAAGGGGTCGCGAGAGCGTTGCCGACCGCGTAGGCGATGGCGAGCGGCATCGACACCAGGAGCCCGAGACCCGCGACGAGGGCGAGTCGCTGCGACCCCCTGCTCCGGAGCGTTCGGCGGACCCTGATGGTCGCAACCGCGATCCCCAGTCCGCCGAAGGCGACCATGAAGGCACCCAGGAAGATGGCCTCGGCGACCGCGACGTAGCCGGCGGCGGTGATCACGGTGCCGATCACGAGCAGGACGATGGCCGCGGCCAGCGCGGTGCCCGGTCGTCTCGCGTAGGCCAGGAGGCCCGCGGCCAGCAGCACGAACCCGGCGGCATGGAAGTGAACGGCCGTGAGGAGCACGATCGTCGGAGCAAAACCGAGAGGCTGGAGGCCGAAGCGGTTTGCCGTCGCATTCACGGCCCCGAAGGCAAGGAAGCCGAGGGCCACCTCCCAGCCGAACCGGATCGACGGTCTCACGCGGCTCGGATCCCTCACGAACGCGATCGCAGCTCCAGCCGCGCCAAGCCCCGCCATCGCGAGCCATGGGAGGCTGAGCAGGCCCGCAACGGCGCCGGGCTCGAGGGCAAGGCTTGCGCCCAGCGCAACGGCACACGGCACCGCGACGCCAGCAGCCCGTCGCACGGCACGATCTGAACCTGGATCGCCCAACGATCCGATGCGCCGCAATCCGAGGGGGACGGCCACGACGACCACCAGGCCGAGAAGGAAATTGATGCCGCTCACGCCTGGCCCAGCGAGAGGAAGTCAGTCACTGGTCTGTCCTTCCGTGCTACCCTGACATAGCAAGTTATGGCACAAGAACTCGCTACTGTCAAGGATCACGTTTCTGGAACGCGCCCCGCGGAGGCGCTGCGCCTCCGTTTCGCCGATGCCTGGGGCGAGATGAGCGCGTCCTGGGGCGTGGCGCCGGCGATCGGCCGCGTCCACGCCTACCTGATGGTTCGCGACGCGCCACTGACCGAGCGCGAGATCCGCGAGGCTCTGGGCCTGTCCCATCGGGCGGCCAGCCTGGCGCTGACCGACGCCGAGGCATGGGGCATCGTCGAGCGCGTTTCGGAGCCGCGTCGGGTCGGGCGACGCGGACCGGCAGGGACCGCCTATGTCGCGGTCGGCGACCACTGGCAGTGGTTCACCCGGGTCATCGCCGAGCGGAAGGTGCGCGAGGGTGACCCGATCGTGCGGGTGATCGACCGGACGGCCGCGGAGGCCGGCGAGCTGGCCGGGACCCATCCCGAGGATCACGAGCTCCTGGCGCTGCGCGACTGGCTCGTCGCGTTCAACGACTTCGTCCGCCTCTTCGACCGAGCCGTCGCCCTGATCCCCAAGCTGGAGCCCCGGGAGCTCGAGCGAGGGATGCGGCTGCTCGGCCAGATCCCGGACGACACGATCCTGCGGCTCGTCCACCTGCTCGGCGGACTGCCCGACGACGAGGTTCTCGAGCTCATCGATGCCCTCAGTCGTCTCTCGCCGACCGCCGCACGCCGGGCGACGAAGCTGATGTCGGGCGTCGTCCGGACGGTCTCGCGCTAGATCGGCCTCTCGGCGGACACCAGAAGGCCCCGGGCTTGCGCCCGGGGCCTCGTTCGTGGAGCGATCGAACGGATCAGCCGTTCGTGTGGTCGCTCGAGGTGACCTTGCCGATCGCGCCGTAGACGTCGACGGCGCCGTTGCCGGCGTCGAACGTGCCCTCGGCGTAGCGGTATGCCGCCTTGTAGGACGAATGGTTGTTGAACGTGCCCGGGATGTGGAAGCTGCCGCGGCCACTCTCCTTGATCAACGCCGACGTCGCCGTCAGGTCAAGCGAGAACGTGGCAGACGAGACCTGCTCCTTGTCGTAGATGCCGGTGCACTCGTCGTACGAGACGCGGCCGATGTCAAGCGTTCCGCTCGCGTTTGCCGTCGAATACGTCTTCGCCGTGGCGAGCGTCGCCGATCCCCACCCGTAGTCATCGGTGCCGATGGTCCCGAACGTGTCGTCGCTCGGATCGTCGGGCGTGTCGGCGCCGGTGCACTGGACGTACTGCTGGCTCGACGCGCTGTACTCGGCGAACGTGTTGCCGGACTGGTCCTGGCTCACGGTGATGTACCCGAACCCGTAGGTCTGCGTTGCGTCATCCCACGAGTCCCAGCTTCCCTGGGCCATCGTGAGCGAATTGCTCGTGTTGCTGACGTTGGGTCCCGCCATCGCGGGCGCCGCCACGGTCAGGGCCAGGAGGCCCGCCAGCGGAACGACCATGATCTTGTGCATTCCCATCCCCTTGTCGCGCGTTCGAGCGCCTGCATCGATGGCGTCGTCCCCGGGGCTCGGGGGCGTCCGTCCGATGCCTCTCTGACGTGCGTCCGGGGAGGCCGTTACGACCTCGGGCTGTCCTCATGCCGACAGCAACAATCGCGTCACATGCGCGTCGATCGCGCCGTCCGCCGGCGTTTCGTTGGGGTTCCGTTGGGGCCCGTGCCATAATCCTGAGCGCGCGAGGCGGCCCGACCGGCTCGAACGGGCGACGACCCCGGGGCCAGCACGACCGGCAGACCCGCGCGGACAACCGGAGCACAACCGCGACATGGCAGTCGAAACCTCGACCTGGGCGACCAAGAAGGGCCTCGCCCAGATGCTCAAGGGCGGCGTCATCATGGACGTCGTCACGCCCGAACACGCCAAGATCGCCGAGGACGCCGGCGCGGTCGCCGTGATGGCCCTCGAGCGGGTCCCGGCAGACATCCGCGCCGCCGGCGGCGTCGCCCGGATGAGCGATCCGGCGATGATCGAAGGGATCATGGCCGCGGTCACGATCCCGGTCATGGCCAAGGCCCGGATCGGCCACTTCGTCGAGGCCCAGGTCCTCGAGGCGCTCGGCGTCGACTACATCGACGAGTCCGAGGTCCTGACCCCGGCCGACGAGACGAACCACATCGACAAGCACGCCTTCAAGGTCCCGTTCGTGTGCGGCTGCCGGAACCTCGGCGAAGCGCTTCGCCGGATCAACGAGGGCGCGGCGATGATCCGGACGAAGGGCGAGGCCGGAACGGGCAACGTCGTCGAGGCGGTCCGCCAGCTCCGCGACGTGCTCAGCGAGATCCGCAGACTCCAGGGAATGCGCGAGGACGAGCTGTTCGTCGCGGCCAAGGAGCTCCAGGCGCCGTACGAGCTCGTGAAGCAGGTCGCCGCCGATGGCAGGCTGCCGGTCGTGAACTTCGTCGCGGGCGGCATCTCGACGCCGGCCGACGCCGCGCTCGTGATGCAGCTCGGGTCGGAGGGCGTCTTCGTTGGTTCGGGCATCTTCAAGAGCGAGGATCCGGCCCGGATGGCGAACGCGATCGTCCAGGCGACGACCCATTTCGACAACCCGTCGATCATCGCCGAGGTCTCGAAGGGTCTCGGAGCCCCGATGCGGGGCATCGCCATGGAAGCGATCCCGCAGGAGGAACGCCTCGCGGTCCGCGGCTGGTAGGCGGGCGCGTGGCGCGCCGCCCGGCGGCCAGCCCATGAAGATCGGAGTCCTGGCCCTTCAGGGCGCGTTCAGGGAGCACCTCTCGACGCTCGAAACTATCGGCGTCGAGGGGGTGCCTGTGCGCCTGCCGGCCGACCTCGAGGGCGTTTCGGGGCTGATCCTGCCCGGCGGCGAGAGCACGACGATGCGCCAGCTGATCGGGCGCTGGGGCCTGGTGGAGCCGATTCTGCGCCTCGCCGCGACCGGGGCGCCGCTGTTCGGGACCTGTGCCGGGATGATCGTCCTGTCGCGCGAGATCACCGGCGGTGAGGCGCCGATCCTGCCGCTCCTCGACGTCACCGTCGAGCGCAACGCCTTCGGTCGCCAGCTGGACTCGTTCGAGGCGGAGCTCGCGGTACCGATCCTGGGCGACCGGCCCGTGCACGCGGTGTTCATCCGCGCCCCGGTCATCGACCATGTCGGCCCCGAGGTCGACGTGCTCGCTCGCCTCGATGACGGCCGGATCGTCGCGGTCCGCGAGCGGAACGTCATCGCGACCTCGTTCCACCCGGAGCTCGCCGGGGAGACGCGCTTCCACCGACTCCTCGCCACGATGGCCTCCGAGCACGATGATCCGGGTGAGGGATCCGGGCGCCGGCCGCACCCGACCCGTCGCGGCGGAGGCGCCTCGTGACGGGCGTCCGATCCGGGCGGCCGGCAAAGAGCGGCAAGGTCCGCGTCGCGCGCCTGACCGACCTCGCGGCGCTCGGCGAGCTGTCCCGGCTGTGCCAGGACGAGCGATCCGCAACGCGCTCGTTGGGGCTGCCCGTCAGCGGCCCGCCGATCGGGGTGTTCAGCCTGTTCCGCCTGCCGCTCGGGGCATTCCAGCCGCACGACTTGATGTACGTCTACGAGGACGACGGCCGGCTGAGTGGGCTGATCCGGGTGGAGCGCGACTCGGTCCGCGACGAGTGGACGATCGTCGAGCTCGACGGGATCGGTTCGGGACAGGCCGGCGACATCCGGTTCAAGCTCGTCAACCAGGTCCTCCGCGAAGCCGCCAAGCGCGGCCCGTGGCGGCTCCACGTCGCGTGCGCGGACCAGGACGGCAACGTCGAGCTGTTCATGCAGGCGGGCTTCGCCCGGTACGGCGACGAGCACGTCCTCTATCGCGACGGCGACCAGGAGCTGCCTGAGGCCTGGACCGAAGAACGGGCCCGGAGCTGCGGCATCCGCGCAGCCACCTCGCTCGACGCGCTGCCGCTGGCGCGGCTCTACGCGACGGCGACGCCCGCGCCGGTCCAGCGGCTCGAGGGGATCCGGCTGGCGGACTGGGAGCGCCAGGGCACGAACTGGCGCGTCCCGCGCTCCAGCCTCGCGCCGATTCTCCGCTTCGCCGACGTCGAGGCGTTCGTCCAGGAGACGCCCGGCGGCGGTGGCGCCGATGGGACCGGCCTGGACGGCTTTGCCCAGATCGGCGTCGCCAAGGAGGACCAGCCCCACTACCTGAAGATCCTGGGCAAGCCCGACGTCGATCTCTCGAGCCTCACGGAGTTCGCCCTGGGCGTGATCCGGACGCGGACCGAGAAGCCCGGCAGCCGTCGCGAGCACGGCGTCCTCGCGCCCGTCCGGACATACGAGTCGCCGATCGACCGACGGCTCGAAGATGCCGGCTTCGGTACGATCGCGACCGTCACCCTGCTGATGAAGGAAACCCTCGTGCGTGTTGCCGAGCCGGCCCTGGTGCCGGCCGGGGTGCGCTGACCAGGTGGCTCGTTGATGGAAAGGTGGTTGCGTTGACCGCAGATCGCCGCCGTGAATCGATCGACGACCTCGATGCCCTGCTGGCGACGTTGCCGCAGGAGATCGTCGACGCCGTGCATGCGCTGCCCGAGAAGGAAGCGCTGATCGAGGTCGTCCTCGACCTGGGCCGGCGTCCCGAGGCGCGCTTCCCCGACAGCGAGGTGATGCTCCTTGATCGCGAGATCGGCGAGGTCGATATCGCCCACGTCGTCGATCACATCGGGACGTTCGGCGACGACAACCGGGCCGGCATCGAGCGAACGCTCCACCGGATCAGTGCGATCCGCAATCGCAGCGGCAAGATCGTCGGCCTGACGTGCCGGATCGGTCGGGCCGTCTACGGCACCATCGAGATCATCGACGACTTCGTCGAGAGCGGGAAGTCCATCCTGATCATGGGCCGGCCCGGGATCGGCAAGACGACGATGCTCCGCGAGGCCGCCCGTGTCCTAGCCGACGACCTCGGCAAGCGGGTCGTGGTGGTCGACACGTCGAACGAGATCGCGGGGGACGGCGACATCCCCCATCCGGCGATCGGCAAGGCCCGCCGGATGCAGGTCCGGACGCCGTCGCTCCAGCACGAGGTGATGATCGAGGCGGTCGAGAACCACATGCCCCAGGTCATCGTCATCGACGAGATCGGCACGGAGCTCGAGGCCCAGGCCGCCCGCACGATCGCCGAGCGTGGCGTCCAGCTGATCGGGACCGCCCACGGCAACAACCTCGACAACCTGATGCTCAACCCGACCCTGTCCGACCTCATCGGCGGGATCCAGAGCGTGACCCTCGGCGACGAAGAGGCCCGCCGGCGGCGAACCCAGAAGAGCGTCCTCGAGCGCAAAGCACCGCCGACGTTCGACGCGATCATCGAGATCCAGGACCGCGAGCGGGTGACCGTCCACGCCGACGTGGCCGAGACGGTCGACTCCCTCCTGCGGGGCGACGCGGTCGCGCCGGAGCTCCGCTGGCGGGACGAGGAAGGCGTCCATCGGAGCCAGGCCCGACCGCGACCGTCGCCGCGCGAGCAGATCGGCGCCGAGCGGTTCGCCGGCCTCGTCGGGTCCGGCCAGCCGTGGCGGATGGAGCCGGGCTGGCGGGGCGAAGGCGCCTACCGCAGCGGCAGCTACCGCGAGGTCGACCGGGGAGGGCCGGGCTTCCGCTCCGGCTACCGGCCCGGAGCGAGCGGAGGCTGGCGCCAAACCCGCGGCGGATCGGGCCGCGAGACCGCGCCGCGGGGCGCCGATCCGGAGGGCGGCCCGGCCGGCACCATCCCCGGTGAGCACTTCGCGGTCCCGCCGGCCGGCCGCGTGGGTGGCCATCTCGAGGACGCCCCGTTCGTCGCGGGCACGATCGCCGACCGCGGGCCCCTCGAGCGCGGCGCACCGCCCGCCCCGGACACCCGCGCCCGCGAGGCGCGCGAGCTCGATCGACAGAAGGCGTGGCGCGACCAGGCCGCCCGGGCGCTGACCGCGCTCCACGCCGACGAGGGAACCGGCCCCGTCAATGCCGACGACCTCGACGACGACCCCCTCGCCGACGCGCCGATCGGGATCGAGGAGGACGAGCGGGGCGAGGCGATCCTCGTCCCCGGCGGCGCGCCGCTGCCGACGCTCCGGATCTTGCCCCAGGGAATCAGCCGGAAGCGGCTCGAGCAGGCGGTCCGGGACCTCCAGCTGCCGGTTCACATCGCACGCGACGTGGACGACGCGGATGTCGTCATGACGCTCCGCAACGAGTACAAGCAGAAGACGCCGATGCTCCGCGAGGCGGAGGACCGGTCGCTGCCGATCTACGTCCTGAAGTCGAACACGATCCCGCAGATGCAGTCGAGCCTGACCTCGATCTTCTCCTTGGAGATCGACCCACGCGAAGCGGCGCTGCGGGAGACCGAGGAGGCGATCGGCGCCGTCCTCAACGGCGCGGAGCCCGTCGAGCTCTCGCCGCAGAACGCCTACATCCGGCGGCTCCAGCACCAGATGGCCGAGCGCGCCAACCTCGTGTCGCGGTCGCGCGGGCGGGAGCCATACCGCCGGGTCCGGCTGTATCCGGACGCGGCGCGGTCCTCGTGGCGGTGACCGGGCCCGACCTCCATCCGCACAACGTCGTGATCGACTGTGCAGACCACGCCGTCGTCGTTCCGTTCTGGGAGGCGGCCCTCGGGTGGACCTCGCACCGGATCAACGAGCAGTTCGTCGCGCTCCGCGCCCCGGCCGATCGGCCGGTCGGGTTCGACATCCTCTTCCAGCAGGTCCCCGAGCCGAAGACCGCCAAGAACCGGGCCCACATCGACTTCGATGCCGGCGACATGGAGGCCGAGGTCGCCCGGCTCGTCGGCCTCGGCGGATCCGTTTGCGCGGAGCACAGCCTCGGCAGCTTTCGCTGGACGATCGTCGCCGATCCCGAGGGCAACGAGTTCTGCGTCACGATCCGGTGATCGTCGACCCGTCGCGCCCGGATCCCGTCGTCGTCGACCCATCACTCCGACCGGGACTGCGGCGGGTGACCAGGGTCCTCATCGGGTACGGGATCGCGGGGCTCGCCGTGGCGGCGATCGGCCTGCTCGCCCTCCTCGTCGGGCTCGGTCGCCTCAACGGACTGGCCGATCAGCTTCGTGACGACGGCGGCGGCGTGTCCGACGTGCTGGAGCGGACCGCGACGGCCCTGGACGGCGCGTCGGCGACCGCGACCGGCTTCGGGACGACGATCGATACGAGCACGACGGCGCTCGGTCGCGCTGCGGCAGATCTGCGCGAGGTCGGTCCCCGGCTGCGCGACCTGGAGACGCAGGCGAACGGCATCGACGTCCTCGGCAGCCGGCCGCTGGCGCCACTCGGCGGGCTCTTCGGGCAGATCGCCGGCCAGCTGGCGGATCTCGACGGCCAGCTCGACGCGGTCGCGGCGGGCCTCGGGACGAACCGGACCGCCCTGACCGCGAACGCGGCATCCCTGGCCGACCTCGCGACGGAGACGCGGGCCCTCGCCGACCGACTCGGGGGCGACGCGCTGCCGGGCGCGATCGACGACGCCCGCTGGCTGCTGGTCGCGATGCTCCTCGTCGGCGCGCTCGGTGCGGCCGTGCCGGCGACCGGGGCGCTGATCGTCGGCCTGTGGCTCCGGCGCTGGCTGACGCGGACCGCTCAGACCGCGGACGGCTAGCCGAGCGTCCCCCGGTCGAACCAGATCCGCTCCCCGGCGAACCGCTCCGCGGCAGGCTCCCAGGGAAACAGGATCAGGACCTCGAGCGAGACCGGCAGCCCGGACGCCGCCACGCCGGCCCACGGCCCCGTGTTCGTCGCGGTCAGCGTCGCGACCTCGAAGACGCCCTGCGGCCCGACCACGATCTCGCTCAGCGCGAAGCGGTTGTCGGGGAAGGCGGCGAACAATTCGGCGTAGAACTCGCGGGCGCCGTCATGGCCCTCCCAGCGTTGCCCGGTCGGCACGATCTCGTAGACGCAGTCGGTGGCGAGGGTCCCGATCAGCCCGTCGATGTCGCGACGGTCCTCGGCAATCGAATGGCGGACCCACAGCCGCTTGATCCGGCGCAGCTCGGCGGGATCGAACGGCCTCGCGAGACGTTCGCGGATCGTCGGCACCATTCACAGATCGTACCCGCGGGTCAGAGCACGACGATCCCGCTCGCCGCAGGTGCGAGCCCCGACCGGATGGAGCGGAGGATCTCGCGCCCGTCGAGCGGGAAGCGCTCTCGAAGAGCGACACGGTGCACATCGAGAATCCGGCGATTCGTTGCCGTGTCGTTCACGAGAAGAATCACGCGATCCAGGCCACTGTCCCGGGCCTTCAGGGCGATCCGGCGTTCGAGCGCCTGGAGATCGTGGAGCCGAGTCTCGGCCTCGAGGGCGACGTCGACACCAGGGAAGGTCAGGACCACGTCCCAGGCCCGTCGATCGCCGATGATCGGAAGGGCAACCTCCCTGCGCCACGGGACGGCCGGAGGCACGCATTGGCGGAACCGTCCGAGGAGCGCGATCTGCGCCGCGTCGCGGACCGGCTCGCCATCTGGATATGCCCGCACCACGAGCTTCAGGCCGATCGCGCCACAGGCCCGACTGAGCTGCTCGACCGTCACGGCACGGAGCACCCCGCGCTCGATCCGTCCGAACTGGGCGTGCGACATTCCGACCGACCTGCCGGCGACCATCTGGCTCACGCCCGCACTCAGTCGGCCGTTGCGGATCTCGGCTGCGATCTCGACACGGATCGCGTCCGAGAGCCTCCGGGCCTCGTGCTCCCGATCGCGACGCGTCGTCATGAGAACAAGTCTCCTCGTCCGCGCTTACGAGACCATTCACCGGGCCGCTAATGGGCTGAACGCTGACCGTTCACTCGGGCGACTGACGAACGAGATGGCCGACAAGTCGAACGGCGAGCGTTCGAAATCGAGGAAGTCGTCGTTTCGTGAACGGGCGCCGATCACCATGATGGTGGCGAGGGCCAGAAACCGACCGTGTGAACGACTGGCGTTCGGTGATGCTCAGGCGCCGATCGCGGCCGTGCCAAGGAGCCTCGCCCGGCGTCGAACCCGTCCCTCGACGCGCCAGACCAGCGCGACGAGGAACAGGCCCGCGACCAGCTGGAACCCGACGGAGATCTCCCGCCCGACCTCCGCGATCTGGATGAGCGCGCCACTCTCGACGAACGGAGCTGCACGAAGGACGAAGATCGGGATGAGGATCGCGCCGATGAGGGGCAGCCATGCCGCGGCGATCAGCACGCCGTCGCGCGGCACAGGATCGATCCGGCGGAAGATGTCCGACACGATCCCGGGCATCCGGTACAGGTTGTAGACCGGGATCAAGCCCTCGACGAGCACGAACCGCGGGCCGACTCGGCCATAGCCTAGGCCAAGCGCCGGCAGGTTCGCGACGACGCGACTGAGCCAGACCGCCCAGCCGACCATTGCCAGGAGCACGAGCCCGATCGTGGCCAGGACCACGGTGCCGATTGCCTCGCCGTCTGCCGCGGTCGGCGTCCCACCGGCCCGGATCGAGTCGATCATGACGAGGGCCCAGACGCTGCCAGCGACGTTGACGGCGGACGCTCCCAGGATCAGCAGGGAGAGCAGCGCCGCCAGCCCCGTCGTGGACTGATAGCGGCCGGTCGGAGCGGCGATCGCAGGCGCCGCCGCGCCGGTGACCTGCATCTTCAGCGGATCGACCTGGGCGGCCACGCGCGGCGTCTTGCAGGAGTAGCAGCGCGAGTCGGCGCGCTTGTTGATCGAGCGGCAATGCCCGCAGGCCCAGACGTCGGACACGTGGATCCTCCCCCGATGATCGGGCGCCGGTGCGAGGTTGCTCGGCTAGTGCTCCGTGGCTCCGGTGAACGTCCAGCCCTCGATCCGGACCGCCGGAACCAGCACGCCGCCGAAGTCGCCGCGCAGCGTACGACGGTCGCGTCCCACCGCCGTCGTCCCGGCCAGCGCGGCGAGATAGCTCTGGGTGAAGCGAAGGTTCCGGACCGGCCCGACGATCCTGCCGTCCTCGACGAGGAACGTCCCGTCCCGAGTCATCCCGGTCACGATCGCCAGCTTCGGGTGGACGGGGTTCGTGTAGTGGAACCGGGTGACGAGGAGCCCTCGACCGAGGCCCGCGATCAGCTCGTCGCGACCGGCGTCGCCGGGCGACATCACCATGTTGAGCGGGAACGGCCCGTACGGGTTCGGGGCCGGCAGCCCGTGCCCCGTCGAGGTCCGACCGCTCCGGGCGGCCGTCTGGGTGTCCCACACCACGTCGCGACAGACGCCCCGCTCGACGAGAACGACCCGCTGCTTCGCGACCCCCTCGTAGTCGAATGCCATCGGCATCGCTCCGGGCTCAGTGGCGTCGTCGACGATCGTGACGAGCTCGCTCCCGATGACCTTGCCAGGCTCGGCGAACGACCGCTCCTCCTGCACCGCAAGGGCGGAGAAGCCCATGTAGGCGAGCATCGACAGGAGGTCGACGACGGCGTACTCCTCGAGCACGACGGCCCAGTCACCGGGATCGATCGACACCGGGTTGGCCGTGGCGCGGGCCTTCTCGGCCGCCTCCCGGCCGATCGCCGGCGCGTCGATCGAGCCGACGTCGACGCCGGCGCCCTCCGCGTAGCCCGAGCCGCCGTCGGCGGCCATCATCACGGTCAGGAGCTGGGCCATCGTCCGCTGCTGCTCGGCCCGGATCCCCTTCGAGTTGGCGACTGCCAGGCGTTCGACCGAGGTCGAGAACGATCCGAAGGCGCGGACGCCGGCCGCGTCGGCGGCCGCGATCACCGCGCGAACCCCGTCGGCCCGCTGCTCGGGCGTCGCGGCGGCGGTTCCGCTCGAGAAGCCCGCCGGGATCGGCCGGATCGGCGTCGGCGCGGGAAGGCCGGACCAGTCCTCGAGCTCCGCCGAGTTGCGGGCGATCGCGACTGCCGTGTCGGCGAGGCGACGGAGGCCGTCGTCGTCGAGACGGTTGCTCGACGCCACCCCGACGCGTCGCCCGATGGCCACCCGCAGGTTCATGCTCTCGTTCGTCTCGGCGACGTTCTGGTGGATCTCGCTGTTGGCGAACCGCGTCAGGCGCGCCTCATCGGCCGATACGACGGCTTCGACCTCGTCGGCTCCGGCGGCCTCCGCCAGCGCCACGGCCCGGACACCCGCGGCGAGCGGGTCGATGCCCGCGCTCACCATTTGCCGACCCCGACCTGGACGTCGCGGAACCGGGCGCCGGAGCAGGCATGGCCGACGTGAGCGCCCTGGCCCGGCTCGCCCTTGCCGCAGTTCGGCGTCCCCTGCATCACGTAGCTCGACTCGTCGCCGACGGCGTCGCACGACCGCCAGAACTCGTAGGTGATGCCGGTGTAGGTCGGGTTCTTGAACAGCCGGCCCTTCTTTCCGCCCTTGATCTCGTAGGCGACCTCGGTCGCGAACTGGAAGTTCAGCCGCCGATCGTCGATCGACCAGGAGCGGTTCGAGGCGAGATACAGCCCGTCGTCGGTGTCGGCGACGATGTCGTCGAGGCTCATCCCCGGCTTCGGCAGGAGGTTGACGTTCGTCATCCGGATCAGGGGAATCCGGTTCCAGCCGTCGGCGCGCATCGCCCCGCCGGACTGCCGGCCGATCCGCGGCGCGGTCTCACGACTGGTGAGGTAGCCGACGAAGATGCCGCCCTGGATGAGCGGCACAGCCTGCGCCGCGACGCCCTCGTCGTCCCAGCCGAACGTGCCCATGCCGCCGGGGGCCGTGGCGTCGGCGACGATGTCGATGAGGTCGCTGCCGTAGCGGAAGCCCTCGTCGAGCCGGTCGGTCGTCAGGAAGCTCGTCCCCGCATAGCTCGCCTCGGTCCCGTAGACGCGATCGAGCTCCGTCGGGTGGCCGCACGATTCGTGGACCTGGAGGTACAGCTGCGACGGGTCGAGAACGACCGTGAACCGGCCGGACGGGCACTGGGGGGCGCTGAGCAGCGCGACCGCTTCCTCGGCCAGCGGCCCGGCCCGGCCCTTCAGGTCGAGACCGCGGACGAACTCGTAGCCGGCCGCGCGGAACGGACCGCCGTCCGCATCCGGGTAGCTCCGCCGCTGGTGCTCGTCGCCCTCGATCGCGTTCGCCTCGACGCCGGCCCCGACGTGGGTGAACGTCTGCTCGGTCCAGCTGCCATCGGTCGCCCCGAACGTCCGCGTCTCGCGCTGGGCGTCGTAGCGGCTCTCGGTGAAGGCGACGCCCTTCACGCTCCGGGCGACCTCGTCCGCGGCCAGGAGGTCGCCGATCTTCTGCTCCAGCGGGACGGCGAACGGATCCTCCTGGATCGGGGTCTCGTAGGTGCCGTGGGCCGGCGGCCGATCGTCCAGCCGCACGCGGTTCCGCAGCGCGGTCGCCGAGGCCTTCGCGATCCGGACGGCCTCGCCGGCGACACGGTCGGCCTCGGCTGACGACAGGCCGCTCGAGCTGGCAAAGCCCCAGGCGCCGTCGACGAGGACCCGGATGCCGAACCCCTCGGACTCGCCGGACGCGACGCCC
>DATLVO010000218.1:0-10901 GCA_035577485.1 Verrucomicrobiia bacterium
CGGGCTGCGGAACATCCTCGTCGCCGCCGTCGAGTACTACGACGACGCCGGCCGCCCCGGTCCGAAGCCGACGTTCCTCCAATTCCCGGCTGACCCCCAGCTCCGCGGCCAGCGGGTCCTGATCGTCGACGAGGTCTGGGACTCCGGCACGACGATCCACGCGGTGGCCGAGCGAGTCCGCCAGGCGGGCGGCCTGCCGACGACCGCGGTGCTTCATTACAAGCCGACCCACTCGCAGGTCCCGGGCGCCCCCGATCATCACGTCGAGACGACCGATCGCTGGGTCGTCTACCCGTTCAAGGCGGGCAATTGACCATCGCGCCAACGACCACCGATGAGAAACCGGCCCGAGAACGGTCTGAACGAACGACCAGGCCGGAGCCCGCTGGAGGAAACCCGATGACCCAAACGATGCTCCTCGTCGGCACATCGAAAGGCGCCTTCATCCTGGACGGCGGGACCGACCGGACCTCGTGGTCGGTCCGTGGGCCGCTCTGCAATGGCTGGCCGATCCACGATCTTCAGTGGGATCCCGCGAACCGGTCGATCTATGCGGGCGGCGGGTCGGTCTGGTATGGGCCGGCGGTCTTCCGGAGCGACGACCTCGGCGAGACATGGAACCACTCGTCCGAGGGCCTCACGTACGGCGACGATGGGCCGAAGATCCCGACGGTCTGGAATGTGACACCGGCCAACGGGTCGATCTACGCGGGCGTCGAGCCGGCTGGGCTGTTCCGCAGCGACGACGGCGGCGCCACGTGGGGACATGTCGCCGGGCTCCGCGAGCACCCGAGCCGGCCCGACTGGCAGCCCGGCGCCGGCGGCCTGATCTGCCACACGATCGTCCCCCACCCGACCGACGGCGAGAAGATGTGGGTCGCGATCAGCGCCGTCGGGACGTTCGCGACCGAGGACGGCGGCACGACCTGGGAGGCGCGCAACCGGGGGGTCGTCAACTGCAACGCGCCGGATCCCTATCCCGAGACGGGCCAATGCGTCCACAAGCTGGTGATGGCGGCGGGCAGGCCGGATCGCTTCTACCAGCAGAACCATTGCGGCGTGTATCGCTCCACCGACGGGACGCAGCACTGGGAGGACGTCAGCAAGGGGCTCAGCTCGGAGTTCGGGTTCGTCTTCGGCAGCCATCCTCGCGACCCGGACACGGGCTGGGTGATCCCGCTCAGCCATCCGGAAGAGGGCCGCACGGCCCCGGGCGGGGCGCTCGCCGTATGGCGGACACGGAACGGCGCCGACAGCTGGGAGCGCCACGGCGACGGGTTGCCGCAGGTGAACGCCTACGTGGGCGTCTACCGAGAGGCGTTCGCCGTCGATCGGCTCGACCCGGTCGGCGTCTTCTTCGGGACGAGCACCGGCCAGCTCTACGGCTCGATCGACGAGGGCGAGACCTGGTCGCGCATCGCCGACAACCTGCCGCCGATCTGGGGCGTCGAGGCCGTGGCGCTCGACTGACGGATCGATCGATGACGACCGTGATCCTGCCGCGTTCGCTCGTCTCGCTGATCCCGGGCACCGAGCGGACGACCCAGGTCGACGCGACGACGGTCGCCGAGGTCATCGACCGGCTCGACGAACGGACGCCGGGGCTCCGGAACCGGCTCCTCGACTCCGGCCCGTCGATCCGCCAGCACATCAACGTCTACGTCGACCACCAGCCGGCCCGGCTCGACACGCCGGTCGGGCCCGATTCGACGATCCACGTGATCCCGGCGGTCTCCGGCGGCTGATCCGGGGCCGCGGACCGCCACTCGGCGTATCCGGGACGCCAGGCGTTCACTGTGGCGGTCCGCCCTGTCCCATGCCCGACGGGCAGCACGGACGGCGTTCGCGCTCGCGGTTCCCACTCGGATCTGAACGCCCGCCGATCGATCTCGCAGGTCCCGCAGCCATGGCACGACCCCAAACCGTTGGAGTGAACGTCCGGCGTTCAGGCCGCGCAGGGCCGGTGGCTCGATCTGCCTCGGATTCGCCATGCGATCCCCAGGGCGGCGTAAGGTCGCCGGTGTGCCGCGGTGTGCCGCGATTCGGCGCATTGCGCGGCAGCCGCCGCCGACCGTTCGTCCTCGAGCGCTAACCAGGGGCCATCCGAGGGGCCGCAGGGCCCGAGTCGCGCGCCGAACGCGCTCGTGTCTGTCGTATGGGGAACCCCGGGGCTTGATCCGCCTAGCCGACCCGGCTGAGCTCCGCGCCGAGCGGGTCGAACGGATCGGAGCGCTCCGCGATCGCGTCGGCGCCGAGACGGCCGCCGTCGGCCCCGGCCGGGCCGTCGCCGATCACGGAACGCCAGCCGTCGTCGGCCAGGCGCTCGAGCGTCCGGAGGGCCGTCCCCGCGGTGGCGCGGGCGTGCTCGAGGGCGGCTTCGCTCAAGGGTCGCTCGGCGTAGGCCGCCGCGAGGTCGGCGGCGATCGCCGACTGGATCCGGGTCGTGCGGAGCGTCGCGGCGGTCGGTCCGCGGCGCACGATCGCGATGGTCGCGCCGGCGGGCTGGACCGCGGCCACGAGCTCGGGCCACAGCTCGGCGGCACCGCGACCGTCGGATCGCGGCTCCTCGAAGACGATGCCGACGTTCGGCAGGAGGGCTTGGCGGAGGGCCACCTCGGCGACCGCCCGCGTCGGCGCGTCCGTCTCGCCCGCCAGCCACGGCGTCAATCCGCCGACGACGATCTGGTCGTCCGGCAGGCCGTTGCCGCGGGCGATCGCCACGGCGAGGAGCTGCAGGGCGAGGGCCCGACCGGACCGCGTCGACGGGTCGGACGGCACGCCCCGCGCGAGATCCGGCGCCACGACGAGCGGCCCCGCGCCGATCGCCACGAGCACGCCGGCCCGGGCCAGGATCGCCTGGCCGAAGGCGTGATCGGCGAGCGCCCGGTCAGGGGCGACCCGGCCCGCAACGATCTCCGCGAGCGGGTCGGAGACCGTGACATCGATCCGTTCGAAGCCCGCGACGACGGCACTCTCCGGGATGCCGAGCGGCGGCGGCACGATCCCCAGCCGGACGTACCCGCGACGCTGGGCGGCCGCCTCGTCGAGGGCGCGACGGAGGCCGCCGAGGGCGCGCTGGCTGCCGCTCGGGGCCTGTTCGAGGAGGTCGATCGGGTCGGACGGGCGTCCGGAGCGGGGCTGCCAGACTGGCGCGTCGAGGCCGGCCCGCTGGAGCCGTTCGCTCAGCTCCCGTCCGATCGGCACCTCGACCTGCAGGAAATCAGCACCGGCCTCGACCGCGGCGCGGGCCTCGTCGAGCGCCCCGGCAAGGTCCGGTTCGCCGATCGCCGCCCCGGCCCACGGCCGGCCCGGCTCCCCGAGGACGTCGATGAGCTCGGTTCGCGCGGTCCGGTTGGCATCGATCCGTTCGATCGCCGCCGCGACGAGGCGACGCGCTTCTTCCTCGGCGACCGCCCGGCGATCGGCCTCGCGCAGGAGCGCGCCCTCGAGGGCGAGGTCGACGGCGCCGGACGCGACGTCGAGGGCGAGCCGCTGCGGATCGAGGTCGTACTCGGCGAGGGCCATCGCGAAGGGCAGGACGATCCCACCGCCGAGCCGGCCGGGTCCGTCGGCCAGGTACCGATCGACGGCCGCCCAGGCGAGCGGCCGGCCGGCCGAATCGAGGCCCGACACCCCGAACATCCGGAGGAGGGCGCGCTCCCGGCCGACGGTGGTCGAGGTCCGGGCACGCGCGGCCCAGGCGCCGGCGAGCGTCTCGGCGCGCTCTGCAAGGCGGTCGAGCGGTCCCAGATCCCCGGCCATGACGCGCAGTATGGCGCTAGCCGGCGGCCCGCTGCGAGATCAGGCCGAGGATCCGCTCGGCGAAGCTCGCGATCTCGAACGGCTTGCCCTCGAACGCATCGCAGCCGGCGTCGAGCGCCTCGCGCTGGACCTCGGGCTGGACCGATGCGCTGCAGGCGAGGATCAGGGTCGCGGCGATCGTCGGATCGGGATCGGCCCGGACCTTGCGGGCGACGTCGAACCCGGAGATCCCGGGCAGGCGCAGGTCGAGCACGACGAGGGTCGGGCGGTCGCGCGCGATCGCCCGCAGCGCCGTTTCACCGGTCTCGGCCTCGATCACGCGGAGCCCGCTGCGTTCGAGGACGCGGCGCATCAGTCGGCGCGTCTCGGTCATGTCGTCGACGACGAGGATCAGCGGCCGCAGCGTCATCGGCGCGAGCTCGACGCGATCGCGCGGCGCGACGCCCCCTCGGCGAGCGGCACGTGGACGGAGAACGTGCTGCCGAGTCCGACCGTGGAAACGACCGTCAGGTCGCCGCCGTGGAGCCGGGCCAGCTCCCGAGAGATCGCGAGGCCGAGACCCGTTCCCGGGTACGACGGCCCGGCGGTTCGGACGAACGTCTCGAAGATGCGCTCCCGATCGGCATCGGCCACGCCGATGCCCGAATCGCGGATGTCGATCCGGGCCATCCCCTCGCGTCCCGCGTGGGCCGCCTCGGACCGGGTCGAGACCCGGATCCGGCCGCGTGACGGCGTGAACTTCAGGGCATTCGAGAGGAGGTTGAGGACGATCTCGCGAAGCCGGGCGGCGTCGGCCGATGCGACGAGCTCGGGATCGCCGGGCTCGAGCTCGAGGCTGATCCCCTTCTCGCCCGCGAGCGGTCGCAGCGTCTCGACGGCGTCCTTGACGAGGTCCCCGACGGACACCCGGCCGATGTCGAGCTGGATCTGGCCGGCCTCGATCGCGGCGACGTCGATCAGGTCGTCGATGAGCTCGAGCAGGTGGCGACTGCTCGCCTGGATCGTCCGCACGTCGTCCGTCTGGGCCTGGTTCAGGGGGCCGTCCATGCCGCTCGCGAGCACGTCGACGAAGCCGAGGATCGCGGTCAGGGGCGTCCGGAGCTCGTGGCTGACGTTCGCGAGGAACGCGGTCTTCGCGTCGCTTGCGAGCTGCAGCTGGTCGATGGCGGCCCGGAGGTGGAGGGTCCGCTCGGCGACCTCCGAAGTGAGGACATCCCGCTGGCGACCGAGCGCCGCGACGGCCTCCGCGCGTTCGATCGCACTCGCCGCGACGGCCGCGAAGGCGATCGCGAGGTCGCGCCAGCTGTCGGCGGGAAAGGGATCGTCGGGTCCGACGCCGATGCCGAGGGCGCCCCAGACGCGGCCGTCGACGAGGATCGGCGCGGTAGCGAGGGCGCTCACCCCACGATCCTGGATACCGGTGGAGCTCGCGAGCATGCTGCCGGCGGTTGCCCGGCCCGCCAGCAGCTCCGCGACGACGGAGTAATTGTCGGGGGTCATCGGCCGGCTGGCGAACAGGGCCACGAGATCCTCGCCGACACCGCTCTGGGCGGCCAGCTCGAACGTGGGTCCATCCGGCCGCTTGACCACAACGCCCGTGAACCGGGCACCGGTTGCGGTCTGGACCGCTTCGCAGAGGGCGTCGGGCACGGCCGATTCCTCGTGGACGGACGCCAGCTTGACCGTGACATCGAGAAGGGCGTCGGCGGCCCGGAGTCGGTCGTCAGCTCCGTGGACGGCATCGACCGGGCGCGCGGCAGCATCAGCCGCGGCAGCATCAGCCGAGGCCGTCGCTGGCGCGATGGGACGCGCGGAGCTGCGTCGGTTCTGTGGCACGAGCCTTCCACGACGGTTGATCGGTGCGGTCCCCCGTCCGATCGTAGGGTGGCCCGCCGCCCACCACATCCTGCGGATGGATGAGGCCGGGATCCCCAGATCGGCGGTCAGTCCACCGTTCCGGCGAGCCGGAAGCCGGCAAGGAAGCCACGGTAGGCGCCGACCGGATCGTCGCCGGTGTGACGGACGCCGCGGTCGCCGATCCGTTCGGCGCCGGGCACGATCGCCGCGAAGTCGGCCATGACCGCCTTGGCGTAGTCGACCTCGATCGCGGTCGGCCGATCGACGACGAGCGGCTCGAGCTCGCGCGCGGCAGCCCGTCGGACGGCCCGCTCGGCGCCGGCCCGGATCAGCTCCGCGGCGGCCGAAGGATGGAGCGACGCCGCGGCATTCCCGCCGACGCCAAGCTTCACGATGACGCGCTCCGCAGCCGGTAGCCATGCCGCGACCTCGTCCGCCAGGGCGTCGTCGCCCGCCACGAGCCCCACGGGGATCCCCCACTGGCCGAGGACGCTCGCGTTCAGCCCCGTCTCGCCCACCGGCCGGCCGTTGAGACGCGTCTCGGTCGGGCGGCCCGAGAACGTGTGGGCGATCGTCCCCGTCGGATGGCCGGCCCGGGCGTGGTAGCCGACGAACAGGGCCACGTCGAACCCCGCGTCCGGTCCCGCGCCGGCGACCATCGACCAGGCCTTCTGGCCCTGGAGGAGCCGGGCGGCGGGGTCCAGGGCCTGGGGGTCGAGGTTGTACATGCCGCCATGGCTGTCGTTGACGAGGATCTCGGTCGCGCCCGCTGCCCGGCATCCCGCGATCGCGGCGTTCGCCTCGGCGGTCATCAGCACGACGGCGGACGCGTAGCCGGCGTCGCCGCGCATCGTCGGGTTCGGGTGGCTGATCCCGGCGATCCCCTCCATGTCGACGCTGATGTAGACCTTCATTCCGGCTCCTTGGCACGGGCGGCCGTCCGTGCCGGCTCGCCGATCCAGACATGGCCGTCCGCGAATCGCTCGGCCTTCCAGATCGGTGCGCGAGCCTTGGTCTCGTCGATGCCGTATCGCGCTGCCTGGAAGGCGGCGTCGCGATGGGGCGCGACCGCCACGACAGCGATGCTCACCTCGCCGAGCGGGACGTCGCCCGTCCGATGGACGATCGCGAGCCGGTCCACGCCGAACCGCTCGGCGACCTCGTCGGCGATCGCGGCGAGGACGGCCAATGCCATCGTCTCGTGCGCCTCGTAGCCGAGCGAGTCGACCGCCCGGCCCGCATGCCGGGCCGCCTCGGCCTCCTGGCCGGGTGCCGGCGTCCCCGGGGAGCGACGTGTCCGGCCCAGGAACCCGACGACCGCGCCGTCCTCGTCGGTCGCCAGCCGATCGGCCAGCTCGCCGATGATCGTGCTGTCGAACGGCGTCGCCCGCAGCTCCAGGATCCGCCGCGGCCGGTCTCGTCCGTCGCCGCCGTCGTGCGACGGGTCCGCGGCGCCGCTACGCGAACGGTCGGCGCCGCCGCTGACGGGCGGGATGAAGGCCACCTCGTCGCCATCCGCCAGGGCCGTCGTGGGGTCGGCGTACTCGCCGTTCCGCGCGAATCTCATGGACGGCCGGCCCGGCGCGAGGACCGGGTGCCGCTCGACGACCGACGTCCAGGCGCTCTCGACCGTCGCGCCGTCCGGCAGCTCGATGCTCAGCTCGCGCGCGCCCGCGAGCTCCCGCTGGAGCGCGAACAAGCGGACCCGAACGCGCACCGGCGGCTCAGCCGCGGAAGCCGGCAAGCAGCAACCCGTCGCCGATGGGCAGGATCGTCGCGTGGAAGCGGGGGTCGGCGAGGACCGCCGCGTCGAACGCGCGGAGGGCGGTGGTGTTCTCGTCGGTCACGGCCGGGTCCGCGACGCGGCCACTCCACAGGACGTTGTCGGCCAGGACCAGGGCGCCCGGGGCGAGACGCGGCACAAGCGCCTCGAGGTAGGCCGGGTACTCCGGCTTCAGCGCGTCGATGAACGCCAGGTCGAACGGGCCGTCGAGGTCCGGCTCATGGTTCGCGAACGCCTCGAGGGCCTTCGCCGTTACCACCCGGATCCGCTCGTCGGCGATCCCGGCCTGGCGCCACCAGCCGCGTGCCAGATCGGTCCTCGATCGATCCGGGTCGATCGTGACGATGCGGCCGTCGGCGGGCTGGCCGAGGGCGAGCCACAGCGTCGAGTAGCCGTAGGCCGTCCCGACCTCGACGATCCGGCGCCGACCGGCGGCGAGCGCGGAGATGACGCGGCCGCTGTCGCGGTCCACGATCGGGATCCGCTCCGGCTCCGCGGCCGCCTCGATCGCGACAAGGGCATCCGACAGGGGTGCCGCCAGGCCCTCGATCCAGTCGAGCTCGGCCGCGCCCGGGATCCACGATCGGTCGCCCTTCACAGGTCGCCCTTCATCGATCGGTCATCATCGATCAGCCTTCATCGGTCCCGCTTCGCGGTCCTCTGGGCCATCTCGGTCATACGAGCAGCCCCGCTCCGAAATAGAGCCCGGCAGCGAGGATCGTCCCGGCCGCGATCGTGCCGACGTTGATGTACAGGAGGCCGGTCGCCGACTCCATCGACCGGGTCCGCGCCGTCTGCACGGCCGCCCACGAGACGACGAGCGGGAAGAGCAGCCCGACGATCAATCGAAGCCACACGAACAGCGCCCACGGCCCGACCAGCACCGCGAACGGACCGCCGCCACCGGGCCCGGCCCCGGTGGAGACCCAGACCGCGAACAAAAGGACCTGCAGCCCGACGACGGCGAGCAGGCTCCGCGAGATCAGGATCAATGGGCCCTCGGGCAGCTTCGGCGTCACGAGATACCAATGGCCGAGGATCATCGCGGCGAAGACCCCGCCGGTCGCGATCGCGAGGATCGCGAGCTGGAGCAGGAGCGGGATTGCGAACAGCGAGCCGCCGCCCCAGGCGAGGGCGCCGCAGACCAGAGTCGCAACCGCGGCGGCCAGACCGGCGGCCGCGAGGAGCGGCGCCCGACGGCGCCGGACGAGCGCCACCACGTAGCCGGCGGCGAGCACGCAGAACGCCGCGAGGAAGATCCGGCGAGGCAGGTCGAACGCCGGATCGGACTGGATCGCCGAGCCGGCACCCACGAGCGGCAGGGCCTGGTCGGACAGCCACGCGAGGATCCCGAGCCCGACAGCGAGCGCGGCCGTGAACGCCAGGAAGCCGCGCGTCGCCTCCGTCCGCATTCGCGCGAGGACGACCGCCGCGAACGAGCCGAAGGCGAGGCCCGTGAGGACGGTCCAGTTGATGAAGGCGAGGTTCTGCGCGATCCGCTCGGCGGGCATGGTCCGAGTGTAGTCGAGCTGCCCTCGAGCGCCGTTACGGGTTTCCCCGACCGCATGTACTGTGGCGGCGGAGGTGCGATTCCCATGGGCCTGAACCCGAATGCCACCTTTACCTGGTACGGACACTCCTGCTGGCAGCTCACGACACCGGGCGGGAAGACCGTCCTCTTCGAGCCGTGGTTCAGCAACCCGAGCAGCCCGCAGTCGGCGGACGCGGTTCAGCGTTGCGACCTCATGCTCGTGACCCACGGGCACTTCGACCATTTCGGCGACGCCCTCGCGATCGCGAGCAGGACCCGACCGGTCTGGCCGTGCATCCATGAGATGAGCCTGTGGCTCGGCCGGAACTATGCCCACAAGGACGGCCTCATCGGGATGAACAAGGGCGGCACCGTCGAGGTCGTCGGGCTGAAGGTCACGATGGTCCGAGCCGACCATTCGGCGGGCGACATGTACGCCGGATCCGAGTCGCCGCTCTACCTCGGCGAGCCCGTGGGCTTGATCGTCGAGCTCGAGGACGGGTATCGGTTCTACTTCGCCGGCGATACCGACGTCTTCGGGGACATGCGCCTGATCGCCGAGCGCTTCCGCCCATCGATGGCGTTCCTGCCGATCGGCGGGCATTTCACGATGGATCCGGTTGCGGCCGCCCAGGCGGTCGAGCTGCTCGGCGTCGACGCGGTGGCGCCCATGCACTACGGGACGTTTCCGGCGCTGGCCGGCACACCGGAGGCGCTCCGCGACGAGCTGGCCAGGCGCGGCCTCGTCAACGTCACCGTCCACGTGACGACACCCGGCGGCTCGCTCGGCTAACGGCCAGGGTGCGACCGCGCACCGCGCGATCGCCCATTCGTGGCCGTCCGGTGCGCCCGCTCTTTACGACGGCCGGCCGATGGCGCGCCCAGGCTTCGACCACGTTCGAGATCGCCGGCTGAAAGGATCCTGCAAGACTTTTGCAACGCCGTCCGGGCGTCCATCAAGGTCCGCGCGATTTGCAGGACCCGGCAGTCGTCGGTTAGGGTTTGGGTCAAGGCCGCTCTCCCCAGCGCACCACGGACGGTGCAGGCGGCTCACCTCACAGACGTCCGTCAACCGGCGGGCCAAAGATCGGCTAAGCATCCCGAGTCACCGGGATGCAATACCACGAGACTGGGTCCCCCACCCAGTCGACCGGGTTGCAGGATCCAGGCGCCTCACCTCAAGTCGCCGTTTCCGCGTGTTCGCCTGCGAAGGCTGCTGGCTCCTGCCCGGAGATTGGAGACCATGCACGGCTTCCCCTCGCAGCCGCAGCACGCGTTCGCCTCGAGTGGACCGCTCGCTGCGCGAGCCGCGAGCGCCCTACGCATCGCTAGTGCGCGTTGCGCATGGGCAACTCCGACGAATAGATCGAAACCGCAGTACCCAAAGGTGGGTACCTCCCCACGAAGCGGCTTCATAAGGTTGGGTGAGTCGCATCCGTCCGCGCGTTCGGACGACGACCGAACAGGCAAACCCGGTGTGAACCGGGGACGCAAAGCCACGGGACTGGGGGCATCAACCCAATCCAGTTAGCCGGGTTGCCGAACGCGACGAGCTCGTTCAGGGCGAGCGCTTGCTGCCGGAGGCCCAGGAGGTCTCATATCGTGCGGATTCGATCCGTCCTCAGCCACTCAACTCAGGCCATTGCCGAGGGCGCCCTCATTTCTCTCCTTGTCGTCGGCTTGATGGCCGGCACGGCGTTCGCCGGCAAAGGCCACGGCGGCACAGGCGGGACGGCCTGTACGCCCGGCACGCCCGGAGTAACGGGTCAGAACACCTGGGCCTGGGGATCAATTGGGTCCTTTGGTCTGGCCGGGCAGGGACTTACCTACCGGTTCGATGTCACCAATTACGACGTCGGATGCGGCACGTCGAGTTTTGTGGTCAACATCAGTGCGCCAAGCGGTTTCTCCATCTCAACGCCCACAGCGACGATCACCCTGGCATCGGGCGGATCAGGTTCGATGACC
>DATLVO010000219.1:0-7655 GCA_035577485.1 Verrucomicrobiia bacterium
AGGCCGCCGTCGTCGGGGCCGGCTGGACGACCTTCCCGGGTCGCGGCGCGGAGGACGTCCGGACGGCGATCCTCGCCCACGAGACCCACCATCACGGCTCGTTCCATGCGACCGGCGGCCAGGTCGCGACCTTCGGTCGGCAGCTCCGGAAGTACACCCGGGACGCGAGCGCGGTCGTCCGGGGGACCGTCCGTCGCGACGGGTCGGGCCGCGACCTCGGCTACCCGGGTGGCCGCCATCGGCCGCCGCGGTTCGCGGAGGAGTGGGCGGCGATCAGGACCGGAACGGAGGGCGCGCCTACCGCTCGCCGGGCCGAGGGCGAGGACGAGACGCGATGAAGATCGGGCTCGTCTCGCCCTACGTCTACCCGCTCCCGGGTGGCGTGACCCAGCACGTCCGCCACCTGTACGAGAACCTCCGCCTGCGCGGCCACGACGTCCGGATCCTGACGTCGTCGCACGGCCTCCAGCGGGCTTCCGAGGGCGACGTCATCCGGATCGGCAAGGGCTTCTCGATGCCGGTCAACGGCTCGGTCGGGACGATCACCCTGTCGCCGCGCTTTGTGTCGCAGGTCCGGGCGATGCTCGAGCGCGAGCAGTTCGACCTGCTCCATTTCCACGAGCCGTTCGTGCCGTTCCTCTCGCCGATCATCCTTCGCCTGTCGACGAGCGTGAACATCGCGACCTTCCATGCCTATGGCGGCTTCTCGCCGTCGTACGAGTTCGGCAGCAAGGTGATGAAGGGCGAGGCCGCCCGGCTCCACGGCCGGATCGCGGTCAGCGGAGCGGCGAAGCACTTCATCGACCGCTACTTCCCCGGCGAGTACAAGGTCATCCCGAACGGCGTCGACGTCCACGGCTTCCAGCGAGCCGTCCCGTTGGCCCGCTGGCAGGACGGAACCCGGAACCTGTTCTTCGTCGGCCGGTTCGAGCCCCGCAAGGGCCTGCTCGAGCTCCTCAAGGCCTACCGGATCCTGCGCAAGACCGGCTGCGAATGCCGCCTTCTCGTGGCGGGCACCGGGCCCCTCGGCAAGGAGGCGCGGCGCTACGTTGCGACGCGGCGCCTTCGCGGCGTCGAGTTCCTCGGCCGGGTCAGCGACCTCGAGAAGGCCCAGCTGTTCCGGACGTCGGACGTGTACATCTCGCCGGCGACGGGCGGCGAGTCGTTCGGGATCGTCCTGCTGGAGGCGATGGCCGCCGGGACCGCGATCGTCGCGTCCGACATCCACGGCTACAAGGGCGTCGTCCGGCGCGGCCGCGAGGCGCTTCTCGTGCCGCCCGGCGAGCCGAAGGCCCTGGCGGCAGCCATCGCCCGGCTCCTGCGGGACGACGAGCTCCGAGCCGAGATGGGCAAGGCCGGCCGGATGCGGGCCGAGGAATTCAGCTGGGACCGCGTGACGGCCAAGGTCGACGACTTCTACGGCGTGATCATCCGCCGTCTTGCCGCCCGGGGCGAGCTGCCGGCCGGCTTCCATGCACCGATCCCGCCGTCTCACCGCCTGGCACCGGTCAGGTCGCCGGCGTCCGACGAGATCGCGCCGTCGATGCCCGCTCCCGACTGACCGCTACTCGCCGGCCCCACCGCCCCCGGCGCCGCCGCCGCCGCCGCCCGCGGCGGCGCCCATCTCCAGCCCGTCCCGCTCGTCGACGAGGCGCTCGGCGATCGCCAGGCGCCAGACCCAGGCCGAGTACGCGACGATGATCGCGAGGAACGTCACCGACGCCGCGAGCAGGATCGGGACGGGCCCAAACAGTTGGGTTGGCACGGTGGCCGCGACGTTGTTGACGGGGAACTGGAACCAGTACAGGTAGGTCGGCAGGACGCCCTGGTAGACGTTCGCGATCGAGGTCGGGAGCGGCAGGGCCGAGATGTTCGGGTACTCGATCACGAACCAGGCGACGACCGCAACGACCGCGCCGATCACGAATCGGCGGGCGTCGCGGGCGGTGGCGACGAACACGGCGATGAGCAGCGCCACGATCCCGACGATGAGCGCCACGGGCTCGACCGGAATGTTGGGCCAGACGAGGAGGTTCGTGTCCGGGAATTGCGTCTGGATCAGGGACAGCAGGACGATCGCGCCGACCGCCGTCCCGAGCAGGAGGAGCATCGTCCAGGTCGTCGGGCTGACCGGCAGCGGCGGAGCCGCGGCGCCCGGCGGCCCGGTGAAGCCGTCGTCCCGACCGCCGAACCCGTCCTCGCCGGCTCGGGCCAGGCTCAGGCGGCCCAGCAGCCGGACGACGAACAGGAGGGAGATCCCGAGGACGACGGCGGTCGCCAGCGTCTGCGTCGTGAGGACGAACTGGGGGATCGTCGGCGTGCACGCCACCGAGCCCTTCGCGACGCGCTCGACGTCGACGAACGCGCACAGCGGCCGGTCGAAGACCCAGAACAGCGGCGGCCCCAGGATCGCCACCCCGGCCGCCAGCCGTGCGAGCAACCACGTCCGGCGCGACGCGCCGTGCCAGAGCTCCGACAGGAAGTAGCCAAGGGCGAGGATCAGGAACGGCAGGCTCGTGTAGTAGTGGTACTGGAACGCCGCCCGATCGATCCGCGCCCAGGACACCCATTGGCACGCGAACCCGATCGTGATCAGCGCGAGCGGCAGGCTGCGGCGGGCGAACGCCTGCCAGGCCGCGAACCCGAGGGCCGGCAGGCCGAGCCACCAGACCACGAGGTTGCCGGCGTCGTAGATCGCGGCGGTCGTGTTGCCGGCAAGGCCTTCCTGATAGAACCAGACCGGCTTGAGGTCGAACAGCCAGGCCCACCACGGCGACGACGCGGCGTGGGGCGCGGTCAGGTTGTTGTGGTACGTGTACATCGCCGCCGTCAGGTCGACCAGGGACTGCCCGGTGTGGTGGTCGGGCCAGCCCGGGAAGAGCTGGTGGTTCTCGACGAACGCCCACGGCAGGTACGAGGCGATGTAGATCCCGATCGGGAGGATGAACAGGCACGCGATCATCCAGGCGACGGGAAGGCCGAACCGGGCGCCGGGCCGGAGCCAATCCGCGGCGGGCGGTGGGGCCGGCGGCGGCAGCAGGGCAGCAGCCCCGCGAGGATCTGGGGGCGGGGCGAGCGGCCCGAACCCGGTCCGGCCGGCGACGATGAACACGACCCACGCGACGATCCCGACCGCTGCGGAGGCGAGGGCGATCTCCAGCGGCGTCGCCCGGAGCGAGCCGATGCTCAGCGTCGTTGCGGCGGTGCTCGTGCCGATCGCGGCGAGGGCGACGAGACCACCCACGACCACGGGAGCCCCGACGGCGAACCGCAGCTCGTCGAGCGACCAGGCGAGGGGATGGAGGACGTTGGCGACTACCGCGATTACCGTCAGGCCGACCATGATCGCGACGAACGGCAGGTTGCCCAGGCCGCTTCCGGCGGGGACGTTGATCGCGAGATAGCCGAGGACCGCCGTCAGGCCGATCATCGAGACGATCGCGACGAGCCGGCCGAGCGCGCTCCGAACGAGGATCAGCAGGGCGATCCCGCCCATCGCGTAGAGCGCGACCCACTTGGAGGCGAGAGCCAGGCCGAGGAACGCGCCGATCATCGGCATCGCGATCCAGAAGGCGCCCCGATGCCGCCAGACGCCCGTCCAGATCGCCGCGAAGAGCGTGTAGGCCGCGACGATCCCGAGACCGACGTACGCGTCGTTCATGCCGATGCGCGACTGGACGAACAGCATCCCATCCGCCAGCGACAGCAGCCCGACGAACAGCGCCACGTCGCGTCGTCGGAACAGGATCCGCGCCAACAGGTAGAGGAACGCGGCCATCGCCGCGCCGGCGAGCACGCCCGGCAGCCGCCACGCGAACTCGTGATGGCCGATCTCGACGCTGGCCGTGGTGCCGGCGCCGTCGAAGACGAGGATCTGCTCGCGGTCGGCGGTCGGGTACGCCCGGGCGGCGTCGAGCACCCAGGCCGTCGGCTCGATCGGCAGGCGAGCGTCGGCATACACCGCGCGAGCGTGGGGCTCGATCACGTAGACGGTGGGAGCCGTCCCGTCCGGTGTCCGGCCCAGGACGTGGACCATCTCGGTGGCGTCGTCGTAGGCCACCCGGCTCACCGGTCCCGGCATCGGAATCGTCTGGTCGCCGAGCAGCGTCGGCCCGTTGCTCGCGGAGCTCCCGCCGACGCCCACGATCGCGATCCGGCCCTTGGCGTCGGGCGCCTTCGCCCGGGTCACATCGTTGGGATCCGTGGTGACGTAGAGCTTCTGGTCGTCGACGGTCTCGAGGGCGAGGCCGTAGGCCGGGCCGCCGATCGAGACCGTGGCGGTCTGCTGGCCGGTCGCCGGGTCGATCATCTCGACGCCGCCGGCGTCGGCCACCGCGACCTGCGGCAGGCTGTCGATCCGCAGGCCGGCCAGACGCCCGTCGTCGATCGCGGCCTGGACCTTGTCGCGCTGTGCCGTGCCGGAGATTCCGCCCAGCACGATCCGGTCTGTGGTGCCGGCCAGCCGCTGCTCGTAGGTCTTGGCATTGCCGCCGAGCAGCTGGGCGATCGTCTTCGCGGCGGCCGTCGGGTCCGTCACCGCGTCCGGTGACCCGACGAGGGCCGGGGTCGTCCCGGCCTGGGCGAGGTCGGCGATCCGCTTGAGCTGGACCGATCCGAGAACCTCGGCCGAGGTCGTGTCGAGCGTCGTCAGCTTGTCGTCGGCGGTCGCGACGAGGAGGGACGCCCCGTCATCGGGCACGAACAGGCGGGTCACGCTCCCGTCGACGTGGGCGAAGTCGACCGGTTCGACGATCAGGCTGCTCGACGACAGGCTCCGCGCGGAGTCGAGGGACAGGACGTCGAAGGAGACGATCGTCCCGTCACCCGAGCCGACGAACAGCAGGCCGGCGCTCGAGTCGAAGGCGATCGCCCTTGCCCCGTCGATGTGGATCGAGGCAATGAGCTTGCGCGTCTCCAGGTCGTACGACCGCAGCTCCGAGCCCGTCACGACGTCGACGCGGTCGCCGGCCCGGCCGTTGGGCATCGTCGGGTCGTCGTGGCGCGGCTCGATCACCGCATCGAGCACCGGCGCGCCCAGCTCGCTCGTCGCGCTGACCCGGTCGTCGCCCCAGGCGACGAGACCGCCGGCCATCGCGTACTTGGCGAGGTGGGGATGCGTCCACTCGTAGATCTCGTGGCTGATCCCGTACCGCCAGTCCTGGAGGAACTCGGTCGCCGTGCGGGCGTGGTAGACCTCGTCGAAGTGCATCTGGTACGGCTCGGACAGGCGGAACATCCGGATGCCGAGGATCGCCGCCACGAGGACGACGAGGATCCACAGGTCGAGCTTGTCGAGCCGCCCAGCCGGCTCGCGCTCGAGCGCCCGCGACCGATCGGCCCGGACGGGTCGCTCCGCGAGCTTGGCCCGGAACCAGGCCCACGGGCCCAGCTCGACGAACGAGGGCGGCTCGCTCCAGGTCGGCAGGTCGGCCTCGGCGGCGACGGCGAACGCCGGCGTCGCGGCCGCCCCGACGGCCGATGCGGCGCCGGCCGATCGAGCGGCCGGCCGGAGACGCTCGCGGGCGGGCCAGTCGCGGTCGTCCGTGTCGTCGACCTCGGCCCAATCGTCTTCGGTGCTGTCCTCGACGTTCCGCTGGACGCGGGCGACGGCCCCGGGCCGGATCTGGGCGAAGATCCAGAGCGCGGCCGCGAGGGTCGCGAGAGAGAGGATCGTGACCCAGGTGGTGCCGCGGATCGTCCCGCCGATGTGGAGCCAGTCCCGGATCCCGTAGTTGTTCGGGTAGAGCGTCGTGAGGACGACGTACATGTTCAGGAAGGTCGTCGCGGACAGGACGACGTACGCGAGCCGCCACCGCCACGAGACTGCCGCGAGGATCGCCCCGATCGCGATGAACGGGTAGAGGTAGCGCTCGTGGACCCGCGTCGGCAGAACGAAGAACGCCACGGCCAGGATCGCGAGGCCGACGATGATCGTGATGCGGTCCGGTCGCCAGGCGGCAATGACGCAGACGACGAGGAACGCGAGGGCCAGGAGCGCCGCGCCGACGTAGACCGCGGGCAGCGGCCCGATCATGACGGCGGCGGTGCACGTGGGGCTCGGCGGCGTCGCGTGGAGGATGATCGTGTCGCAGGCCCACGTCCCGTTCGCCGCGACCCCGTTGCCGTTGACGTCGAAGAGGGCCCACGGGTTGTAGGCGTTGACGCTGGCGTACGGATACTCGCCGGCGGTCTTGAACATCTCGTCGACCAGGCCGGAGCTGAAGAGCGATCCGCTCGTCGTCGGCGGGCCGAGGACCGATAGCCCGAACGGCCAGCTCAGCACGACCGCCGTCAGGAAGCCGGCGATCGCGGTCGTCGCGATCCGGAGCGGCCGGTCGGTCTGGCGCTCCCAGCCGCCGAGCACGGCCCGCAACCGCCCGACCGGCGTGTCCGGTCCGAACGGCGACCAGCTCGCCTCTCGATCCCAGGCCGGAAGCTCCGACCGACTGCCGGCCGCCGCGTCGCTCGGCTGGTCGGGGGGGTGGACGGGCCAGAGCGCGCGCCGGATCGTCACGACCGCGAGGATCGGGACGAGGATCGCCAGCTGCGGCTTGATCAGCGCCGCGACGACGGTCAGGATCGCCGCCCGCTCCGGTTGGTCGCGCCACAGCGCGCGCAGCCCGAGAAGCAGGAAGACCACGCCGAACGAGTCGACCTGGCCCCACGTGACCGAGTCGAACCAGGACACCGGGTTGGCGATGACGAGGGCCGCCCCGACGAGTGCCGCCCGACGGCCCGCCCCGAGCTCACGGGCCATCGACCAGACGAGCCAGCCGAGCGCGACGTCCGCCAGGATCGGCGGGATCTTGATCAGGTCCTGGCCGAGCGCCTTCCCGAGGACGCCGACGACATACAGGACATAGAGGTAGCCCGGGGTGTAGTCGTGGAAGAAGGGCCGCTGGTACCAGCCGCCGAGGCCGTTGGTCGCGAGATTGGCGGACCAGGCGTGGAACGAGTCCAGATCGACCTTGAAGCCGGATCCCGGATTGACGTATGCGATGATGAGCCGGAAGGCGAGTCCGAGCGCGAGGAGGATCAGGATCGCGCCGGCGTCATCCCGCGTCCAGGCTGTCCGCGTCGGCGCGTCCGCGTCCCGGCTCGATCCGCCCGGAACGCGGCCGGACGACAAGGGTTGGATCTCCCCGAACGAGCGTTGAGGTGGACCGCAGGGTAGCACAGGGTCGGTCGCAGCCCCCCTCCGCGGACCCGCCGGCAGCCTCGCCGTTCGTGTCGATCGCGGTCGGCGCCAGCCTCGTCGCGATCGCCCTCGTCATCTACACCGTCAGCCACCCGTACCGGCTGTACAACCACTTCGAGTGGCAGGCCCTGGCATTCCTCGAGGGCAAGGCCGCCATTCGCTATCCGGTCGGACCCTCGGCGGATTCGCTCGGCAACAGCTTCTTCCAGGACGTCCTGCCGGTCGTCTCGACCGACGGCGTGCCCCGGGGCATCATCCCGTTCCCGCCCCTGCCGGCGGTCCTGCTCGTCCCGTTCGTCGCGATCTGGGGCATCGCGACCAACGGCCAGCTGATCTTCGCGATCCTCGGCGCCCTCGATGTCGGACTGGCCTGGTGGGTCCTCGGCCGGCTGCCGGTCCGGACCTGGGTGCGGACCGCTGCGACCGTGTTCTTCGCCTTCGGGACCGTCTTCTGGTA
>DATLVO010000220.1:0-3594 GCA_035577485.1 Verrucomicrobiia bacterium
GACCCGCATCAAGTAGATGGGGGGTGTTCTCGGATGGGGTGTTCTCGGAGACGCGTCGTTCTTGCGGCGCCGGAACATGTCGATCCCTGACAGGTTCGGGTCGCACGATCGATGCAACGTCAGCCGCTGGATCGGTGTTTCGATCGGTGAGCCGGATCGGCTGGCGTGGCTTGGCCCAGACCGATAGGCCAACCGCAACGACTTCTGCGATGATGAGGACCCATGACTGACCGCGGCTCCCGGATCGACTGGATCATCTTCCTCGCCCTCGGATTCTTCTGGGGCAGCAGCTACCTGTTCATCAAGATCGGCGTGGATCACGGCCTCGAGCCGTTCACCCTGATCATGTTCCGGCTCGCGATCGGGCTGGTCCTCCTGAGCTCCGTGGTCGCCTGGTTCAAGGAGCCGCTGCCGCGCGACTTGCGGATGTACGGCCACCTGTTCGTGATGGGTGTCGTGAACATCGCCATCCCGTTCAGCCTGATCACGTTCGCCGAGAAGGCGGTGGATTCGTCGCTCGCGGCCGTCATCAACAGCGCCGTTCCCCTCTTCGTCATCGTCATCGCGGCGATCTTCCTGCGGGGCGAGCAGATCACCGTGAACCGGCTTGCGGGCCTGGTAGTCGGGTTCGTGGGGGTCGCGATCCTCGTCGGGCTCGACGTCACGAATCTCGGTTCGGCGGACGCCGTCGGCGAGCTCGCCCTCGTCGGCGCCACGATCTCGTACGCGTTCGGGGCGGTCTACGCCCGAGCCCACATCCACGGCCTTCGGCCGATGATCCCGGCCTTGTTCCAGGTCTTCTTCGGCCTCGTCGTGATCAGCGTCCTGGCCGTCGTCACAGAGCATCCGTTCGCCTCGATCCCCGCGCCCGAGGCCCTCTTCGCGATCGTCTGGCTCGGCCTGCTGGGCTCCGGCCTCGCCTACCTCTGCTTCTTCCGGATCCTGCAGCGGTGGGGCGCCACCCGAACCTCGCTCGTGGCCTACCTGCTGCCGGTGTTCGGCATCGCCCTCGGCACGCTCGTCCTCAGGGAGCCGATCGCGCCCAGCACGCTGCTTGGAACGGTCCTCGTGATCGGCGGCATCGCCCTCGTCAACTCGCGCTACGGCACGCGCCCGCTCTTCACGCGCGGCGCGGTCGAGACGATCAACCCAGGTCCGGCAGCTCCGCGACGATCGTGACCGGGCTGGTGTCCGCGCCGTCGATGAAGAGCGGCCAGGCGTGGACCCGGGTCGCGGCGCCGGCCTCGGGCACGAGGCGCACGTCCTCGTAGATCAGGACGAAGCGGCCGTCGGTCCGGCCGAGACCGGTCAGCACGTGGTGGATCTCGATCGACGCGTCGCGGAACCGCGGCGACCCGATCGAGATCGCGTCCGTCGCGATTGCGCGAAGCCGGGGATGGCCGTCGATCAGCCAGCGGGCCGCGTCGGGATGGAGTAGCGGCCCATCCTCGGCGTAGGCCCTCGGGTCGGTCGCGCGATGCCGCGACCAGCCGGTCCTAATCATCAGCAGGTCCGCCTCGGCCGCGGCATCCTCGTGCACCTCGAGGGCGGCCCGCTCGATGAAGGCCCCTCCGGCGGTCGGCACCTCGATCAGGCGGGGCGACGCGAAGACGAAGGCTTCGATCGGCAGCTGCCAGGCGGCCGGGCCGTCCGGATTGAAGTGCCACGGCGTGTCGACGTGCGTGCCGGAGTGCGAGTAGAGCCGCAGGCGGGTCGTGTTGTCGACGTCACCGGCGGCGATCGAGTCGGCCGGCTCGATGTCCGCTGCCGGCGGGTTGCCCGGCCAGACCGGCGAATCGGCGCGGAGCGGGTACGACAGGACGAGGAGCCGGCTCATCCGACGCCCTCCGAGTGCACAGCGACGCGGCTGCCGCGCCTAGCTGCCTCGTCGATGCCGGCCATCAGCGCGACCGCCGTCCGGCCCGCACGCCCGTCGACGGCCGGCGGCCGCCCCTCGCGGATCGCCGCGACGACGTCCCGCAGCTGGAGCTCGTGGTGATGGCTCGCGACGTCGACGCCGGCCAGCCCCACGCGATCCTCCTCGACCCACCGTTCCGCCATGCCCTCCTCGCCCGGGATCGTCCAGACGTCGTTCCGTGGCTCGCTCGGGAGGGAAACACCCGCGACGAACGAGGACCCGCGGTCGGTCTCGACGCCGACCGACGCGCCGTTCGACCCATGGACGTGGATCCGGCCGTGGAGGCCCGGCCGCTGGGCGTTGCTCGCGACGATCGTCGCGAGGGCGCCGCTCCCGAACCGGACGACCGCAACCGCGCTGTCCTCGACCTCGATCTCCGGGTGGTTGACATTGACGGTCCAGCCGTCCACCTCGACCGCGGGACCGAGGAACCACGTCAGCAGGTCGAGGTGATGGACCGCCTGGTTGACCAGGACGCCGCCGCCCTCGCCGGCCCGGGTGCCGCGCCAATCGTCCATCCGGTAATACTCGGGCCCGCGCCAGCCGAGCAGCTCGAGCGTCGCGAGGGCCGGCGCGCCGATGCGGCCGTCGACGATCGCCGCCTTCACCCGCCGCGCGGCCGCGTACCAGCGTCGTTGGCTGATCACCGACAGGACGACGCCCGACGCCTCGGCGGCGTCGATCACCGCCGTGCAGTCCGACACGGTCAGGGCCATCGGTTTCTCGACGACGACGTGGAGGCCCGCCCGCGCGGCGGCAATTGCCTGCACCGCGTGGTGGGGGTGCGGCGTGGAGACGATCACGGCATCGAGATCGCCGCGGTCGATGAGGCCCTCGAGGCCGTCCGCGACCTGCGCGTCGTGCTCCGCGGCGAGGTCCCCGGCTCGGGTGGATCCGGGACCGGAGCCTGCGACCGCGACGAGGCGGGCGTCGGGAATCCGGCTCAGGGCCGATGCGTGGACCCGGCCGACGAGACCCGGCCCAACGATCCCGAAGCGGACCGGTTCACCGTTGCTGGCGCGGTCGGCGACGGGCACCGTCTCGCTCGTCCTCAGGCCGCGTTCGGGGTCAGGACCACCTTGACCGCCGCGAGGCTGCCGGCAGCGAGCTGTCGGAAGAGCTCCGGACCCTCGTCGAGGCCGGCCACGCATTCGATGAGGCGACGCCCGTCGATGAGGCCGGATGCCAACGCGTCGGCCGCCTGCTCGAACTCGCCGACGAAGCCGTAGGCGCCCCGGATCGTCAGCTCGCGGGTCACGATCTGCTGCATCGGGAGGGCGACCTCCGGGGCCGAGTTGCCGATCCACGTTACGTTGCCGCCCGAGCGGGCGATCGCGATCGACTGGGCGACGGTCGCCGCGATCCCGACCGCTTCGAAGACGACGTCGGCTCCCCGGCCGTTGGTCGCGGCGGCGACGACCTCGATCGGGTCGGACGCGCCGACGTCGATCGCCTGGTCTGCGCCGAGCAGCCGCGCGACCCCGAGCCGATGCGCATCGCGATCCGTGACGATGATCGAGCCGGCTCCCCGGTTCCGGGCGGCCAGGAGCGTCAGCAGCCCGATGGCGCCCGCCCCAACGACGGCGACGACGTCCGTCAGCTCGAACGGGGTGATGTTCACGGCATGCATCGCGACGGCAAGGGGCTCGACGAGGGCGCCCTCCTGGAAGCTCAGG
>DATLVO010000221.1:0-23003 GCA_035577485.1 Verrucomicrobiia bacterium
CCGATCTCGTCGTGGGTCCGATGGACATGGGTGCGGAAGGGCCCCGGATGCCCCTGGAACACGAACACGCTCGACTGGGTGCCGTGGCCGAGGTACGTCCGCTTGAACACGTCCGCCTCGGCCAGCTTGTCGCCGGCCACCGCGGCCGCGACGTCGATGACGTCGATCTTCGCGTGAGGGATGACCTGCTGGCAGGTCGGGCAGAGGTGCTGGGCGGTCGCGGGGTCGTGGTCGTGGTGGCTCACCGGTCGGGCTCCTGCTGTCGGTCGCGTCGGGCGACCACCGCTTCGAAGAGGAAGTGATAGACCTCGGTGTGGCGCTTGGCCTCCCATACGTCGTCGCCCCAGATGTACGCGCCATGATCGGCCACGACGACCGCGAACGAGGATGCGAACCGCGGATCGGCGAGGACCCGGGCGAGCTGCTCGGTCAGCTCGGCTTCGCGCGGGGTATTGCGGATCACCGGCAGCAGATGGACGTCACGGTTCGCAACGCCGCGGATCCCCTTGAGCATCTCGAGATCGCGGATGGCGACATGATCGGCCGACTGGCTGATCGCGATGTCGGCCGCGAGGACCGCCGACAGGGCATGGGAATGGACGACGCTCCTGGCCCCGCGCTCCCGGGCCGCCATCGCGAAGATCGACTTGCATTCGCTGGGGCGGAGGGAGGGATCGTCCGGGGTGGCGAGGATGCGACCGTCGGCCGGGTCGACCGTGAAGAAGTCGTTCGTTCGGACGCGTTCCTTGTGGACCCCGGTCGGTGCGAGCAGGAGCCCGCCGTCGTCGGCCGGCCCGCAGATCCCGCCGCCGGTTCCCGACACCCAGCCCTTCGCATAGAAGACGCCGAGCAGCTCGACGAGCAGCTCGCGCGTGGCCTGTTCCGTCATCCAATCGGCCTCCGCGGCGGCGATCCGGGTGTCGCCGATTCTGCCGTCTTCGGCCGACGGGCGGGTCGAGCCTACGGCAGCGGCCGCCACGCCCGTCCGAGCAGGACCGCGAGCCCGGCGAGGACGACCCCGAGCCCCACGAAGCCGACGCTGACCTCGACCACCTCGTGCTTCGCGATCAGGTTCGTCGGCAGCTGGGCGAAGACCTGCTTGAGCTGGTCCGCGCTCTCGGCCGGATAGTAGGCGCCGCCGGTCGCGTCGGCGACCTGCTTGAGCGTGTCCTCGTCGATGCCCCGCCGGAAACCGCCCTGGTTCCCGCCGCCTCCCCCGAAGCCGCCGCCGAACGGCTCGCGTCCGATGAACTGCGGCGCGCAGGCGGGATCGAAGGCGCCGCCCTCGGCCGTCCCGAAGCCGATCGTGTAGACGCGCACGCCCCGGTCGGCGGCCTGCTTGCCGGCGTCGACGGGGAGCGGCCCGGCGTTGTTCGCCCCGTCGGTCAGCAGGACGATGATGTCGGGCACGTAGGCGCCCTTCGGGACGGGCACGACCGGGGGCCCGGGACGCGCGTCGGTCGACGACGGCGCGACGTTCGGATCGACTTCCGCGATCGCGTCGAGCGCGGTCAGGAGCCCCGTCCCGATCGCCGTCCGCCGGCCCGTCGTGAGGCTGGCGAGGGCCGAGAGGAGCAGCTGGCGATCACTCGTCGGCGCCTGGATGACCTCGCCGAACCCGCTGAACGCCACGATCCCGATCTGCGTCGCCGCGCCCTGGCTCTGCACGAACGACTCGGCCGCGGCCTCCGCTGCCAGGAGGCGGCTCGGCGCGATGTCCGACGAGCACATGCTGCGCGAGACGTCGATCGCGAGGACGATCGTCGTCTCGTTCGTGGGCACGCTCAGGATCGCGACGGGACGGGCGAACGCGACGATCAGGGCGACCAGGGCGAGGGCGAACGCGGCGAACGGAAGATGCCGGCGCAGCCGCGACGAGCCCGGCAGGGCGTCGCGGACGAGGCTCAGGCTCGAGTACCGGATGCCGGACCGCCGGCCGCGCTGCGCCCGGACGTAGGCGATCACGAGGATCGGGAGGGCCGCCAGGAACAGGAGCGAGATCGGCCAGAGGATGTCCATCAGCGGCCTCGTACGCCGCGGCGCGGTTGGTGCGGACGGGGCGCGCGGTGCGGGCGTCGCGGGCGATCGGGCGGCAGAAGGCGGCCGGTCATGGCAGGCGGCCCAGCCACAGAAGCGACAGGAGCCCGCCGGCAACGAGGAGCAGCATGCCCGCGCCCGCGAAGAGCGGCGTCAGCTCCAGCGTCTGGGGCGCGATCGAGAGCCTCGGGTCCAGCTGGTCATAGATCGTCTGCAGCTCCTTGGTGTCGGTCGCGTGGTAGTACGTACCGCCGGTGAGGTCGGCGATCTGCTGGAGCGCCGGCTCGTCGAGCTGGGTGTGGACCCGGAAGCCCTCGATGTCGAGGTCCGCCCCGGTCGGGCTGCCGATGCCGACCGTGAAGATCCGGATCCCGCGGTCGGCCGCCGCCTGGGCGGCGGCGAGCGGATCGGGGTTCTCGTTGTTCTCGCCGTCGGTCAGCAGCACGATCGCGGCCGATCGGTGCGATCCCGGCGGGACGGGCGCAGGTGTTGGCGAGGCGTCGGGCGAGGCGGAGCGGTTGCTGTAGTAGTTGGTCTGCGGCGGGTTCTCCGCGCGGGCGATCGCGTCCAGCGAAGCCTGGATCCCGGTGGCGAGCGCCGTCCCGCGGGTCGGCGCGAGGCGGTTGATCGTCGCGATGACCGCGGCGTCGTCGTTTGTCGGCACCTGGACCGTCAGGCCTGCGTCGCTGAACGCGACGACGCCGACGACGACGCTGGTCGGCTGGCGCGAGACGAAGTCGCGGGCGGCCGCCTTCGCCGCCTCCATCCGGGTGGGCGTCAGGTCGGTGGCCGCCATCGAGCCCGATACGTCGAAGGCGAGGATGACCGTCCCCTCCTGGCGGGGCAGGCTGACGACCCCCTGGGGCCGGGCGAGGGCGACCACGAGGACCGTCAACCCGACGACGATCAGGGTCGTTCCGAGCCAGGACCGCGGCCCGTGGGCCGGACGCGTCGTCGCGGCGGCGAAGCCCGTCCCGGCGCGGGCATCGAGGATCGCGCGACGGCGACGACCGATCGCCCGATACGCCCACATGCCGAGCGGGATCAGGGCGAGCGCGAGGAGCATCGGCGGCCATGCGAACGTCATCGGCTCACCAGCTCACCGTCGCCGCATCCGACGACGAGCGGCCATCCGGACGATCGCCCCGACCAGGTCCTCGTTCGTTGCCAGCGCGAGGGCGTCGACCCCGGCGCGCCGGAACGCGCTGCCGATCGTCTGCTCGCGACGCTCCGCCGCCTCGACGAACCGCCGTCGGAACCCCTTGTCTGCGGTGTCCACGAAGAGCTGATCGCCGGTCTCGGCGTCCTCGACGATCAGCGGGCCGACGTCCGGGAGCTCCAGCTCCCGAGGATCGACGAGACGCACGGCGATCACCTCGTGCCGGCGGTTCAGCAGGTCGAGCGACCGCTCCCAGCCGGGGAGGCTGATGAAGTCGGAGATCACGAAGACGAGCGAGCGGCGGCGGGTCACCTGGCGGCCCGCGTCGAGGAGCGGACCCAGGTCGGTCGGGGGAGAGCTCGCGAGGCGCGGCTGCGCGAGCAGGTCGTTGATGAGGCGCAGGACCTGGATCCGGCCGCCACGGGCGGGGATCGTCCGGTCGATCCGACCGCCGTAGAACACCGCACCCACCCGGTTGCCGTGCCGGGTCAGGAGCCGGGCGAGGGTCGTCACGAAGTCGATGAGGACCGTTCGCTTCTGCCGCTCGTTGTCGACGGTCCCGAAGTCGACCGACGGGCTGAGGTCGAGCAGGAACCAGGCCGTGATCTCGCGGTCCTCGCTGTACTGCCGGATGTACGGCGCGTTCATCCGCGCCGTGACGTTCCAGTCGATGTAGCGGACGTCGTCGCCCGGCTGGTACTCGCGCAGGTCGGCCAGGTCGACCCCGGCCCCGTAGAACAGGCTCCGGTAGTCGCCCTGGAGCAGGCCGTCCAGTGGCCGGATGACCTGCCAGTCAAGGCGCTGGAGGATGCGCTCAGGCGCTGACGTCGACGTTGGAGTGCTCCCGAAGCGGCACGACCGGTGCCGGGATCCGATTGAGGACGGTGGTCATGACGTTGTCCGGGGCGATGTCGTCCGACAGCGCCTCGAACGACAGGACGAGCCGGTGGCGCATGACGTCGCGGGCCATGTCGCGGACATCCTGGGGAAGGGCGTAATCGCGTCCCCGGACATAGGCCAGGGCCTTGGCCGTGAGGATCAGGTTGATCGAGGCCCGAGGACTCGCGCCGTAGGTGATGTACCGCTCGAGCTCCGGCATCCCGTGGGCCGCGGGCGCGCGGGTCGAGGTCGCGAGGCGGACCGCGTAGTCGATCAGCGCAGGGTCGACATAGACCTGGTCGACCTCGCGTTGCAGCTCGAGCAGGTCGTCGGTCGAGAGCACCCGTTCGATCGCCTCGGGGGCGCCGGTCTGGCGCTCGACGACGGCATATTCCTCGGTCGGGCTCGGATAGCCGACGAGGACCTTGAGCATGAACCGGTCGACCTGGGCCTCCGGCAGAGCGTAGGTTCCCTCGGTCTCGATCGGGTTCTGGGTGGCCATCACGAGGAAGGGCTCGGGCACCTTGAACGACTCGTGTCCGATCGTCACCTGGTGCTCCTGCATCACCTCGAGGAGGGCGCTCTGGACCTTGGCCGGGGCCCGGTTGATCTCGTCCGCGAGCAGCAGGTTCGTGAACACGGGTCCGAGCGAGGTGCTGAAGTCGCCCGTCTTCTGGTTGTAGATGCGGGTGCCGATCAGGTCGGCCGGGACGAGGTCGGGCGTGAACTGGATCCGCCTGAACTCGCCGCCGGTGGCTGCGGCGAGGGTCTTGATCGCGAGTGTCTTGGCCAGGCCCGGGACGCCCTCGACGAGGAGATGGCCGCGGGCGAGGAGGGCGACGACCATCCGCTCCAGGAGGCGATCCTGGCCGACGATCACGCGCTTGACCTCGTAGAGCACCCGCTCCATCGGCACCGTCCGGGCGATGCTCCCGTCGCGATCCATGGGCTCCTCCTCCTCGATGCGGTTCGACGATCTCGGCGCTGCGGTTCGGGCCATCTGGGTGAATCGCCTCCTGGTCAATACGGGGGGAGGCCGGCGGCGCCGCCGGCGACGTCGATCGGCACGGCGAGGCCGATCCCGATGAAGACGTCGTCCTCGGTCGGGTTGATCAACGCGGTGACGATCCCGACGACCGCTCCACGGCGATCGACGAGGGGGCCACCCGAGTTGCCGGGGTTGACCGCCGCATCGACCTGGATGAGGCCGTGGAGGACCTGGTCGCTGCCGGGTGCCTTGAACGATCGATCGAGCCCGGAGACGACGCCTGCGCTCATCGAGTCGACGAGCCCGAAGGGGTTGCCGACGACGAACGCGTCGCTTCCGATCCGCAGCGCGGCCGGGTTGCCGATGGTCGCCGGGACGAGGTTCGCGGGCAGCCGGCTCGGGCGCAACACGGCGATGTCGTTCTCGGGCTGGCGCGTTGCGACCTCGGCGGTGGCTTCCGTGCCGTCGGCGAACGTCAGCTTGATCGTCGTCGCGTCCGCGACGACGTGCAGGGCCGTCAGGATGTCGCCTCCAGCGTCGACAACCACGCCGCTTCCGAGGCCGTGCGGGGTGGTCGCGGCGCTAGGCTCGGGACGGGGCCCGGGACTGTCCCCGGGACTCGCCGACGCGCCGGGATCGCCCGTCGGAGGGTGACCGGTGGTCTCGATGAGCACGAGCGAGGGCTGGACCGCCTGGTACGCGAGCTGCGACAGCGGCGGTCCCGGCACCTGGGAGGCAAGGGCATCCTTGACGCCCTGCCGGATGTCCTGCGTCGTCAGGGCCGGCGGGCCCGGGACGAGGATCGTATACAGGCGGATCGCGACGAGGGCGACCACGATGCCCGCCGCGAACGGCAGCGTCCGGCGCGCCGCGGAGCCGACCCGCCGCAGCCGGAGCCGCCGGCCTAGAGGTGGCAATGGGGGTGGCTGCTGATGCGGGTCCGTCATCGACCGACCGAGCTCCGTCCGTCCCGTCCTCGACCGATCCTGCCGGATCGTCCGGACGGGAGCCCACGCTCTCCCAGTACCGGGGTTGCGTGACAGGAGTCTGAGAGACGCCGCCGATTCGCGCGATTCGCGCGTGTTTGCGGGCGGTCCGGCCTTCAGCCGACCCGCGGATCCCAGCGGCCCTCGACGAGCACGGCCTCATCCGGGCCGGGCCACGGCGGGATCGTCGTGAGGATCAGCTCCAGCGGAACGTCGGGGCCGGCCCGGAACTGGAAGGCCACGCCGAGCGGGATCGTCAGGCTGGTTCCCGCCTCGACGTCGACGATCTCCTCAGTGCCGTCAGCAGCGCGCCAGACCTGGCCCCGACCGCCGACGACGTACCACAGCTCTTCCACGGTCCGGTGACGGACGGCGTGCGTCACGGCTCCTGCGGGGAGGACGCACCTCGACAAGCTCGCGAGATCCGTGCGGGGGAGCTCGAAGATCTCCGATCCGTCCGGGGCGTGGTGGGTCGGCGTGGCCCCGACCCGCTGCGTCTGCCAACGTGACATGGCTCCCTCGATCACCACGATCTTGCCACGGGGCTTTCGGGCGCGATTGATCGCAGCCGCGCCTGGGTTTTGTCCCGGTCGAGCGGTCCATCGTGCCCGATCGATCCCTGCCATGCGGCACATGGCCGTGAGGCACGGCGGGGACACCCTGATCGCCAACACCCGGGCAGCCGCCCGACGCTCCGATCAGACGAGGACCTCCGATGCCAGCGCTTCATCCCAACTCCCTTCGAGCGATCGCGGGCATCTCGCTGCTCGTGTTGAGCCTCGCCGCCTGCAACGCCTCGAAGGAGACGACCCCAGCCTTCACCTACGCCCCGAGCACCGGCGGGTCGGCCGCGCTCCCGAGCCCGTCCACTGCGCCAACGGTCGCCGCCAGCTCGGCGCCGACCGCGACGCCCGAACCCGCTCTGGCGTTCACCCCCGGTACGGTGGCCGCGCCGCGCGTCGTCGGCGTGACCACCGACGATCTCTTGAACTTCACGCCCGGCTTCATCCAGGTTGCGGTCGGCGAGACCGTCACGTTCAAGATCCACAACGTGGGCAAAGCGGTCCACGAGTTCATGGTCGGCCCCCTGACCGCGGCGTTCGCGGACCAGGAAGGTACGCCGGAGGTGGCCGACATCGCCGGCGGGAAGACCGCGTCCCTCACCTTCACGTTCAACGGCAAGGGCCCGTTTGCCTTCGCCTGCCACGCCCCGGGTCATTTCGAGCACGGCATGGCCGGCTACATCCAGCTCGTCGGGCCCGGCGCACCGACCGTCGGCACGAAGGACGACCCGCGGCTCGTTCACATCGACATGACCGATGCGCTGAAGTTCACCCCGGATCAGGTCGCGATCCAGTCCGGCGAGGCCGTTCGCTTCATCCTGACGAACAGCGGCACCGTCACCCATGAGTTCCAGGTGGGGCCGGCCGACCGGGTCGCCGCCGACAACGTCGACGGCGTGCTGAACATCGAGAAGGACGAGCTCACGGCCGGCAGCACCGCCGCGGTCGATTACACGTTCACGGCCAGCGGGCCGTTCGCCTTCGCCTGCCACGAGCCGGCTCACTACGAGGCCGGCATGAAGGGCACGATCGACCTCTCCGGGGGCTGACCGGGGCGGATCCGGCCATCGGCTCGATCGCCGGGCACCTGATATCGAACGACCGGTCGCGGCCCCACGAAACGGGCTGCGACCGGTTCGTTTCGACCGCCGTCGACCCATCGGGCGGAACCTGATCGCGGTGGGCGAGGCCAGCCGCCACCATCCGTCGCGCATGATGGAGCCGCGATGCGACCCAGCCTGAACATCCTCGAGCCGGACCTGATCGCTCGGATCGTCGACGAGGCGAAGCGCGTCCTGGCCGAGCTCGGGATGGAGGTTCGCGGGTCCGTTCTGCGCCAACGGCTGATCGACGCCGGGCTGCCGCAGCGGCCGGACGGTCGGATCCTCTTTCCGCGAGACGTCGTCGAGGAGGCCATCCGGGTCGCGCCCTCGTCGTTCGAGCTGTACGGGCGCGATGGCGAGCCACGGGCCGACATCGGCGGCGACCGGGTGCATTTCATCCCCGGCTCGAGCGGGCTCAAGGTCCTCGACCATCGGACCGGCGAGGCCCGCCAGGCGATGTCCCTCGACTTCGCCGAGTACATCCGCCTGGGCGACGGCCTCGCGAACATCCCGTACCTCGCGACGGCCTTCTCGACGGCCGACATCGAGCCCCAGGTGTCCGATGCCTGGCGCCTCTACCTGTGCCTCACGAACTCGACGAAGCCGGTCGTGTCGGGCGCGTTCACCGAGCACGGCGTGCCCCGGATGGCCGAGATGATGCAGCTCTTCCGCCGCGGCGCCGACGACCTGCGGGCCCGGCCGATGTCGATCTTCACGATCACGGCGACCGGGAACTTCCGCTATTCGGAGGACTCCTGCCAGAACCTCATCGACTGCGTCGAGGCCGGCATCCCCGTCGAGATCGTCCCGGTCACGCTCATGGGACTGATCGCGCCCGTGACGCCGGTCGGCGCGACGGTCTTCCACACGATCGACGTCCTCGCCGGGATCACGATGGCCCAGGTGATCCGGCCCGGCGCACCGGTTCTGTTCGGAGGGGCGCCGGCGACGTTCCACATGAAGATCGCGTCCTCGCCGATGGCCGCCATCGAGGCCCTCCAGCTCGACACGGCGTACGTTGCGGTCGCGAAGTCGCTCGGGCTGCCGACGCAGTCGTACATGGCGTTGTCGGACGCGAAGACACTCGACGCCCAGGCCGGCGCCGAGACGTTCGGCTCCGCATTGCTCGCGGCCCTCGCCGGCGTCAACAGCGTCAGTGGCCCGGGGATGCTCGACTTCCTCCTCGTCTTCTCGCTGCCGAAGCTCGTGTTCGACGACGCGATGTGTGGGCAGGTCCTCCACTACGTCCGGTCCGTCCGGGAGCTCGACGACCTGCCCGTCGCGGGCCTCATCGATCACCTGATGGCCGACCAGCACCTGATCATGGCGCCGCACACGCTCGAGCACTGGCCGACGGAGCTGCACCTGCCGGCGCCCCTGGTCGACCGGGACAACCGTGAGGCGTGGATGCGGGCGGGCAGCAAAGAGATCGACGAGCGATCGGTCGACGACGTGAACCGGCGGCTGGCGACGTATCGCCAGCTCGAGACGGATCCGGTCCTCGAGGGCGAGCTCCAGCGGATCATCCGGTCCGGGCTCGTCGACCAGTCCGAGCTGCCGCTCGTCGCGCCGGCGCCCGAACCGACGATCGTCGATGAGCCTGCCGGCGCCGGGCGTCGCCACAACCCGCGGCGCGGCCGCTAGGCTCCTCGGCCGCGGCCCGGGCCGCGTGCCACCTCCATCGTCATCGCGAACACCCCCATCGTTCTTGATGCGTTTCTCTGCATTCATGCCAAGAACGGCATCAACGATGGAGGGGGTCATTCGCGGATTGGACGGGCGTCGAAACGGCGGCGGGCGCCGGGGCGTCAGCGGCGGGACGTCAGCGCCGTGGGCGGCGCGTCTCCGAGATCGTCGCGTGGGCCTCGGTGACGAGCTGCTCCAGCTCGTCCCAATCGACCGCGACGTCCAGGTAGACGCCCACCCAACCACGATGGCCGACGTATGGCGGCCGGAAGAACCGGATCGGATCGGTCTCGATCAGGCTTTCCTGGCGGCCGGCCGGCGCGGCAAGCCAGACGCCGAGCCGGTCGTCGTGGTGATGGTCCGCCGTCGTCGCAAACGAGCGGTCACGGACGAACCAGGCCGCCTCGCCGTGGCTCAGCCGCTCGGAGACGTCGGGCAGCCGTTCGCAGATCGAGCGGAGCCGGGCGACGGCCGCCGGATCGCTCGGCCGCCCGATCATGCGGTCGTGACCCGCAGCTCGCAGCCCAGGCCCAGGAATTGAGCCCACGCCTCGGCCGCGTCCTCGAGCGCCGACCGCTCGGCCGATGTGAACGGCATCAGGAGCGTCACGTCCGCGGTCGCGCGATCGCGCCCGATCGACCGACGCCAACCGCCGACGACGAGCCCGTCGCGGACGACGATGTGGACGCCGAGGACGTCGGCAACGGTTCGTGCCTTCGGGAGCGTCGTGTCGAAGATCGGCGCGTAGTCCGTGTACGAGCCGAGGTATTCGTCGTAGTTCGAGAGCAGGAGGACGTGCGGCTCCGGCACCCTGGCCGGCTCGAAGCCGCCGGCCGCCGCGACGTACGGTTTGCCGTCGATCGAGCGCGGCTCGAGGGCCTCGCCGGCGAGCTCGATGCCGCGGCGGATGTCCGTCACCGTCAGGCCCGACCACCACGCCATGTCGTGGACGAGGGCCGGCCCGTGGCTGGTGAAGTAGCGCAGCGTGAGCTCGCACAGGGCCTCGTCCCCCGTGACCTCCCGCGTTGGCGGGATCCGCTCGTCGACGAGCTGGTAGGTGAACTGCTTACCGCGGCGCGGCCCGCTGCAGATCAGCCCGTCGAGCTCCGCGTTCATGATGATGTGGCCGAGGGTGTTGGGGTCGCGAAACGGGACGCCAGCCTCGACGAGCCGGGCTCGGAGCTCGTCGCGGGTCCATGCGCCACCGTCGGCCAGTCCCGCCCGGATGATCTCGTTCGTCCGATCGAAGTCGGCCCTAGACAGGCCCAGCCGCCGTCGGCCGACCGCGTCGTTCGCGCGACGGACGCGTGGACCGGTCAGGGCCTCGATCCAACGCAGCTCGTCCGGTGCGAGGAAGTGCCACGTCGGTCGGAGGGCGTGGGTCCGCACGATCTCGCCGGCGTCGAACGACCGGCCCAGGTCCTCGAAGGTCGTCCGCGACCCCATCCGCTGAGCGACCGCCCAGAATGCTCCGGTCACGTCCTGAGATTGGACGGCGCCGAACCAGCGGACCACGTCCTGCGCGCTGTCGAGCGGCCGCCCGACCAGCCGGCTGTTCCGGAGCCGGGCATGGGCGATCGCGCGGTTGGTCACGCTCCGAGTCTACGAGAGAGCATCGTCGGGATCCGGCATGAATACCATGGCGTGATGAGCGGCCCGCCCGTCGAATGGGACGTCGACAGCCCGGTCCAGGCCGAGGTGTTCGTGGTCTGGTTCGATGGCGAGCGCCTGCAGCTCACCGGACCGGACGGGCCCCAGCCGTGGATCCTCCAGCTCGGAGCGGTCGAGCACCCCGTCGAGGTCGTCGATCGGATCGTGCGCGACGTCGTCGGCCCGCCGATCCTCGTCCATTCGACGTCGTGGCGGCGCGATCGAGACGCGGTGATCCTGAGCTTCGTGGTCGTCATCGATCGGGAGCTCGTCGGCGAGATGGCGAGCGTGCCGATCGCGCGGGCGGAGCTGGCCCGGTCCGAGGCGACCGCGGCGCCGCGCGCCATCGCGACGAGCGCCGTCGTCGAGCACGGGCTGCGTCACCTTGCATGGCTCGCCCAGGACGATCCCGTGGTCGCGGCCGAGCTGCCCGCCGGCTGGCGTCCGCTGCTCGCCGAGTACGTCCCCGAGCCATTCCGGAACCTGGGCTGATGAATGGAGGAGGTCTGTCGATGGGTGCCGAAACGCAGTTCAGCAACCGCTGCGCATGCGGCTGGGAGATCAGCGGGTCGGAGGACGAGGTCGTCGACGCGACGATCGATCACGGTCGCCGGATCCACAACATGGAGGCGACCCGCGAGCAGGTCCTTGCGGCGATCCATCATCCGGCGACCGGAGCCGAACCGTCATCGGAGACGAAAGCCGGGTGACGAGGCGGGCCGTCACCTACGCGTCCTACCTCGGACTCGAGCAGCTCTTGTCTGCCCAGAGGCCGCTCTCGACCGGGCCGGGCGACCGGCCGGAGCACGACGAGCTCCTCTTCATCGTCATCCACCAGGTCTACGAGCTGTGGTTCAAGCAGCTGCTCCATGAGCTGGCCGAGGTCCAGCGCACGCTCGAGGCGGGCGACACGGACACGACCCTCCATCTCCTGAACCGCGTCCTGAAGATCCTCAAGACCCTCGTGGCCCAGATCGACGTCCTCGAGACGATGACCCCGCTCCAGTTCACCTCGTTCCGCGATCGGCTGGAGTCGGCGTCGGGGTTCCAGTCGGCGCAGTTCCGCGAGCTCGAGGCCGTCCTGGGGCGACGGGATCCGTCGGCGCCGGCGGCCCATCCCGAGGGCTCGGCGGGCCGGGCGCGGATCGTCGCGGCCCAGTCGCGACGGTCGGTCTGGGGATCGTTCCTGCAGTACCTCGCCGCGCGCGGCCACGCGCTTGCGGACGACGTGCTCGCGCGCGACGTGAGCCTGGCTCCGGAGCCCGATCCCGGCGTCCAGGACATCCTCGTCGCCGTGTACCGCGGCGACGCCGATGCGGCCCTCGTGGCGGAACGCCTCGTCGACCTCGACGAGGGCTTCCAGGAGTGGCGGTACCGCCACGTGAAGATGGTCGAGCGGACGATCGGGACGAAGCGCGGGACCGGCGGCTCGGCCGGCGTCGAATATCTCCGGACGACGCTCTTCCAGCCGATCTTCCCGGATCTCTGGGAGATCCGCGGGCGACTGTGAGGCGGGCGACGGAGGACCGGCGCGTCGCCTGACGCGTCAGTGGGTCGTGGGCGCCGCGTGGTGGAGCATCTGGGCGAGCTGCTCGAGGAGCTTCCAGGCGACCTCCGCATCGCCCTTCACGAACGAGCGGAAGTCCCAGACCGTCATCACGTAGCAGTGGAGGTCGGTGGCCGCGCTCACCGTCGCCGTTCGGATGCGATCGCTGATCAGGGCGATGGCCCCGAAGTGGTCGCCGGGCCCGAGGCGCGCGACGTCCTTGCCGTCGACCGACACGACGGCCTCGCCGTCGCCGATGACAAAGAACCCGACCCCACGATCATCACCTTGCCGGACCACCACCGCGCCGGCGGGAAAGGTTCGCTCGGTGAAATCCTTGGCGAGCTGCTCGAGGTGGCGGCGATCGAGGCTCGAGAGGAGGGGGACCTTGGCAAGCGCATCAACCACGTTCGTCGACATGGGCGGGATGCTTGACGCCAGCCCGCTCGTTGTCAATGGGCGGTTCCCTCGGGCGCCGGCAATCGCGCCCGCCGATGCGATACTCGCGCCATGGCCATGGGCTCGGAACCGGTCCCCCACGAGGAACGCTATGGCAACGGCATCGTCAAGCTGACGGGCTTCCACCTCGATGGCGAGATGCACGGCGCCTGGGCGTTCTACCGGACCGACGGCAGCCTGATGCGGGCCGGCTCGTTCGAACGAGGCAGGCAGGTCGGCGTCTGGCGCACCTACGACCGGTCCGGCGGATTGGTCAAGGCGACCGACTTCGGCTCGCCGCCGCGAACCTGACTCGGCCGGACGGCCGGATCTCCGCTAGGACCCCGCGATCTCGCGCTTGCGGCGCGCGACGAATTCGGCGATGCCCTCCGCCGTCGCCGGCTCAAGCGGCGGCGGCTCGAACTCGGCGAGGAGCTGCTTCCAGATCCGGTTCGCCCGCTCCGTCGCGGTCTGCGCCCCGTCCTCGGCCCACGTCTCGAAATTCCGCCAATCGGACAGGATCGGCCGATAGAACGCCGTCTCGAAGCGCTCGAGCGTGTGGGCGGAGCCGAAGAAGTGCCCGCCCGGCCCGACCTCCGCGATCGCGTCGAGCCCCAGCGACGCCTCGTCGACAGCGACGGGCTGGAGCACCTCGGACATCATCTGGAGGATCTCGGCGTCGACGATCAGCTTCTCGTAGGACGCCGTCAGGCCGCCCTCGAGCCAGCCCGCGCCCTGATACAGCAGGTTGACTCCGCCCATCACCGCGCCCCACACGGCCATCTCGGACTCGTAGGCCGCCTGGGCGTCGACGACCGCGGACGCCGTCGCGTTCGACGACCGCCATGGCAGCCGGTAACGCCGCGCCATCTGGCCCGAAGCGATGGCCCCCTTCACGTACTCGGGCGTCCCGAAGGCCGGCGAGCCGGTTCGCATGTCGACATTCGAGGTGAAGGCGCCATAGACCACCGGCGCGCCCGGCCGGACGATCTGGGTCAGGGCCACGCAGAACAGGGCTTCGGCGTTCTGCTGGGCGATCGCCGCGGCGAGCGTCACCGGCGTCATCGCCCCGGCGAGCGTGAACGGTGTCGCGACGACCGCCTGGCCCGCCGCGGCCATCGCGATCAGGCCGTCGCTCATCGGCCCGTCGAGGCGGAGCGGCGAGTTCGTGTTGATGATCGTGATCAGCGACGGCTCGTCGAGGAGGCACTCGCGGGAGACGCCCCGGGCGATCGCGACGACCTCCAGCGCGTCCTCGACGACCGTCGCCCCGAAGCCGAGGCAATGCCACGTCTTGTCGAGCGTCGTCGCGAGGCAGGCGTACATGTCGAGATGGCGCGTGTCGACGGGTAGGTCGGTCGGCTCGAGCGGGCCTCCGGCCTCCTCGTGGATGACGTTGAGAGAGCCGATCAGACGGATGTAATCCTGGAAGTCGGCCCAGTTGCCGGCTCGCCGGCCGCGATCGAGGTCGCTGACGAAGGCCGGCCCGCCGACCGATGAGAAGACGAGGCTCCGGCCACCGAGGACGACGTTCCGCTCGGGGTTCCTCGCGTGCAGCGTGAACTCGGCCGGTGCGCCCGCGACGAGCTCCTCGACGAGCGCCGGATCGAACCGGACGCGTCGGGCCGTCCGATCCACGGAGGCTCCCGCGGCCGCCAGCAGGTCGAGCGCTCGCCCGCCGAGGACCTCGATGCCGACCTCGGCCAGGATCCGCAACGACGTTCGGTGGATCTCCTCGACGTGGTCCGTCGAGAGCACCTCGAGCGGCGTGAACGGGTTCGTGAGCTGCCGGAACGGGAGCTGGGGGATCCCACCCCCGGCCCGTCGTTCACGGCGTCGATGAGCGACGGGCTCGACCGTCACGCCCCGGGCCGATCGTTGTGCGGGGGCGTCGGAAACATCGGTCGGATGCCACCGCGAAGGAGGCGCATGTTCGCGCGGACGTACCAGAGCTGGAGAAGGAGGACGAGGGCGAACCCGACCACGCTCGCGAGCAGCGTCGGCCAAAGCCCGAATCCCAGGATCCGGACGACCGCGATCGCGACGATCGCCCCTCCGACCACGCCATTCAGAACATTGACCACGAACGGGGCGGCGGAGATGACGTGCAGGAACGGCCGCATTCCAGGAGGGATCCCCATGGTCCGGGTCACGCCGGCAGGATCGTCGTGGACACCCATGACGAAGTACAGCTCGAGCTCCGGGGCGATCTCGAGATAGGCGCCGCGGATCCGGTTCATCCCGATCACGGCCAGCGCGTCGTGATAGTTCGCCGCGCCCACCCGGAGGAACGTCGCCAGCCCGACGAAGAGGACGACCGGCAGGATCACGAGGGCGAACACGAAGAACACGTCGCCGAACTTGTCGACGCCGGCGATCAACCCGAGAGAGACGACCGCGAACGACAGCATCGAGAGGAACATCGACACCCGGGTGAAGTTCTCGTTCCAGGCCAGGCCCCGCGAGGACAGCAGCGACCAGTGCTCGGTGGAGAGGATCTGGAGGCGCAGCTGGACCGGTGTCGGGCCACCGGCCGGCGTCGCCGATCCGACGAGCTCCTGCGGAACCGGTGTCGCGGCGGGTTCCGGCCCGGGTCCCGGGTTGCGCTCCAGCGTCATCGTCGTCCTCCTGGCTCGGTCGGACAGTCAGTATCGATCGGCGGCGCTCACGCCGGCAGAGCGGACTCGGCGGCTGCGACCAGGCGCTCGGCAGCCTCGGCGACCTGCTCGCGTGTGACATCGAGGTGGGTCACGGCTCGGATCGTGCGGGCGTTGAACGCCACGACCAGAACGCCGGCCCTGCGGGCGGCCGCCACCACCGACGCGGCGTCGGGTGCGCCGTCCGCCATCCGGAAGACGACGATGTTCGTCTGGACCGCGGCCGGGTCGAGGTCGATCGCCGAGCTCGCGGCGAGGCGGTCCGCCAGGAGGCGAGCGTTGGCGTGGTCCTCGGCGAGACGGGTCAGGTGGTGATCCAGCGCGTGATCGGCGGCCGCAGCGAAGATGCCGACCTGCCGCATCGCGCCGCCGGCCATGCGTCGGAAGCGCACTGCGGCGTCGACGAACGCCCGCGATCCGGCAAGCATCGACCCGCCGGGCGCGCCGAGACCCTTGGAGAAGGACACCGCGACGACGTCGAACGGACGGGCGAGGTCCGCCGGCGCGACGCCCAGGGCGATCGCCGCGTTCCAGAGCCGGGCACCGTCGAGGAACGTCAGCATGCCGTGGTCGCGGGCCGCGGCCGCGATGACCGCGCCCTCCCCGACACCGATCACGACGCCGCCGGCGCGGTTGTGCGTGTTCTCCACCGATACGAGCGTCGCCGGCGGGTACATCGCCGCGACCGGCTTGAGCGCGCCGAGGACATCGTTGACGGAGAAGCGGCCACCGCCCGGGCCGATCTCGTTGACCTGGACGCCGCTCGTCGCACTCGTGCCGCCCGCCTCGTGCCAGAGGATGTGCGCCTCGCGGGCCGCCAGGACCTCGTCGCCCGGGCGGGTCAGGGTCCGGATCGCGACCTGGTCGGCCATCGTGCCAGTCGGGAACCAGAGCGCCGCCTCGTGGCCGAGGAGCGCGGCAACCCGTTCCTGGAGATGGTTGATCGAGGGGTCCTCGCCGAACTGGTCGTCGCCGACCGGAGCGCCGGCCATCGCATCGCGCATCGCCGGCGTCGGTCGGGTGACGGTGTCGGAGCGGAGGTCGATCGCGATCGGGTCGGACGACGTTGCCATCGTTCGTAGGGTATCGGCCCGGCGCCGGGTGCCGTGTGGCTGTCGTAGGCTCTGGACGATGCGCGACGACCGCCCGATCTTCGGCCGTGACGTGCCCGACGCGGCGTGGCGGCCGGGCGCCGAGCTCCTGGCCGACTCTCGGCTGGCGCGCTTCGTGGCGTCGACCGGCGAACGAACCCTCGAGGCGCTCCAGGCTCGCGCGGTCGCCGATCCCGGCTGGTTCTGGGGCGCCGCCGCCGAGGACCTCGGGCTGGCCTGGCAGCGACCGCCGGCCGAGGTCATGGACGCGGCGGGCGGCCCGGAGTGGACCCGCTGGTGGCGGGGCGGCGCCTTCAACTACGCCGAGGCCGCCGTCGAGCCGCGAGCGGCTCGCGACCCCGACGGTCCTGCGATTGCCTGGGAGGGGGAGGACGGCGAGGTCCGGCGGCTGACGAACGCCGAGCTGCGCGACGCGGTCGACGCGGCGAGCCGGATGTTCTCGGCGGCGGGCGTGAAGGCCGGCGATCGCGTCGGGATCTTCCTGCCGATGCTCTTGGAGACCGTCGTCGCGACCCTGGCGCTGGGGCGGATCGGGGCGATCTACAGCCCGATCTTCTCCGGCTACGGTGCGCCCGCGGTGGCGGCGCGGCTCAACGACTGCGAGGCGAGTGTCCTCGTCACGGCCGACGGCTTCCTGCGCCGGGGCCGGCCGGTCCCGATGAAGGCGACGGCCGACGAGGCGGTCGCGCTGGCGCCGTCGGTCGGGCTGGTGATCGTCGTCCGCCGGCTCGGCGACCGGGCCCCAGAGACGCTGTGGAACCCGGCACGCGACCGGTGGTGGGACGAGTCGGTCGAGGCGGCGGCCGGCGACGCCGACCCGGGCCGACGGATCACCGACCCGGAGACACCCTACATGCTGATCTACACGTCGGGGACGACGGGTCGGCCGAAGGGCGCGGTCCACGTCCATGGCGGCTTCCCGATCAAGGGCGCCCAGGACCTCGCTCACACCTTCGACCTGCGCGCGGGCGACGGCCTGTTCTGGTTCACCGACCTGGGCTGGATGATGGGTCCGTGGGCGATCTCCGGATCGCTGCTGCTCGGCGCCCGGCTGATTCTCTACGAGGGCGCCCCGGACCATCCCGGACCGGACCGGCTCTGGGACCTCGTCGCCCGGCATCGGGTGACGCACCTCGGGCTCTCCCCGACCGTCGTCCGGGCGCTGATCCCGCATGGCAGGGAGCCAGTCCGTGGCCACGATCTGACCTCGCTCCGCGTCCTCGGCTCCACCGGCGAGCCGTGGGACCCGGACAGCTGGTGGTGGTATTTCCGGGAGGTCGGCGCGGGTCGCTGCCCGGTCGTTAACTACTCCGGCGGAACGGAGGTCGCGGGCGGCATCGTGGGGTGCAACCTGATCACCCCGATCCGGCCGGCCTCGTTCAACGGTCCCTGCCCGGGGACCGCCGCGGACGTCGTCGACGCGACGGGCGCGAGCCTGCGTGGCGACGTCGGCGAGCTCGTGATCCGGGCACCCCAGCCGGGCATGACCCGCGGGTTCTGGAACGACCCCGAGCGCTATCTCGAGACATACTGGCAGCGGATCCCCGGGACCTGGGTCCACGGCGACTGGGCGATCGTCGACGCCGACGGCTACTGGTTCATCCGGGGCCGCTCCGACGACACGCTGAAGGTCGCCGGCAAGCGCGTCGGACCGGCCGAGGTCGAGGCCGCGGCCACCGCCCATCCCAGCGTCGTCGAGGCCGCCGCGATCGGGGTGCCGCACGCGCTCAAGGGCGAGACGATCGTCGTCGTGTGCACCCTCCGCCGGGGCGAGATCGACGACGCCGACCTCCGCGCGGCGATCGGGCGCCGGGTGATCGAGGATCTCGGCAAGACCCTGAAGCCGGAGGCGGTCGTCGTCGTCCCGGCCCTTCCGAAGACGCGCTCGGGCAAGATCATGCGGCGCGTGGTCCGAGCGGCCTGGCTGGGGCTCGATCCGGGCGACCTATCGGCCCTCGACGACCCGGCGACGATCGAGGCGATCCGACGGGCCGGCCCGACCGGAGGGAGCGGGCCGGCCGGCTCCTAGATCCCGACGCCGCGCCACGACCCGTCCGACGCCCCTCCGGTTATCACGATTCTCTCAGAATTCGAACGCACCTTCGTCTCGGGAGTGGACCCATCGCGAGGCGCGGCCACGCACATCCGGAGTGCGACCGCAAGCCGCTGAACTGCCCAACCAGCGATCGGTTGTCCGCTCCGACCGGCCCCCACCAAAGGAGCCACCGGCCCCCGCGGACTGTGCATCGGGAGGGCCACGGCGCAGCCGCGGTCCGGTGGTAGACAGGTGGTGGAGCACCCAGCGTGAAGGCGTCAACGGCCTCGCGCGCCGGCGACACGGTCGCCGTTGAGACCCCGCGAGGCCTCTCCCGGATCCCTAGAGGAGACCTCTCTTGAGAGCGCGGACTGTCTCTCTCCCCGTATTGGCAACGCTTTCGATCATCGTTTCCGCGTGCAGTGGCGCCGCGGCGACACCGTCGCCGACGGCCCCTCCCGAATCGACAGCCCCTTCGGTCGAGCCGTCGGAAGCTCCGGCTTCCGCCGGTCCATCCGCGTCGGCGTCGACCGGCGGGCTCAGCGTCACCTCGTTCGACGCGAGCTTCTCCGCCATGGCGCAACTCACCTCGGTTACCAAGGCCGGAACGGGGCTCGTCGGCGTGATCCTCCCGGACACGACGACATCGGCGCGGTACGTCAGCTACGACCTTCCGTACCTGAAGCAGGCATTCGCGGCCGCCGGCTACACCCCGGCCGAGTACAAGATCGAAAACGCCGCCGGAACGACGACGACGGAGCTGGCGATCGCCCAGGCCGACATCACCGCCGGGGCGAAGGTCCTGCTCGTCGATCCGATCGACGGCACGACCGGCAACCAGATCCAGGCGGCAGCCAAGGCGGCCGGGATCCCGATGATCAGCTACGACCGGGCGACGTTCCAGGGCACCGACACCGACTACGTCAGCTTCGACAACGTCCAGGTCGGCCAGCTCATCGGCCAGGGCTTCGTGAAGTGCGTCACCGACTGGAACGTCAGCAGCCCCATGGTCTTCACTCTGGACGGCGGACAGGACACCGACCCGAACGCGATCGATTTCGCCAAGGGCTACAACAACGTGCTGTGGGGCCAGGCGATCCCCCAGGCGACCGCCGGCGCCACGAACGACGCGGGCATGACGCTCGTCGGCGAGCAGATCGCCCCCGGCTGGAACAACGCCCAGGGTGGGACGATCTTCCAGCAGGCCTACACGGCAAATAACAAGATCAACGCCACGGTCGAGGCCAATGACGGGCTCGCCGGAGCGGTGATCACCGATCTCAAGGCGGCCGGTGTCCCGGCCAAGAAGATCCCCACGACCGGGCAGGACGCGACGCTCCAGGGCATGGAGTACGTGCTCCAGGGTTTCCAGTGTGGCTCGGTCTACAAGCCGATCTACATCGAGGCCCAGGCAGCCGTCGCCCTGGCCACGTATCTGCGGGCCGGCCAGACGGCACCGTCGGGCCTCCTCAACGGAACGACGACGGATCCGACCAACTCCGCGACCACGGAGCCGGCGGTCCTCCTGACTCCGATGTGGGTCAACAGCGCGAACATGGAATCGACCGTGATCAAGGACAAGTTCGTGTCCGCCAAGGATCTCTGCGCCGCGGTCGGCGCGGACGTCTGCACGGCGGCGGGAATCAAGTAGGAGGGCGAACCGATGGCGGACGGCCGATCGCGCGACGCGTGGTTCGACCGTCCGCCGACGCCCGCGAACACCCATGGCTGAACCATCCGAACCATCCGAGCCGGCGAGCAGCGGGTCGACGCCGACCGCGCCGTCGATCGTGGCGGCCGCATCCGCCCAGCCGCTCCTGCGATTGCGCGGCGTGAGCAAACATTTCGGCGCGGTCCAGGCCCTGTTCGAGGTCGACCTCGACCTGCCGTCCGGCCAGGTGACCGCCCTGTGCGGCGACAACGGCGCCGGCAAGTCGGTGCTGACCAAGTGCATCGCGGGGATCCACCAGCCCGACCAGGGCGAGCTGTTCTGGGAGGGACAGCCGGTCCACCTGCGCAACCCGAGCGACTCGGCGGCCCTCGGGATCGAGACGGTCTACCAGGACCTGGCCCTCGCCGACAATCTCGACATCGTCCAGAACATGTTCCTCGGCCGTGAGCGCCAGACCCGCGGCCTCCTCGACGAGGACAGCATGGAGCGCGCCGCAGCCGAAACGCTCGCCGGCCTTCATGTCACGACAGTTCGATCGATCCGCCAGCCGGTGGCGACGCTGTCCGGCGGTCAGCGCCAGGCGGTCGCGGTCGCAAAGGCGGTCATGTGGAACTCGAAGCTCGTCATGCTCGACGAGCCGACGGCCGCCCTCGGCGTGGCCCAGACCAGGATGGTGTTGGACCTCATCCGACGACTCCGGGACCACGGCCTGGCGGTCATGGTGATCTCGCACAACCTCAACGACGTCTTCGAGGTCGCCGATCGGATCGCGGTCCTGCGCCTCGGCAGGATGGTCGCCCAGGACCGGCTCGCCGCGTTCGATCGGCAGAGCGTCGTGGACTTCATGACCACCGGCCAGTCGAACCGCACCGTGGCGGGTGCGGCGACCACGGAGGCGAGGTCGTGAGCGCCGGACGGCCGGAGTCGAACGTGGGCAGCCCGGCGCCGGTCCTCGACGCGCCCGAGTCCGCCCTCGACCTGACGGCGGCGGCCGTCGACGTGATCCCGCCCGAGATCCTCGCCCAGACGCTCGGCCAGTACCTGCGGGTCTGGCTGGCCCGCGTCCGGGGCGGCGACGCCGGCGTCCTGCCGGTCGCGATCGCCCTGCTCGGAGTCACCGTCGTGTTCACGGCGGTCAGCCCGAATCACGTGTTCCTGTCGGCCGCGAATCTCGTCAACCTGTTCGACCAGAGCGCCGTCTTCATCGTCCTCGCGATGGGCGAGGGTTTCGTCCTGCTGCTCGGCGAGATCGACCTGTCGATCGGATACGTGGGGGCGATCGGCGGGATCGTCGCCGCCCAGCTCGTCCAGCCGGCGACCAACTGGCCGTGGTGGGCTGCCTTGATCTCCGGCCTGGCGGTCTGCGCCGCGATCGGCGCGATCCACGGCACGATCATCACCCGTCTGCGGATGCCCGCCTTCGTCGTGACGCTCGCCGGGTACCTGCTGTGGTTCGGGGTCATGATCATCATCCTGGGAACGGCCGGCGGAGTCGGCATCACCAGCACCGTCCTCCCCAACCAGCAGATCCTGTACGGCATCGTCTACGCCTACATCCCGCCGCTGGCCGGCTGGCTCGGCCTGCTCGCCGTCGTCGGGCTGCTCGGCGCGACGATGTGGCGCCGCGACGCGGGGCGCCGGCGGAGCGGGCTCGTCGCGCCGCCCGTCGGCCTGACGGTCGCCAAGATCGCGGCCGTCGCAATCGCGGGCGTCGCCGTGGTCGCGATCTGCAACGTGAACCGCGGCAACTTCCTGCCGATCGTCGGCGTGCCGTGGGTCGTCCCGCTCGTGCTCGTCGTTCTTGCCGCCTGGACCGTGCTGCTGGAGCGAACGTCGTTCGGACGCCACGTGTACGCCGTCGGCGGCAACCCGGAAGCCGCCCGCCGGGCCGGCATCGATGTCGCGCGCGTCCGGACGATCGGATTCGTCCTGTGCTCGATGACCGCGGGCCTTGCCGGCGTGATCTATTGCTCCCAGCTGGGCGGGATGACGACGAACATCAACGGCGGCCAGCTCGTGCTGTACGCCGTGGCCGCGGCCGTGATCGGCGGCACGAGCCTCTTCGGCGGTCGGGGGCGGGCGATCCACGGGCTGCTCGGCGGCCTCGTCATCGGCGCGATCTACAACGGGCTCTACCTCCTCGGATTCCCGATCCAGTGGCAGCTGATCGTGACCGGCCTGGTGTTGCTCGCCGCGGTCAGCGTCGATTCGCTGTCGCGCCGGGGAGCGGGCACCGGGAGCATGGCGCGGGCCTGACCGGCATCCGGGCCTGACCGGCACCCTGGGCCTGACCGACATCCGGGTCCGCTCAACGGGCCGCCACGGGATCGCCCGGGGTGCGAGAATCGTCGAATGAGCGCCGTGCTGGACAAGGACGTCGTCACCTGGGATGCGCTCGCCGAGATGGTCGCCGAGCTCGCCTCGAAGGTCCGCGGCGACTACGACGTGATGCTGGCGATCACCCGCGGCGGGCTCGTCCCCGCGGGGATGCT
>DATLVO010000222.1:0-3422 GCA_035577485.1 Verrucomicrobiia bacterium
ACCGGCCACGGTCCCGCGTCGTCGTCGCTCCGTCCGGAAGCGGGTGACCATGAAGAGCGAGTAGTCGACGGCGACGGCCAGACCGATCAGGACGACGAGCTGGCTCGCATACGGGCTGACCGGCGTGACGACCTGGCTGTACAGCCCGAGGATCCCGAACGCCGCCAGCAACGCGGTCATCGCCAGCACGAGCGGGATCACCGCCGCGACGAGCGCCCCGAAGGCAAGCAGAAGGATGAAGAACGTCAGCGGGACCGTGAGCAGGAGGGACCGATCCAGGCCGCCGGTGATCAGCTCACTGATCTCGTTGTTGGTCAGCGTGTTGTTGTACGCGTGGATCCGATAGTCGGGGTGGGCCGCCTTGATGTCGCTCACGAGCCTGGGGACCGGATCCAGGCGCTGCGCAATCACGTTGCCGTCGCCGGGTACTTGCACGACGACCCGGACCGTCGTCCGGTCGGGTGAGACGAGACCCGCGGCGGGCGGCGCCGCGATCGGGTCGACGAGTTGCTGGAAGACCGGCCCGGTCACCCCGTCGACCGAGGCCTGCAGGGCCGTCATCCGCGACGAGATGTCAGCGAGGGTCGCCTTGAACGCGGGATCGTCGACGGTCCCGGTCGGGCTCGACACGATCAGGAGGAACTGCTGCTGGGCGGGCTGCTGCTGGGCAGCGCTCGCGTTCGCCTCGTCGTAGACGACGTTCGCCTCGCCGGCCTCGTACTTGGATCGTTCGTCGTTCGAGACCGCCTCCACGCTGCGCGTGCCGCCGGCGGCCAGGCTCCCGATGAACAGCCCGATCGTGGCGACGAACCAGAGGGCGGCGACGGGCCAGCGATGGTGCGCGCTCCACGCCGCGACGCGGACAGTCCAGGGCGGCCGGGTGACGGAGGGGCGTGACGGCTGAGCGGAAGACATCCCGGCCCAGAGCGTACTCGACCCGCGCCTTCCTGCCCGAGCAGCTCGATCCGGACTGAACCCGGGTCAGGCGCGCTTCCGGGCGACCCAGACCTCTTCGCTCGGCCATTGCCGGGCCCAGGCGTTCGTCACGTAGATGAAGTTGCCCGCGGTCGCAGTCTCGGACGGCCAGAGCTCGATCAGGTTCTCGACGTCGAAGCCGTTCGCCCGGAGCACCCGGATCCAGTCGCCGTAGCCGAGGGCGAAGTTGACCGAGTCGTCGCTCGACCACTCGAGTCGGTGGAGTCCCCGATACGGCCGCAGCATCGCGTTGGTCGCCGGTTCCTCGGCGTCTGGCATGCAGAGCATCAGGATCGTCGCGTTGATCAGGAAGATCAGCTGGCCGCCGGGCCGGAGGAGGCGGGCGGCCTCGGGGATCCAGCGGTACGGGTCGGCCCAAATCGAGGCGCCGTACTCCGAGATCGCGAGGTCGAAGCTCGCGTCCGGAAATGGGACGGACTCGGCGCTGGCGTGGACCAGCGGGAACTCGATGCCGTGCTCCTGCTGCAACCGGCGCGCCGTCGCGAGCTGCTGCTCCGAGTTGTCGATGCCGACCGGGCGCGCCCCGCGTCGGGCCAGCCAGGCCGAGAGATAGCCCGTCCCGCAGCCAAGCTCGATCGTGTCCTTGCCGGCGAGATCGATGGGCAGGAGTCGGACCTCGCGCTCGGGGATGTCCCAGACGCCCCACTTCTCGTCACCGGGCCCGAGCCGCCAGCTGACCTCGCCGTTGGCGACGTACTCGGGCGCCCACTCGTCCCAGACGGCGCGATTGCGCAGGGCGTGATCCGGCAGGGTCCCGTCAGGGGTCGTCATGCCCGCGATCCTCCAGGGTGGCCGCGAGGCGCTTCGGGGCGGTTCGCCGCCACGCCTCGCGAAGCAGGCTTTCGAGGAGACCCGGGTCGACTCGCTCGAGGTCGACGGTCACCCAGCCGAACCGCCCGACGTAGGCCGAGCTCGCGAATGTCTCGGGATCCATGTCGAGCAGCTCCGCCTGGGTCTCGAGGCTCGCCTTGATCGAGACGCCGTCGGCGCCGTCGCCGCCGATCGCGAACATCTTGTTACGGACGCGGAAGTTGACGTCGGTGCCCCACGTGACGTGCTCCTCGACCTCAGGGAGGGTCATCGAGAGGCGGCGGACATCGTCGAAGGTCGGCATGGCGTCCCTCCCCCGTCGCCCCTTCAGATGTCCTGGTTGTCGATCTGGGCCCGTTGCAGCCGGCCGCTGAAGTCGACGTAGATCGCCTTCCACTCGGTGAACGTGTCGAGGGCAGCGTGGCCGGCCTCGCGGTGGCCGTTGCCGGTCTGCTTCCAGCCGCCGAACGGGAGATGGGTTTCGGCGCCGGTCGTGCCGGCATTGACGTAGACGATCCCGGTCTCGAAGTCGCGCATCGCCCGGAACGCGGTGTTCGCGTCGCTCGTGAAGATCGACGAGCTCAGCCCGTACCGCGTCTGGTTGACGGCCGTGGCAACGGCCGCGTAGTCGTCGACGGGGATGACGGACAGCACCGGCCCGAAGATCTCCTCCTGGGCGATCCGCGACATCGGCTCGACCGCCGAGAAGATCGTCGGACGGAAGAAGTGGCCGTTCGCCAGGTCGCCGTCGCGAGCCACCTCGCCGCCCACGACGAGCTCGCCCTCGGTCCGGCCGATCCCGACGTAGGACGCGACCTTGTCGATCGCCGCCGCGTTGATCAGCGGCCCGACGTCGACCCGGTCGTCCAGGCCGGACCCGAGGCGGAGGGTGCTCGTCCGCCGCTCCAACCGCTCGAGGAGCGGCTCGACGACGGCCCGCTCCACGACGACACGGCTCGCGGCCGTGCAGCGCTGGCCGGTGGTGCCGAACGCGGACCAGATGATCCCGTCGGTCGCGAGGTCGAGGTCGGCGTCGGCCATGACGGCGATCGCGTTCTTGCCGCCGAGCTCCAGGCTCAGGCGCTTGAGCTTCCGACCGGCTCGCACGGCGATCTGGCTGCCGGTCTCGGACGAGCCGGTGAACGAGATCACCCCCACGTCGGGGTTGTCGACGATCGCATTGCCGACCTCGCCGCCCGCGCCGGTGACGAGGTTCACGGTGCCCGCGGGGAAGCCGGCCTCGGCCATCAGCTCCACGAGCAGGGTCGCGCAGTGCGGCGTGTCGCTCGAGGGCTTGAAGACGACCGCGTTTCCGGCGACCAGCGCCGGCATCATCTTCCAGCACGGGATCGCGATCGGGAAGTTCCAGGGCGTGATGATCCCGGCGATCCCGATCGGCTGGCGGATGCTCATCGCCCACTTGTCGGGCAGCTCGGACGGGGTCGTGTCGCCGAACATCCGGCGGCCCTCGCCGGCCATCAGGAAGGCGATGTCGATGCCCTCCTGGACGTCGCCGCGCGCCTCGGAGAGGACCTTGCCCATCTCGCGGGTCATCGCGCGAGCGAGCCGCTCCTTGTGCTGCGCCATGAGGGCGCCGAACGCGTACAGGATCTCGC
>DATLVO010000223.1:0-8522 GCA_035577485.1 Verrucomicrobiia bacterium
GTCCGGGCGATCGGCGAGCGACTCGGGGAGCCGCTGGACGGCGAGGCGGCAACGCTCCTCGCGACCGCGAAGCGAGCAGGCTTCGGCGACCGGGAGCTCGCGACGATTGCCGGCGTGGGCGAGGAGGCTGTGCGGAACGCCCGCCACGCGCTCGGCCTGCGGCCGGGGTACGCGATGGTCGACACGTGCGCCGCCGAGTTCGCGGCCGAGACGCCGTACTTCTACTCGACCTACGCCGCCGCCGGCTCGTCGCCGGAGGCGCCGCCGGTCGGCCGACCGGCGGCGCTCGTCATCGGCTCCGGTCCCGTTCGGATCGGACAGGGGATCGAGTTCGACTACTGCGCGGTCCACGCCGCCCAGACGCTCCGCGACCGGGGCTGGCAGGCGGTGATGATCAACTCGAACCCGGAGACGGTCTCGACCGACTTCGACGCGTCGACCCGTCTCTACTTCGAGTCGCTCGATCCCGAGAGCGTCCGGAGCGTCATCGAGGCCGAGACCGCGCCGGGCGAGGGGCTCCTGCCAGCGGTCGTCGCGTACGGCGGCCAGACGCCCCTGAACCTCGCTGCACCGCTTGCCGCCGCTGGCGTCCCGCTCCTCGGCAGCGACCTCGAGGCGATCGACCAGGCGGAGGAGCGGACCCGGTTCGCAGCGCTCCTCGATCGGCTCGGCATCCCGCAGCCGGAAGGCGGGATGGCCCACAGCGTCGAGGAGGCGCTGACGCTCGCCGATCGGATCGGCTACCCGGTGATCGTCCGGCCGAGCTTCGTCATCGGCGGCCTCGCGATCGACTTCTGCTACTCACCCGAGGACGTCGTCCGCCAGCTCGCGGTCGCGACGGTCGTCGACCCGGATCGGCCGGTCCGGATCGACCACTACCTCGAGGGCATCGAGGTCGACGTCGACGCGGTCAGCGACGGCGAGCGGGTCCTGATCCCGGGACTGCTGGAGCACGTCGAGCGAGCGGGCGTCCACAGCGGCGACAGCGTCGGGATGTTCCCGCCCCAGACGCTCAGCGAGGGCGACGCGGACCTGATCGTCACGACGATGGAACGGGTGGTCCTCGCGCTCGGCGCGCGCGGCCTCTGCAACGCCCAGTTCATCGTCCGCGACGATGGCGTCTACCTGATCGAGGTCAACCCCCGGGCGTCCCGGACCGTGCCGTTCATGTCGAAGGTCACCGGGGTCCCGATGGTCGAGCTCGCGGTCCGGATCTCGCTCGGGGAGCGGCTCGAGGACCTCGGCTGGCCGAACGGCCTGCTCGAGCCGCCACCCTTCGTCGCGGTCAAGGCGCCCGCGTTCTCGACCGCGAAGCTGCGCGGTGTCGACCCGAGCGTCGGGCCGGGGATGCAGTCGACCGGCGAAGTGATCGGCATCAGCCAGGACCCGCGGGTTGCGCTCGCGAAGGCGCTGACCGGTGCGTCCCTCGTGCCCCCGAGCCCGTCTTCGGCCGAGTCAGAGGAAGGGCCGCTCGCGCTCCTGTCGATCGCCGAGCGGGACAAGGGAGAGCTGTCGCGGCTCGCGGAGGCGCTGGCGGTGGCGGGCTATCGGCTCGCGGCCACCGAGGGGACGCGCGCACTCCTCGCCGCCTCCGGCCACGCCGACGTCCGCCCGGTTGCCAAGCTGGGCGCCGAGCCGGACGTGGCGGCCCGCGAGGTGGCGATCCTCGAGCTGATCGCGTCGGGCGAGGTCCGCCTCGTCGTCAACACCCCGACGCCTCGCTCCGGCGCGGTTCGCGACGCCGCCGAGATCCGCCTGGCGGCGACGGCCGAGGGGATCCTCTGCCTGACCGCGATCGAGACCGCGGTCGCGGCCGCCGAGGCGATGCGGCCGGAGATCGCGGCGCGGCTCGCGGACGTCCGGCCGCTCGGGGAGTGGGTACCGGCCCCGGGTGCGCCGCGCAGGGTTGCCGCCCTCGTCGGCTGAGCGCGGACTGTCGCGACGCGAGGGTTCTCGCCCCACGAGCACAAGCGACAAGCTGGGCGGACGAAGGGCCGCCAGATGCCCAGTTCTCTCGCCGCACGAGCATGACCGACGTCATCGGGCGCGATTCGGCGCGGAACGTTGCCAGGCTGGTCGCACTCGCTCGCCCCACGAGAATCTCGCCCGGGTCCGACGGGCTGCCGAGCTACGTCGGGAGCGCGGCGGTCACAGTCCGCGCGGCGGACGCCGCGGACGCGGCCGCAGCTGGCGCCGGCGTTTGCACGACGAGCGCTTGACCGAGCGACCACAGCGTCAGCGTCGTGAGCGCGACCATGATCACCGCAAGCGGCACCTGGCGCTGGCGATGACCGGACGCTCCGCGAACGGCGCCGGATTCTCGGGCCGCGACGACGTGACCGCCCCAGGCGCCGAGCATGTGGCCGCCGACGACCGCCGCCAGTTGGACCGTCCAGACGAAGCCCGGCGGCAGCCAGCTCGAGCTCGGCTCGTAGAAGGCCCAGCCGAAGTTGCCCAGGTCCCAGCCCTGCTGGAACGGGTCCGCGATCGCGACGATGATCCTCTGGCCGTCGATGAGGACGTAGGTGAAGTAGTGGGCGATCAGGTAGCCGACCGCGATCGGGAGGAGGCCGGCGGCCGTCGCGGGAACGCCGACCAGACGTGACACGAGCAGCGCCGCACCGACGAGGAGGGCGAGCCAGGCGAACAGCTGGAGTGTCTTGATCGGGACCTCGGGGGCGCCGAAGACCTCGAACCACGGCTGGGTCTGGGAGAGGCCGTCGAAGAGGATGGACGCGGTGCCGACGCCGATGAGGATCACGTCGATCCGGTTCCAGCCGGGCTCGAGAAGCCCCGACGCGAAGGGCCGGCGCGCGACGCGTTCCTCGGTCGGATCGCCCACGAGCGCCAGGGGCGCAAGCCGGCCAAGCACCGCGAACCAGACGCTGAACGTCTCGCCGAACCGGCGCCATTCATCGCGCCCGAACTGGGCCATCATCGCGATGGTGAATGCGGTGTAGCCGACGACGACGATGAACAGCGACCGCGGCCCGCCGCCATTGCCGACGAGCTCGAGCCAGACGAAGAAGATCAGGCCGATGACCGCCGGCCAGCGGCGCAGGGACGGCGGGAAGTCGGCCGAGGCCCAGCTCGCGACGCCCAGGCGTCGGAGGATGGCCGCGCCGACGTCGTGGATCGTCGTGAACGGGTCGAGCCAGTGCCAGACCGGACCGACGAAGGCGGACAGGAGCGCCAGCCCGACCCAGCCGTAGACCCAGAGGAAGAGGGTCGTGACGTCGGCCGCGCTGGTTCCGCCGGCGATCCCCTGGGCGGCGATCCAGAGCCAGCCGATCAGACCGATCGCGCGCAGCAGCAACCGCAGCCACGCCTGCGGGCGGCGGCCTTCGCCCACGACGGGCGGCTCGGCGCGGACGTCGGCGATCAGGATGAACGCGAACGACAGGCCGACGGCGATCGCCGCGCCCGCGAGATACACGACCAGGGGCAGGCGGCTCTGGTAGACGTTCGACAGCGTGTGCGCGAGGACGGCCGATGGCGCCGCCAGCGCGATGGTCACGACCGCAGGCGCGACGACGAGCGCGGCTCGATGTGGCACCCGCATCCAGATGCCCATCAGCCAACGCGTCGCGAGCGACTCCGGAGGAGCCACAGCCCGAGCACGGCGAGCACGATGAGGGCCACGATCACCGGGATCACGGCATCGCTCGAGGACGATGTCGGTGTCGTGCCGGCTGACGGCGAGGGCGAGGGCGAGGGCTCAGCGGCCGACGGACTCGACGCCGCCGGCTCGGCGCTCGCACTGGGCGCCGTCGACGGGGCGACGCTCGGGCTCGGCGAGGCGGCCACGATCGTGAAGGTCGTCTCTCCGTGGGCGATGTCGCCGTCGAGTGCGGATGCGGTGGTCCACCGGACGGTATAGGCGCCTGGCGGCTGCGGCGGCACGACGAGGTGCATCTTCTTCGCGTCGGCTGGATCCACGGTGCTGCCCTGAGCGACGATCGCATTCGCGCTGTTGACGAGCTTCAAGGAGCTCTTCGCCGGGTCGACCGGCTCGGTGAACGTGAACACGAGCTCCGGCGGCGACCCCGCGACCGTGGACTTGTCTGCCGGGCTCGCCGTGGCGAGCTCGGCGTGGCCGAGGACTGCGACCGGCGAGAGGCCAGATAACAGGAGGAGCGCCTGCGCCACGACGAGGGCGAAGCGGACTGGTCGGACGGTCATGCCGGCGAGTGTAGACGGCCTCGCTTCCTGGCGCGGGCGACCCGGCTGGCCCAATCCGCGCGAGCCCGCGCTAGACCCACACGAGCCCGTCGTGCACCGCGTTTCCAGCGAGAACCCCCTCCATTCTCGATGCGTTTCGTTGCATGAGGTATGCCTGTGGCGGCAGATCGGCGTGACGGCGAACCGGATGCAGAGAACCGCATCAGACATGAGGGGGGTGTGCACGGCTGCGGCCGCAACCACGATCGTCGGCCGGGGTCGCCGCGGGAGAGAGGCGGCCCCGGCCGAGATCAGGGGTCAGTCGTCATGCGGCCCCGACCATGGGTTTGCCCGGTTCGGATGACGGTTCGCTCGTCCCGCCCGCGATCGCGGTGCCGACGGCGACGAGCCATCGACCCACCCGCCGCCGCGACCCCGACGCGGTTCTCCGGGGAGCGTCCCGCTCATCGCGGACCCGCTCCGCTCGCAACGCCGACGCCACCAGCTCGAGCTCGTGGATGTGATCGTCCACGAGGATCTGCTTCACCTGCCTCATCTCCGGTACCTCCTGCAACCGATCCACGACCGAGCCTCCGAAACGCATGTCATCTCTCTGTTGTTAGCCGGTTATCTAACATGTAGGGCTGAAGATGGGCCGCGGCTGCCGCCGCGGCCCGACGAGGGACCCCGCTACCCGACGAGGAACCGCTTGATCTCCGCCGACGCGTCATCGAGACGATTGCGGCGGAGGCTGTAGTACAGAACGGTGCCCGACTCCGTGAGCGTGACGAGCCCGGCCGACCGGAGCTGGGCGAGGTGATGCTTGATCGTCGGCTTCGACAGGTCGAGCTGCTGGGCGATCTCCGTCAGGTAGAGGTCGCGCGAGGCGAGCAGCTTCAGGATCTTCAGCCGCGTCGCGTCGCCGAGGGCCCGGTGGAGCCGCACGACCGACTGGGGGGCGGCCAGGATGTCGGTCGGGTCCAGCGCCGAATCGGCCACGGGATAGCCGAAGAAGCGCCAGTCGCCGCCGGACATCAGGAAGTTGTACGGCCGCGAGAAGTACGACGGGCTGAGGATGACCCGGCGGACGCCGGACTCGGGCAGCCAGCGGATGCCGCCGGTCGTCGATTCGATCAGGTCGGCCGGGGCCAGGGTTTCCCGGTCGCCGGCTCGGCCGTCGAAATCGCGCTCGATGATGTCCCGGACCCGCGGCTCGATCTCGGCATACTGCCCGAGCCAGGCCCGGAGCACCGTGACCATCCGGTCGCGAGCCGTGGCCGGATCGCGCAGGATCGCCAAGCGTCCTTCCCGGTTCCAGTCGGGGAGGCGCTCTGCGAGCGCGTCGAAGACGCTCTGATCGCCATCGATCGCTCGTTGCACGAGCTCATCGACATCCTGGTCGTGATGGTGGTCCTCGAAGATCGGCCGGACCACCTCCCGCGGCTCACTCGATGCAAGCAGGTCGACGAAGTCCGCCGCGGTCCGGACCTCCGGCTTGTCGATGAGAAGCACGCCGGCATTGATGCAGAGCTCGGTGTCGAACAGGGCCTTGAGCTCCGCCAGGACCTCCTCGGAGAGCGATGCCTTCGCCTCGGTCAACCAGCGGCGATCCTCGGCCGGCAGGTCGTCGGTCAGCCCCGCCTCGCCCGAGAGGCTGAACAGGAAGTCGAACGCGGGCCGGACGTCCCATTCGATCGTGAACGTCGAGCTGCCCCGGCCGAGGTCGCGGACGATCGGCCGATGCCCGCTGCCGAGCGACCGGTCCGTCGTGTGGCGCGTAGCCGGGCGAGCTGCCATCGTTCCGGTGTCTCCTAACGTGTGTTAGATGGATATCTAACCGGCAATCTAGCGATCCGGACCGACAGTGTCAAGAGCGCGATCGAGGCGAGTCGAAAGGGACGCCGGATGCAACGCTCGGAACGACCTGTCCGGCCTACAATCGATCGCCCACACCGTCCGAGGAGCCTGGTCCCGCATGCCGACCCAGCCGACCGTGTCGTTCACCGACGAGCGTCTCCCGAACGGGCTTCGGCTCATCATCTCGGTGGACCGACTGGCACCTGTCGTCGCCGTGAATCTCTGGTACGACGTCGGCTCGAAGCACGAGATCGAGGGCAAGACCGGGTTCGCGCATCTCTTCGAGCACGTGATGTTCCAGGGCTCCCGGAACGTCGGCAAGGCCGAGCACATGGCGCTGGTCCAGGCGGCCGGCGGCACCCTCAACGGCAGCACCTGGCTCGACCGGACGAACTACTACGAGACCCTGCCGTCGCACCAGGCCGAGCTCGCCCTGTGGCTCGAGGCCGATCGGATGGGGACGCTCCTCGACGCGCTCAGCCAGGAGAACCTCGACAACCAGCGCGAGGTCGTGAAGAACGAGAAGCGCTGGTCATATGACAACCGGCCGTACGGCTCGTGGTACGAGAAGCTCCAGGCCCACCTGTTCCCGCCGGAACATCCGTACCACCACGTGACGATCGGCTCGATGGAGGATCTCGACGCGGCGTCGGTCGAGGACGTCAGCGCATTCTTCCGGACCTGGTACGCACCGAACAACGCGGTCCTGAGCGTCGTGGGCGACGTCGATCCGGACGCCGTGCGGCGGTGGACCGAGCGCTATTTCGGTGGGATCCCAGCCAACCCTGCGATCCCGAAGCTCGGCGACCTCTCGCTGCCGCCGACGCTCGGCGAGGAACGGCGCGAGACGGTCCACGACAAGGTCCCGTTGCCGCGGGTCTACGTCGGTTTCCGGGCGCCGGCGTTCGGAGACCCGCGGCTCGACGCCCTCGACATCGCGGCCCAGATCCTCGCCGGCGGCAAGGGCTCGCGCCTCCACCGCCGGCTCGTCCGCGACGAGCGAACCGCCCAGGACGTCGCCCTCGTCCCGCTGGGCTTCGTCGGCGGAGCCTCGATCGTCGCCGGTTGGGCGACCGTCCGGCCGGGCGTGGCGGTCGACCGGGTCGAGGCGGCCCTCCACGAGGAGCTCGAGCGGCTCGGCCGCGAGACGATCACCGACGACGAGCTGGCCCGGGCGCGCGCCCTGATCGAGACCGAGGAGCTCGGCGGCCTGTCGCGGGTCGAGGAGCGGGCGGACCGGCTGTCGATGTACGCGACGCTCTTCGACGACCCGGACCTGATCAACCAGATGCTGCCCCGCTACCTCGGGGTGACCGCGGAGCAGATCCGCGCGGTCGCGGCCGACGTGTTCCGGCCCGACAACCGGGTCGTCCTGACGTACCTGCCGGACCTGCCGCCCGCCGACACGGCGAGCGCGACCGAGGACGCCGAGGCCACCGACGACGCCGCCTCGGAGTCGACCGACGCGGCCGAGGACGAGGAGGTCGCGGCATGACCGAGGGTGGCGTGACCGTGGTGGCGACCCGCCCGACGCCCGGGACGCCCCGCCCGTACGACTTCCCGGAGGTCCAGCGGACCCGGCTCGGCAACGGGCTGTCGCTGATCGTCGCGAACCTCCCGGGGCGGCCGCTCGTCTCCGCGTCGCTCGTCCTGCGGAACGGCGCGAGCGACGAGCCCGACGGGGAGGCCGGCGCCACGGTCCTGGCCGCGCGCGCCCTGACCGAAGGAACCGAGCGATACGACGCGATCGAGCTCGTCGAGGCAAGCGAGCGCCTGGGCGCGTCGATCCACGCCGATGCCGGCTGGGACGCGATGTCGATCGGCGTCGACGTCCCCGCGACCCGGCTGGAGGCGGCCCTCGAGCTGCTCGCGGAAGTGGCACTCCACCCGACGTTCCCCGCCGCCGAGGTCGATCGTCTCCGGGATGAGCGGCTGAACGATCTGCTCCAGGCCGAGGCCGACCCGCGGCGACGGGCCGACGAGGCCTTCGCCGCCACGATCTACAGTGCCGGCTCCCCGTACCGACGCCCGTCGGGCGGCACGAAGGACACCGTGGAGCGGCTGGACCCGGCCCGGCTCCGGGCGGCCTACGGGCGCGGGCTCGATCCGGCGCGGGCGACGCTGATCGTCGGCGGAGACATGTCCGGCATCGATGTCCCGGCGATCGCCGATCGCCTGCTCGGGTCGTGGGGCTCGCCCTTCGGGGCCGGCTCGACCGGCCATGTCGTCGCCGAAGGCGCCGTTCGGGACCGGTTCGTCCGGGTCCTCCATCGGCCCGGCTCCGTCCAGACGGAGATCCGCATCGGGCACATCGGCCTGTCCCGGCGGATCAGCGACTTCCACGCGCTCTCGGTCATGGGCGCGATCCTCGGCGGGCTGTTCAACTCCCGGCTCAACACGAAGCTGCGCGAGGAGAAGGGCTACACCTACGGCGCGGGCGCGGGCTTCGACCTCCGCCGGGGCGCGGGCCCGTTCGCTGCCCGGGCCGCGGTCAATACCGAGGT
>DATLVO010000224.1:0-3386 GCA_035577485.1 Verrucomicrobiia bacterium
CATCTCGGCGGGGTCGTAGCCGCCGCCCTGGCTCGATCGCCCGCTCGTCCAGTCGGACGACACCGTCTCGGGCGGCCGGTTCGGCCGTCCGCCGGGCGCGGTCGTGTAGGCCCCGCTCGTGCCGGGTCCTGTCGATCGGCCCGGCGGCGTCGCGGCGCCAGACTCCGCCGCCGCCGATCCCGCGGGTCGCGACGCCGCGCCCTCGGCGGCCTGGGCCGAGGTCCGGCGCTCCTGGTCGTAGGCCCGTCGGCGGGCCGGATCGCGGAGGGTCTCCCAGGCCCGGTTGATCGTCGCCATGCGCCCCGCCGACTCGGCGCCCGAGCCTGCGACGTCCGGGTGGTATTTCTGGGCGAGCCGACGGTAGGCGGCCTGGATGACCTCGTCCTCGGCCTCCGAGTCGACCTGGAGGACCTTGTAGGCGTCGAAGGGCGGCTCGGTCATAGCCGTTCGATTGGCGGGGTATCCGAGCCCGGCTCGGCTGTGTCGTCGCCGCCGACCGATGCGGGCCCGGCCGGAGCGGCGTCGATGGCCGGCGGCCCAGGCCGCGATGCGGCCGACGTGGGCGGCGATACGCCCGACGTCGCCGGGCCCGATGCGGCCGAACCCGACACGGGCGGCTCGGTCGGATCGCCCCGGGCCCGGTCGACGATCACGGGGCGGGCCCGCACGATCGCGAGCGCCTCGTCCGGCGAAGCGGCGGGCACGTCGACCCGATGGAAGAGGTACCGGAACACGTCGCGCGCGGCCGCGGCGATCGGCAGGGCGAGGATCGCCCCGAGGAGACCGCCGATCTCGCCGCCCACGACCAGCGCGACGATCACGACGGTCGGATGCAACCCGACCGCGTCACCCTGGATCTTCGGGACGAGGACGTTGTTCTCGATCTGCTGGATGAGGATGTACAGGATCAGGGCAGCGAGCGCCGGCTGGACCCCCGCCGTCAGCGCGAGCAGGACCGCCGGGATCGCCGACAGGATCGGCCCGATGATCGGCAGCAGCTCGAAGACGCCGGCGACGACGGCGAGGAAGATCGCAAACCGGCCGAACACGGGGTTGACGGTCGCACTCAGGAGGAGCAGCCCGGCGAACGTCGCGATCCCGACCGTGAGCCCGAGCAGGACCTGGCCGCGCAGCCACTGGCCGAAGATCCGGAGTGCGAGCCCCGAAACGGCCCGCGCATCGGCTCGCCACTCGGCCGGGAGCGATCGCTCCGCCGCCTCGGCGAGGGCCGGCCGGTCCTTGATCAGGTAGAACGTCCAGACCGGGACGATGATGTAGGCGACGATCGCGCCGAGGATGCCGGCAAAGATCGATGCGACCGGCAGCAGGTTCGACGGGTCGATGCTGCCGATGCCCTGCCCCAGCTCCGTGAGGAACGTGTCGACGGCATGCCGGAGCGCGGGTGGCAGGTCGAGATGTGAATACTGGTCGGTCAGCTGCGCGGCGAAGCGCGGGAACTCGGAGATGAATGTCGAGATCTCGTCGGCCAGCGGCTTGAGCATCAACCGGACGCCCTGGTAGAGCACGACGACCGCGATGGCGTACACGATGAGCACCGAGATCCAGCGCGGCAATCCGATCCGGGACATGCGCTCGACGGGGATGTCGAGCAGGTACGCGAGGACGAGACCGACGATGAAGGGGCTGAGGGCGGCTCGGCCGGCGTAGAGGATGACGGTGAGCGCGACGGCGCCGGCGACCACCAGCGCGACTCGCGGGCTGACCGGGCCGAAGCCTGCCCGCGGCTCCGCCACCGGCGATCTCACCCGCTCCTCCATCGCTCCGGCAGACTAGCAGACGTGCGTTCCCCAACCGATCCGCCGGCGGCCGCCACGGCCACGTCGCCCGCGGCCACGGCGCCCGCGGCAGTGTCGCCCGCGCCGGAGCCGCGCCAGCGCTGGCGGCTGGTGTTCCGTCGCGATGCCGTGCCGGCCGACCAGGTCGGGCGAGCGGCGATCGAGCGATGGCAGAGCGCCCTCGAGGCGAGCGGCCTGCCGCTCGCCCAGCTCGACGCGACGGGCCGGCCGCGGGTCGCGTTCGGCGCGCCCCTGCAGTCGGCGGCCGAGGGCGAGGCCGAGCTCGCCGAGATCTTCCTTGCGGAGCGCGTGCCCGCGTGGCGCGTGCGCGAGGGTCTCGCGCACCTCCTTCCGCCCGGCTACACGCTCCGTTCCGCCGAAGACGTCTGGCTCGGGGCGCCGCCGCTGCCCGGTCGGGTCGTCGCGGCGGACTGGCGAGTGGACGTCGAACGCACTAGGACGCCGGTGGACACGCTTGTCGCAGCGGCAGCGCGGTTGCTCGCCGCGCGAACGCTGATCCGGTCTCGGGCGAAGGGCGGCGTGGACAAGCCCTACGACCTGCGGCCGCTCCTCGACGACGTCCGCGTGGATGCGGGAGCGCCTGGCGACGCGCCGGTGATCTGGATCCGGTCGCGATTCCTGCCGGAGCTCGGCTCGGGACGGCCCGAGGAGATCGTGGCGGCTCTCGCCACGGAAACGGGCTCGGAGCTCCCGATCACGAGGATCGTCCGGGAACGGCTGATCCTCGTGGGGGACGATCGGCGACCTCGGGCGGGGTGATCGATCGTTCAGAATGCTGGACACGTCACGGTATGTTGAACGACGCGCGCTCCTGACCTACGCTCCGCGACGTGAGGCTCACCAAGCCGGAACGGCTCCTGCTCTTCGGGCCCGTCGGGGTCATCCTCGCGATCTGGCTGATCATCCCGGCCCTGCTCGGGCTTGCGGCAACCTTCACCAACTACGCGCCGGCCGAGCCCGAGGTCCGCTGGGTGGGACTGAGGAACTTCCAGCTGATCCTCGCGGATCGGACGTTCGCCGTGGCCGTCCGCAACATCGCGATCTTCACCGTCGTCGCGGTTCCCCTCGAGCTCGCGATCGGGTTCGGCCTCGCCTCATTGCTGCGTCGGCCGTTTCGCGGCCGATCCATCGTGCGGTTGGTCCTGCTCCTGCCGTGGCTGATCAGTCCCGTCGCCAGCGGCGTCATGTGGCATTTCCTGCTGGACAGCGAGACCGGATTCCTGAACTTCGCCGTTCGATGGCTCGGCCTGGCGAGCCTGCCGTCGCCCCTGAGCCAGCACATGCTCGCGCTCCCGACGGTCATCGGCGTCGAGTCATGGCGAATGGCCCCGCTTGTCGCCTTCCTGCTCCTGCCCGGTCTCGGCGCGATTCCGCGCGATCTCTGGGAGCACGCCCGACTCGATGGGCTCTCCTGGTCGGGCAGGACCCGCCACGTCGCTCTCCCTTCCATGCGACCTCTCGTCCTCGCCGTGACGATGCTTCTGGTCGGCGGCGCGTTGGCAACGTTCGACAGCGTGCTGACCATGACCGGTGGCGGCCCGGGCACCGAGACCGTGACGCCGGCCCTCT
>DATLVO010000225.1:0-3136 GCA_035577485.1 Verrucomicrobiia bacterium
CGCCAGATGATCAACCACCGCGGGCCCGAGTTCGCGACGATGCTCGGCCGGATCCTCGAGGGGATGAAGCCGTTCTTCGGCACGACGTCCGATGTCGCGATGCTCACGTGTGCCGGCTCGGGCGGTCTCGAGGCCGCGATCGTCAACACCCTGTCGCCCGGCGATCGGGTCCTCGCCGTATCGATCGGCTCGTTCGGCGACCGGTTCGCGAAGATCGCCTCGATCTATGGCGCGGCCGTCACGAAGATCGAGGTCGAGTGGGGCCAGGCGGCGGACCCCGAAGCCGTCCGATCCGCCCTCGCGGCCGAGGCCGGCTATCGGGCCGTGCTCCTGACCCATAACGAGACCTCAACCGGGGTGATGAACCCGATCGGCGAGCTCGCGGCAGCCGCCCGGGAGGCCTCTCCGGAGACCCTGATCCTCGTCGACAGCGTGTCGGGCCTGGGCGCTGTCCCGTTCGAGATGGACGTCTGGGGTGTCGACGTCGTCGTCACCGGCTCGCAGAAGGCCTGGATGGCGGCGCCGGGCCTGGCGATGATCGCGGCGTCCACGCGGGGCTGGGCCGCGACCGAGACCGCGACGATGCCGCGGTTCTATCTCGACCTCCGCGTCCATCGCGAGTCGGCGGCGGCCGGCCAGACGCCGTTCACGCCTGCGATCGCGGTCGTCTACCAGGTCGACGAGGGCCTCCGCCTGATGCAGGCGGAGGGCAAGGACGGCGTCTTCGCCCGGCACGAGGCCTGTGCCGCTGCGTCGCGGGCCGGGCTGCGGGCCCTCGGGTTCGAACTCCTCGCCGACGACCTGGTCGCCTCGAAGACGGTCACCGCCGCGAAGCTGCCCGAGGGCGAGGACTGGAAGCCGTTCAACGCGGCGATCAAGGCGCACGGGGTCGTCCTCGCGGGCGGCCAGGGCAAGCTGACCGGCAAGATCTTTCGCCTGGGCCACCTCGGCTCGGTCACGGTGGACGAGATCCTCGGCGTCATCGCCGTCCTCGAGCGCGTCGCGATCGAGCAGGGCCGGCGGATCGTGCCCGGTCAGGCGGTGGCCGCGGCCCAGGCGGCCGCCCTCGCGATCCAGACGCGCGGCTCGAGCGTGACCGGCGAGTCCGGCGAGGGGGCGATCTCGGGAACGCCATCGGAGACCGCCGCGCCCGTTCCGGCGTGAGGATCCTCGTCGCCGAGCCGATCGCGCCCGAGGGCATCGCCCGGCTCCGGGCCGAGCACGAGGTCGACGAACGACCGAACCTGAGCCGCGACGAGCTCTGCTCGATCCTGCCGGGCTACGACGCCCTCGTGGTCCGGAGCCAGGTCCAGGTCGATGCCCCGGTGATCGCCGCCGCCGGCAACCGCCTCCAGGTCGTCGGACGGGCCGGGGTCGGCGTCGACAACGTCGATCTCGACGCCGCGACCGCGGCAGGGATCACCGTCGTCAACGCCCCGACCGGGAACACGATCGCGGCGGCCGAGCACACGCTCGCGCTCCTGTACGGCGTCGCCCGCCGGATCGCGGCCGCGGACGCGTCGGTCCGGCGCGGCGAGTGGGCGCGGGCCCAGTTCACGGGTCTTGAGCTCCGCGGCCGGACCCTCGGGATCGTCGGTCTCGGCAAGATCGGCCAGGCGATCGCGGCCCGGGCCCGGGCGATGGAGATGACGGTCCTCGCCGCGGACCCGTTCGTGACGGACGAGCAGGCCGCCCACCACGGCGTGGAGCTCGTGACGTTCGATCGGCTGCTCGAGCGGGCCGACGTCGTCTCCGTCCACGTGCCGCTGACGCGGACGACGCGGGGCCTGATCGGGCGCGAGCAGCTCGCCCGGATGAAGCCCGGCGCGATCCTCCTCAACGTCGCTCGGGGCGGCGTGATCGACGAGGCGGCGGTGGCCGCGGCCCTCGCCAGCGGCCGCCTGGCCGGGGCCGGTGTCGACGTGTTCGAGGCCGAGCCGCCGACCGGCTCGCCCCTCCTCGACGCTCCGAACACGCTCCTGACTCCCCACCTCGGGGCGTCGACGGCGGAGGCCCAGGTCCTCGTCGCCGAGGAGGTCGCCGACCAGGTCCTCGACGTGCTCGCCGGGCGGAGCGCGCGGTACGCGGTCAACGCCCCGCTCCTGACGCCCGAGACGGCCGAGGCCATCGCGCCGTACCTGCCGCTGGCCGAGCTGCTCGGCCGGTTCTACGCCCAGTTCGCCCGGTCCGGGGCCCGGACCCTCACCCTCGAGATCGCCGGCGAGCTCGCCGCGTTCGACGCCTCGCCCCTCACGGCCGCCGTGCTCCGCGGCCTGATCGAGACGTCGACCACGCAGCGCGTCAACCTTGTCAACGCGGCCTCCCTCGCCCGGGCCCGCGGGATCACCGTCGTCGAGCGCAAGACCACCGACGCCGGGGCGTACGCCGCGTCGATCAGCCTGTCCGGCGAGAGCGGCGGCCGGACGACGACCGTCGCCGGCACCGTCGCCGGCGGCGAGACCCGTCTCATCCGGCTCAACGACTACCGGCTCGACATGGAGCCGACCGACGTGATGCTGATCACCCACCACCGCGACCGTCCGGGGATGATCGGCCGGATCGGGCAGACGCTCGGAGCCGCGGACGTGAACATCAGCGCGATGCACGTCGGGCGGAGCGCGCCGCGGGCCGACGCCCTGATGGTCCTCGCCCTCGACGACGACGTGCCGGCCGCGGTCGCGGACACGATCCGTGGTCAGGATTCGGTGCTGGACCTGTGGACGATCCGGCTGGGGCGAGAGCACTGACGACCGAGGCTCCCCTCGCGATCCCGGCCGATCTCGAGGCTACGCTCGTCCTCGTCCGCCACGGCGAGTCGGAGCTGATCGTCCAGCGCCGCTTCCAGGGCAGCGCCGAGACGCCCCTGTCCGCGACCGGCCGGCGGCAGGCGGCGCTCGTCGCCCGACGCCTCGCCCGGCCACAGGCACCGCCGGCCCTGCCCCTTCCCGACGGGGCGCCGCTCGCGATCGTCCACTCCCCGCTCGGCCGAGCCACGGAGACCGCGACGGCGATCGAGGGCGCGCTCCGGGCGGACGATGGCTTCGGCCTGGCGATCCCGCGGCGCGCGGATCAGCGGCTTCGGGAGATCGGCCAGGGCGAGTGGGAGGGCCGCCTCGCTTCAGAGATCGAGGCCGCC
>DATLVO010000226.1:0-3487 GCA_035577485.1 Verrucomicrobiia bacterium
TGGTATCTCGCAGAGCTCGCCGACCGCTCTCTGGAGGAGCGCCACGCGGCGGAGCCGATCTACACGCTGCTGAAGCACGCCTACGGCCTCCTCGACGCGGGAATGGCCCCGGGCCGCGTCGCCCGCTGGTTCGAGATGCACCTCGCCGACGAGCTGGGCGTCCGTCCGGAGGTCGATCGCTGCGTCGAGTGTGACCGCGTCCTCGCGGTCGACGGTCGCTTCCGGTGGGTCCCGCCTCTCGGCGGCGTCCTGTGCGACCGCTGCCCGGGACCGCCGCATGACCGGACGGGCCTCACCCTCGAAGCGCTGAAGCTGCTCAAGGCCTACCAGCGCCAGGACGTCGAGGCGATCGCCGCTCTCCGTCTTGCGCCGGCCACGGAGCACGAGGTCGAGGGCGCGCTGCGCGACTTCCTCCGTCACGCCCTCGAGCGCGACGCTCGATCCCTGGCCTTCCTCGACGAGATCCGGACCCCGGCCCTGGCCCCGAACGGCGGACGACCCTGAGCGGCCCACCGATCATCCCCCGCGGTCACAACCTGCGGCGCACGCTGCGGCCGGGGATCGAGGGCCGGGAGAGCGGCCTCTCCGGCTCGCCGGACATCCCGGACCCGCCGCCCGAGGGCCCGACCGACCTTCGCGGCCGGATCGCCAACGCCCGCCAGGCGATCCAGGCCACGGTCGGCGCCGTTCCTCGGGTCGTGGGCCTCGTCTGGTCCGCGAGCCCGATCCTGACGATCGGTCTCGCCACCGCGACGATCCTCGCCGGCGTCGTTCCGGCGGCGACGGCCTACGTCGCGAAGCTCCTGATCGACGCTGTCGTCCACGCGATCGCGATCAATGCCAACGCGAAACTGCCGACGACCTTCCCCGTCGGCCCGTGGAGGCTCGACTCCACGAGCGCGGTCGTCGTCCTCGCGGCGATCCAGTTCGGGATCTTCGCGCTCTCGTCGTTCCTCTCGACCCTCCGGAACGTGACCCAGCAGCTCCTCCAGGAGCGGGTCACGCTCGGGATCCAGCTCCGGATCATGGACCGGGCCTCCCGCCTGGACCTCGCGTTCTTTGAGGATTCCGCCTCCTACGACCTGCTCCGGCGCGCCCAGCAGGGGGCGGCGAGCCGCCCGCTCTTCATGGTCAGCGGCGTGTTCGGGCTGATCCAGACGCTCATCGCCTTCGGCTCGATGATCTTCCTGCTCGTCGGCCTGAGCCCGCTCCTCGCGATCGTCGCCCTCGTCTCGCCGGTGCCCGCGTTCATCGCCGACACGCGCTACGGCTGGCGCGGCTACAACTTCGCCCGCTGGGCCTCGCCGATCCGGCGCCGGATGGACTACCTGACGACGCTCACGACGACCGACACCTACGCGAAGGAGGTGAAGCTGTTCGGGCTCGGGCCGTACTTCATCGACCGGTTCCGCCAGCTGTCGCAGGTCTACCAGGACCGGCAGCGGACGCTCGTCGTCGCTCGCTACTTCATCGGCTTCGGGTGGAGCGCGATCACGATTCTCGCCGGCTCGCTGACCTACCTCTACGTCGCCCTGCAGGCGATCGCCGGCCGGCTGACCCTCGGTGACCTCACGCTTTTCACGCAGGCGGCGGCCTCGGTCCAGGGCTCCGTGCAGGGCCTCCTCAGCGGCTTCGGCTCGATGTACGAGAACCACCTCTACCTCAACGACCTGTTCGAGCTGCTTGGGATGCCAGTCGGGATCGAGCACCGGCCCGGCGACGGCGCCCGTGAGGACCCCGGCTCGACCGAACGCGCGGCGACCGTCGAGCGGGATGCGGCGGAGGTCCGGGCCGCGGCTGCCGCCCGGTCCACGATCGGCGCGGGCGAGATCGTGTTCGAGCACGTCACGTTCCGCTATCCCGGCAGCGGCACGGAGGCGCTCCGTGACCTCAACCTCCGGATCGCCCCCGGCGAGACCGTCGCGATCGTCGGCCGGAACGGCGCCGGAAAGTCAACGCTGATCAAGCTGATCTGCCGGCTGTACGACCCCTCGGAGGGGCGGATCCTGCTCGATGGCGTCGACCTTCGCGACGTCGACCCGAGCGACGTCCGGCGCCTGATCGGGGGCATGTTTCAGGATTACGTCACGTACCAGGCCAGCGCCGCCGAGAACATCGGCCTCGGCGAGCTGGAGCGCATCGAGGACCGCGAGGCGGTCGAGGACGCCGCCCGGAAGGGCGGCGCGGACTCGCTCCTCGACCGGCTGCCCGACGGCTGGGACACGCCGCTCGGGAAGTGGTTCGACGGCGGCGTCGAGCTGTCGGGCGGGGAGTGGCAGAAGATCGCGCTCGGCCGGGCGTTCATGCGCGACGCCCGGATCCTCGTCCTCGACGAGCCGACGTCGGCCCTCGACGCGCAGGCCGAGTTCGAGCTGTTCGCCCGCCTCCGGAGGCTGGCCCAGGGCCGGACCGCGATCTACATCTCGCATCGCTTCTCGACCGTCCGCCAGGCCGACCGGATCCTCTTCCTCGAGCACGCCGAGCTGGTGGAGCAGGGGACCCACGAGCACCTGATGGCGCTCAACGGCCGGTACGCCCGGCTGTTCACCCTCCAGGCGGCTGCGTACACCGGTGCCGCGATCGAGATCGAGGAGCTCGAGGACGAGCCGGGCGACGAGATCGCCGCCGGCGTCGCGGACGGATGACGCGCCCGTCGCGACGGTCCATCGTCGCCGGGACGATCCTCGGGGCCGGCCTCGCGGTCCTGGGTCCGCCGCTCCGGCGCGCCGGGGGCATGGCCCTCTCGGCGCGGACCGAGCGACGGCTCAATCGGGTCGGAGCCCGCGGGCCCTACCTCGCTCCGTCGGCGGTGGGAGACCTCCACGAGCGGCTGACGATCGTCGACCTCCACGCCGACTCGCTGCTCTGGGGTCGGGATCTGCTGATCCGGGCGGATCGCGGCCACGTCGACGTCCCGCGCCTGGTCGAAGGCAACGTCGCGCTGCAGGTCTTCGCGGTGGCGACGAAGGTCCCGCGCCACCTGAACATCGAGCGCAACGACGACCGCAGCGACGACATCGCCCTCGTGGCGCTCGTCCAGGGCTGGCCGCCGGCGACCCTGCGGAGCCTGCTCGCCCGGGCTGAGCACCAGGCCGGCCGGCTGGCCGCGATGTCCGCCGCATCGGGAGGGCGGCTCGTCGTCGTCCGCACCGCCGCGGACCTCGACGGCGTCCTCGGCCGTCGCGCATCGGGCGAGACGGTCGTCGGCGGCCTCCTCGCGATCGAGGGTGCGCATGCGCTCGATGGCGATCCCGCGAACGTCGACCGGCTCTTCGCCGTGGGCTTCCGGATGGTCGGGCTGGCCCATTTCTTCGACAACGACGTCGGCGGATCGGCCCATGGCGTCCGCCAGGGCGGGCTCACGGCCGCCGGCCGGGAGGTCGTGCGCCGGCTCGAGGCGCGATCGATGCTCGTCGACCTAGCCCACGCCTCGGCGGCGACGATCGACGAGGTCCTCGCGATCGCGAGGCGCCCCGTCGTCGTGTCG
>DATLVO010000227.1:0-18884 GCA_035577485.1 Verrucomicrobiia bacterium
TCGTGGGGCAGCCCGTCGCAGCTGTCGTCGACACCGCCGCCGGCCGCGCGCCCGGCTCCTGAATCGCCCTTCGAGCCGGCCGAGCCGCTACCCGACACGCGCCTCGGCACCGTGGGTGACGCTCCGACCGGCGACGGGGCCGCAGCGGCGTCCCCGACGGTCACCCGGCGGTCGCCGATCGGCCTGCGCTGGGGCCTGGCCGTCGTCGGGATCCTCATCGTCGTCGTGGCGAGCGCCCTGATCGTCTCGCTTGCGTCGGGCCGCCCGGCGACGTCCATCGCGCTCGGTTATATGCCGGCGAACATCAGCCAGTACTCCGAGGTCCGGATGGACCTGCCCGGCGACCAGCGCCAGAAGCTCGCGGCCTTCCTCGCCAACTTCCCGGGCTTCAAGGACCAGGCCCAGGTGGAGCCCAAGATCAACGAGGCGCTGGACAAGCTCGTCCGAGCGGTCACGAGCGACAAGCAGACCTACACGACCGACATCCTGCCCTGGTTCGCCGGCCAGCTGGCCGTCGGGAACGGCCTCCCGACCGGCAGCACGGTCGCGGCCGCCAACCCACTGAGCCCTGGCCTCGAGGGGGTCTCGTCGACCCTGATCGTCGTGACCATCAAGGACCAGGCCAAGGCGGAGGCGTGGCTGACCTCGGTCGGCGGCTCCGGGCTCCTGAAGGCGAGCTACAACGGCGCCGACGTCTGGACGCCTTCGAACGCCGGTCCGCTCGCGATCGCGACCGCCGTCACGGACAAGGTCCTGATCGTGGGCAGCGTCACCGACGTGCACGCGGCGATCGACACCAAGGGCCAGGGCACGCTGGCCAACGACGCCGACTTCAAGGCAGCCCTGGGCCAGGTCGACCGGGACTACGCGGTCCTCAGCGTGATCCGGATGCGGCCGATCATCGACAACCTCGTCAAGACGCTGTCCGCCCTCCGGCCGGGCCTGCTTTCCGGGACGCAGATCGACGACACGTTGATCGCGATGATCCCGGCGTGGCAGATGAGCCTCGGCCGGTTCGAGAACGACGCCTTCGTGACGACGGGCGCCTATCCGTCGTACGCCATCGGCTACGACACCCCGAACCGCCGGACCAGCCTGCTCGACCACGTGCCCCCGAAGACGATCGCCTGGGTCGAGTACCACGACGTCGGGCCGGCCCTGAAGGCCTTCCTCGACAAGTTCCGGGCCCTGCCCGAGACGAAGGGCCCGTTCGCCCAGTTCGACCAGGCGTTGAGCATCCTCGGCGGCTTCGACGGGGTCTTCGGCTGGTGGGGCGATACTGCGTTCGTCGTTACGCCGGCCGCGGACGGCACGATCGGTGGTGGCCTCCTGATCCAGCCCCGCGACCAGGCGGCCGCGACCCAGCTGTTCACGACCTTCCAGACCTACCTGACGATCGCCGCGGCGAGCGCGGGCGTCACCGTCCGGGTCGAGGACCATGACGGCACGAAGATCACGACCCTCGACTACAGCGCCGCGCCCGGAATGTCGTCCTCGAGCCTGCCGCCCGGCTACAAGGCGGAGTTCGCGTATGCGGTCTCGGACGGTGTCGTCGTCTTCGGCTACGGCCGTGACTGGGTCGCGTCCGTCCTCGACACGAAGCCGGGTGCGAGCCTCGCCGACAACGATCGGTTCAAGAGCGGCCTCGCGCGGGTCGGTGCCGAGAACATCGGCTCGACCTACATCGACTTCAACGCCATCCGGGCGTTGGTCGAGCCGCTCGCCCAGAAGATGGCACCGAGCGACATGTGGTCGACTTACCAGACCGAGGTGAAGCCCTATCTCGCCCCGATCGACACCCTGATCCAGGCGCTCCGCCGGGACGGGACACTGGATCGCGGGACCGGGGCGATCACCGTTCACGAGCCGCCGTCCCCGGCTCCATGACCATCGCCGCGCGGCGTGATCGTCGCGCGGACCACGAACCCAGGAGGAACGAGAGACAGATGGCAGTCCGCATCCGGCTGACGCGCGTGGGCGCGACCAAGCAGCCGACCTACCGCGTGGTCGTCGCCGACTCGCGGTCCGCCCGGGACAGCCGGGCGATCGAGACGATCGGTCATTACAACCCGCGGACCGATCCGATCGAGCTCAGCATCGACGCCGACAAGGCCAAGGCCTGGCTTGCCAAGGGCGCCCAGCCGTCGGACACGGTTGTCCGACTCCTCCGGAACGCGGGCATCGTTCCCGCCGACAAGAAGTAGGAGCGATCGATGGCAGCAGCCGAGCTTGTCGAATACGTCGCCAAGTCCCTCGTCGACGATCCCGACGCGGTCAAGGTCGAGATCGTCCGGGACCAGGGCGGGACGGTCATCGAGCTCCACGTCGCCGAGGACGACATGGGCAAGGTGATCGGCCGTAACGGCAGCGTCGCGAAGGCGCTCCGAACGCTCCTCAAGGTCACGGCCGCCCGCGATGGCGAGCCCGTCTCGCTCGAGATCGTCTGACGGCGGACCGGCAACCTCAGCAGCGAGCGGACGCTCGCTCATCGAGGTCTGAGGCGGAGCTCGTCCGTGCGCGCTCCCGCGCGGACTCGCGACCCATCGGCCCGAGGTCACGCCTCGTCGTCGCCCTCGTCCGGGGCGTCCACGGGCTGCGCGGCGCGGTCCGGGTCGAGATCCTGACGGATCGACCCGAGGAGCGGTACTCCGTGGGCTCCGTCCTCCATCGCGAGGGCGCGGACGAGCCGCTGACCGTCACCTGGTCATCGCCGATCGCGGATGGTCCCGGCTGGCGGATCCAGTTCCGGGAGGTCCACGACCGCTCCGCGGCGGAGGCGTTGAAGGGCGTGTATCTCGAGACCGCGGCCGGGCCCGATTCGGCCCTGCCGCGGGGTGCCTACTTCTGGCATGAGGTCGTGGGCGTCACCGTGACCGCGGTCGACGGGACGGTCCTCGGCACCGTCCGCGACGTCTATCGCTCGGGCGGCGCCGAGAACTACGTCGTCGACGGCGGGCCGTACGGCGAGTTCGACGTCCCGGGCGTCCGCGACTTCGTTCGGATCTTCGCGCCGCGGCGAGGCGAGATCGTCGTGGACGTCGAGGCGCTCGACCTGGTGCCCTCGAGGCGCGCCCGCTCGACCGCGGCGGATCCCGATCGGCCGCGCGCTCCGCGTCGCCGAGCCGGCCCGCGGCGGCCGAAGGCCCAAGGCGCGACGTCGAGCCCAACGGATGACGAATCGGCGCCGGCCGATCGACCCGCCGACACCGATCGGCAACTCGAGCTCGAGCGATGACCCTCGAGATCGACGTCCTGACCCTGTTCCCGGAGATGGTCTCGGCGCCGCTGGCCGCCAGCATTCCCGGCCGGATCCAGGAACGGGGCATCGTGACGATCCGCACGCATGACCTGCGGCAGTGGGGTCTCGGCCGGCACCGCAGCGTCGACGACGCCCCGTATGGCGGGGGAGCGGGGATGGTGATGCGGCCCGAGCCGATCGCCGCCGGCATCGACTCGGTCCGGCGGCCGGACTCGCTCGTCGTCCTGCTCGATCCGGCGGGCGAGCGCTTCGACCAGGCCCAGGCCCACGCCCTCGCCGAACGGACCCACCTCGTCCTCGTCTGCGCCCGGTACGAGGGCGTTGACGAGCGGGTCCGTTCGCTGGTCGACCTCGAGCTCTCGATCGGCGACTACGTCCTCACGGGCGGGGAGCTGCCCGCGCTCGTCGTGATCGACGCGGTGATCCGGCTCCTCCCCGGCGCGATCGATGACGCGTCGACGACCGAGGAATCCTTCGCCGGCGGGCTGCTCGAGTATCCCCAGTACACCCGCCCGCCGACCTTCCGGGGTCAGGACGTGCCGGCCATCCTGACGTCGGGCGACCACGGCGCGGTGGCCCGCTGGCGTGAGGAACAGGCCCGCGCCCGGACGCTCGAACGGCGTCCCGACCTGCTGACGCGCCCGCTGGACCAGGATCCCCGTCAGTAGCGGAGGCGAGCGGTGACCGCGGCGCCACTGGCTCGAACGCGAGTCTCCACGACTCTGGCTCCTCCTCCGTCGACCCGGGCGCACGCGGTCGCCATGCTATACTCCGCCGCCGGTCGATTCGTTCGACCACGCCCTTCCCGACCAGCACCCGCAGCTCCGGCTGCCGACGTGAGAATCCGAAGGAACACCGCCGTGAACGTCCTCGACGAGATCGTCTCCGATCAGCTCCGCACGGACCTCCCCGAGCTCGCCTCCGGCGACACCGTGAAGGTCTCGGCCAAGGTCGTCGAGGGCAACCGCGAGCGGATCCAGGTCTTCGAAGGCATCGTGATGCGGCTCCGCGGCGGTGGGATCACCCGATCGATCACGGTCCGCCGGATCGCCAGCGGCGTCGGCGTCGAGCGGACGTTCAAGATCCACAGCCCACGGATCGAGAAGATCGAGGTCGTCCGGCACGGCCAGGTCCGCCGGGCGCAGCTGTATTTCCTGCGGAAGCGCGTCGGCAAGGCCGCCACCCTGCGCGAGCGGCGCACGAACCGCTGATTTCCGCCCGATCGGTCCCGTCGACCCCGGCGTCCCGCCGGGGTCGTTCGATTCGCGGGCCCATTTCTCCGTCGAGCGTGCCCGATCGTCAGGGTTGCGTGGTCGGGGACGGCCCGGGAGGATCGGGTCCCGGGTCCGCGCGTGCGACCCTCCGAGCGAGGATGGCGTGACACCGACCACGACGAGAACGGCGCAGCTGGGCGCCCGATTCCGGCGTCTGCTGATCGTTGTCCTGGCGGGTCTGCTCGTCGGGATCGGTTCCTTCTCGATCGTGAGCTTCGTCACGCAACCGCGGCGGACGACCCCCGTGTATGCCCCGCCGGTCCTCGCCGGGCAGCACCTCTGGGGCTATTGCTCCGGCGGCTTCTACGCTCGCCGCGGGGACACCATCGTGCTCACCTCGACCGGCCACTGCGCGAGTGAGGGCACCGTCGCCTACGACCCGGACGGCACGGGAATCCGCGGCGTGTTCGGCCCGCCCGCGCGGGATGCCACGTGCCCCTATCCCGGGCACACGTGCGCGGCGTCCGACCTGAACTACCTGGTCGTGGCCAAGGACCGCATCCCGTGGGGTCACCTGAACGTCGTCGACCTGGGCACAGCCGGCTACCGGACGATCCCGCCGGACACCCGGCCGCTCGCCTGCGCCGACGTCGCGATCGGTGACCGGGTCGAGATCGACGGTCGCAACGTCTATCGGAGCGGGGCCGTCGTCGAGATCGGCGAGAACCTCAACGCGGAGGATGGCGCGTACTTCCCGTGCATGATCCAGGCCCGGATCGACGTGGCCGTCGGCGACTCCGGTGGGGCGGTCCTCGTCCGGGGGATCCCGGCCGGGGTCGCGAGTCGCAGCTTCAGCGGGTCGCTCGGGTTCACGCCGCTGGCCGAGGGCCTCTCGGAGCTGGGACTGGATCTCTGCACGACGCCCGACTGTGGGCTCGTTCGGCCGACGACCGATCCGACCGGCGGGGGCAGCTGATCCTGCGCGACGCCACGGACCCTGCCCGAGAGGCTGTGCGCGAGTCCGACCCGGACCGGCTACCCTGAGGCCCGATGGCCGTCATCGTCCCGACCCTCCGCCACGAGCGCCGCCTGTGGAACGAGGGCCTGACCCGCGTCGTCGGGGTCGACGAGGTCGGCGTGGCGCCCACCTGTGGAGCGGTCGTCGCGGCCGCCGTCGTGATGAAGCCCGGCTGCCACCGGATCCCGGGCGTCCGCGACTCGAAGACCCTCTCGATGGCCCAGCGCGAGCGCCTGGCCCCGATCATCCGGTCGCGGGCGGTCGCCGTCGGCGTCGGCGCCGCCTCGGTCCGCGAGATCGACCAGCTGAACATCTATCACGCGACGCACCTTGCGATGCGCCGGGCCATCGCCCGCATCGGTGGCCATGAGCACGTGATCGTCGACGGCAATCGGATCGTCGGGTTCGAGGCGCTGGTCGGGCCGTACACGAACGTCGTCGACGGCGATGCCAAGGTCTACTCGATCGCCTGTGCCTCGGTCGTGGCGAAGGTCGTGCGGGACCGGATGATGATGCGACTCGCGGCCCGCTATCCGGGGTACGGCTGGGAGCACAACCAGGGCTACGCCACGCGCGACCACCGCGACGCGATCCGGCGGATGGGCCTGACCCCGTTCCACCGGCGCTCATTTCTCGCTCTCCAGCGGACGCTTGCCGGCGACCAGCTCGAGCTCGACCTGCTCACTGACCCCGGCGCGTGGCCCGACGTCCACGAGCTGCTCGAGCGCGAAGCGACACCGGTGATGGCCGACGACGCAATGCTCGACGCCGCCGACCTTGCCATCCTGGAGGCGATCCCCGGATAAGCCGGCGCGAAGCGGCGCTCGCTACGGTGGGCCGATGCGGACGGCCGTCCAGGACCGAGGTGACGCTGCCGAGACGCTCGTGGCGGGTCGTCTGATCGCGTTCGGTTGGCAGATCGTCGGTCGCAACGTGCGCGTCGGACGCGGTGAGCTGGATCTCGTCGCGGTCGACCCGGGGCCGCCGCCCTGGCTGGTGATCGTCGAGGTCCGCTGGCGAGCACGCCGCGACTTCGGGCTCGCCGATGAGAGTCTCGACGTCCGGAAGCGAGCGCATCTCCGCGCCTCGATCGGCCGCCTGCTGGCCGAAGGGGTGCTCGGAGGGGTCGCCCTGCCGCGTCATCCGCTGCGCGTGGACCTGGTCGTTGTCGAGCCGGGGGAGCGGATCCGCCACCACCGCCACGTGGCGCTCTAGTTTTCCCGTCGCCCGGTGAACGCCGAGCGTTCCTACAGGCGGCCGAAGCGCCATCCTCTGCGTGCTCCCGGGCGTTCACCCGTCGTCTGGAACGCCCGGCGATCAATCCGGCGCTGGAGTGGGCTCTGGACGATCGTCGGCCCCGCCCTGTCCGTCCGTACGAACGCCCGGCGTTCAGAGGGCGGTGTTTGCGTGAGGATGGGCACCACGGATGGTCCGTCCCCGTGCCGGACGCGGTCCTGAACGGGCCTCGTGCTACACTCCGCGCCGGCCCCGGTCCGACCGGGTCCGGTCACCACCCGTACTCGGCGCCGCGCGCCTGGGACGGAGATCACACGCGGACCGTTCCGACCGGGACGGTGCCGAGCCCGAGACGCAAGCTCCGGCGACGAGCCGGCGGCACGCGCCCGACGGATCGGAACCCGGCGACGAGGTCCGCGGCGGAACGAACCGAACAGGAGGTCCTCCACCGTGCCGTCCGTCTCGATGCGGCAGCTGCTCGAAGCCGGTGTCCACTTCGGCCACCAGACTCGCCGCTGGAATCCCAAGATGCGCCCGTTCATCTTCGCCGAGCGCAACGGGATCCACATCATCGACCTCGCCCAGACCGTCAAGCACCTCGACTCCTCGCTCGAGTTCGTCCGTGACACGGTCGGTCGCGGCGAGTACGTCCTCTTCGTCGGGACGAAGAAGCAGGCCCAGGAGCCGATCGCCCAGGAGGCGACCCGGGCCGGCCAGCCGTACGTGAACAAGCGCTGGCTGGGCGGGATGCTCACGAACTTCACGACGATCAAGAAGCGGATCGCCCTGCTCGAGCAGCTCGAGGCCCGCCAGCAGGCTGGCGACTTCGATCGGATGACCAAGAAGGAAGCGGCCAAGCTGACCGACGAGATGAACAAGCTCGCCCTGACGGTCGGCGGCATGCGCAAGATGAAGCGCGTCCCGGGCGCCGTCTTCATCATCGACCCGCATCGCGAGCGGATCGCGGTGACCGAGGCGAACAAGCTCGAGATCCCCGTGGTCGCCACCGGCGACACGAACGTCGACCCCGACGAGATCGACCACATCATCCCGGCCAACGACGACGCGATCCGCTCGATCCGGCTCCTCACGACGCTCGTCGCCGAGGCCTGCCTCGAGGGCCAGCGCGAGCGAGCGGCCCGCGCGGTCGAGCCCGAGCCCGAGGTCGCGATCGCGGCCGAGCCGGAATACGACGAGTCCGCCTCGGACGAGCTCGTCGCGGCGCTCGCCGGCGGCGCGGCCCTGACGTTCGAGCCCGACGCCGACGAGGACGACGACCTGCTGCCGGGCGCCCGCCCGGTCGCCGCCACCGACGCGACCACGCCGGCTCCGGCCGAGGCCAGCCCCGAGGAGATCGCCGCCGAGCTCGCGCGCGAGGCGGCCGAGAAGGAAGAGCCGGCGACGCCGGTCTGAGCCCATGCCGCCGACGGCCGTGGAGGCCGATCGGCGGTAGGGCTCGCCGGTCCGGCCACCCAGCCACCAGCCCCGAACCCCCAGCGGGCTCCTGCCCGCAGCCCGATACAGGAGCGAACGCACCAGATGGCAACGATCACCGCCGACGCGGTCAAGGAGCTCCGGGAGCGCACCGGAGCCGGCTTCATGGACTGCAAGAACGCGCTCGTCGAGGCCGACGGCGACCTCGACCGGGCCGTCGCGATCCTCCGCGAGCGCGGTCTCGCGGCCGCCGCGAAGAAGGCCAGCCGCGATGCCCGCGAAGGGCTGGTCTCGAGCTACATCCACACCGGCGGCCGGGTCGGCGTCCTGATCGAGGTCAACTGCGAGACCGACTTCGTCGCACGCACCGACGAGTTCCAGAAGCTCGTCCGCGACCTCGCGGTCCAGGTCGCCGGGATGGCGCCGCTCTACGTCGACCCCGACGGGATCCCCGCCGACGTCCTCGAGGCGAAGAAGGCGGAGCTCCTTGCGGACGAGTCGGTGCAGAAGAAGCCCGAGGCGATCCGACCGCAGATCGTGGAGGGCCAGATGAAGAAGTGGTACTCCCAGGTCTGCCTCCTCGACCAGCCGTTCCGCGACGAGGAGCGGACCGTCCGCGAGCTCGTGACCGACAAGATCGCGACGATCGGCGAGAACATCCGGGTCCGGCGGTTCACCCGCTACGCCCTCGGGGAAGAGCTGTGAGCGACGCCCCAAGCGCGACCGCCGCGCAGGCCGCGCCCCCGCCGGAACGCGTCCGGTACGAGCGGATCCTCCTGAAGCTGTCCGGCGAGGCGCTCCTCGGGAGTCGCTCGTACGGCGTCGACCCGGCGTTCTGCGCGTTCATCGCCAGCCAGATCGCCGAGGTCCACCGGCTGGGCGTCCAGGTCGGCATCGTCGTCGGCGGCGGGAACATCTTCCGCGGCCTGGCGGCCGCCGCGAGCGGCATGGACCGCGCGACCGGCGACTACATCGGGATGCTGGCGACCGTGATGAACGGCCTCGCCCTCCAGGATGCCCTCGAGCGGCAGGGGATCCCGACCCGCGTGATGAGCGCCATCGCCATGAACGAGGTCGCCGAGCCCTACATCCGGCGGCGGGCCGTCCGTCACCTGGAGAAGGGCCGCGTCGCGATCTTCGTGGCCGGGACGGGCAACCCGTACTTCACGACGGATACGGCGGCGGCCCTCCGCGCGGTCGAGATCGGCGCCGAGGTCCTCCTCAAGGCGACCAAGGTCGATGGCGTCTACGATGCCGATCCGCTGACCCATCCCGACGCCCACCGCTACGCCGAGCTCGAGTACGCGGACCTGCTCCGTGACCAGCTCAAGGTCCTCGATGCTGCGGCTGTCTCGCTGTGCATGGAGAACGACCTGCCGATCGTCGTCTTCGATCTCAACCAGCCCGACAACATCATGAAGGTCGCCGCCGGCGAGCCCGTCGGCACCCGGATCTCCGGCGCCCCGAGCGCCCGCGGAGGAAGCCGATGAGCAGCGAGACCATCACCTCCGCGGATCACAAGATGAACCGCGCCGTCGACGCGATGGAGCGCGACTTCGGCGCGTTCCGGACCGGCCGTGCTTCGACCGCGCTGGTGGAGCGGCTGACCGTCGACTACTACGGCACGCAGACGCCGCTCAACCAGCTGGCCGGGATCAGCGTCCCGGAATCGCACCAGATCGTGATCCAGCCCTGGGACCGTGGCGTCCTCGGCGCGATCGAGAAGGCGATCCAGAAGAGCGACCTCGGGCTGGTCCCGAACGTCGACGGCACCGTCGTCCGGCTGAACATCCCGCCGCTCACCGAGGAGCGTCGCAGGGACCTCGTGAAGAGCGTCCACAAGCGGATGGAGGAGGCCCGGGTGGAGATCCGGAACCTTCGGCGCGACGCGGGCGACGAGCTCAAGAAGGAGGAGCGCGACGGGACCGTCGGCACCGACGAGGCCCATCGCCAGCACGACGCCCTCCAGAAGACGACCGACCGCTGGATCGGCGAGGTCGACCGCCTCGGGACGGCGAAGGAGCAGGAGGTCATGGAGGTCTAGGTGTCCCGGACGCCCCTCGCCCGGCCGACCGACGCGCCCCCGACGGCGCAGCCGGTCGCCGACGAGGCTGTCACGACCGCCGAACCGGCCCTGGCACCGGATGCCGAGCCGCTGCTGCCGGCCCGCGATCTCCCGCGCCACGTCGCGATCATCATGGACGGCAACCGGCGCTGGGCCCGCCAGCGCGGCCTGGCCGAGGTCGAGGGCCACGCGGCGGGCGTCGAGGCGATCCGGACGCTCCTCCGCCACGCCGTGCGTCGCGGGGTCCCGGTCGTCACCGTCTACGCGTTCAGCCGGGAGAACTGGGCCCGCTCCGACGACGAGGTCCGCGGGCTCTTCGCCCTCCTGGAGCAGGCCATCCGGAGCGAGACCGCGGAGCTCAAGGCCCAGGGCGTCCGGATCCGGCTCCTCGGCCGGCTCGACGAGCTCCCGGACGACACCCGCGCGTCCATCAACGACGCCCTGGCGGAGACCGCCGGCGGCGACCGTCTCCTGCTCAACGTCGCCTTCAACTACGCCGGCCGGACCGAGCTCGTGGACGCGTTCCGACGGCTCGCCGCGAGCGGCGCGGACCCCGCGACGATCGACGAGACCGCGATCGCGGGTGCGCTCTACACCGCCGGCCTGCCCGACCCCGACCTCGTGATCCGGACCGGCGGCGAGCAGCGCCTCTCGAACTTCCTCATCTGGCAGGCGGCCTACGCCGAGCTCTACACGACCGAGGTTCTCTGGCCCGATTTCGGGGCCGACGCGTTCGACGCCGCCCTCCTGGAGTTCGCCAACCGGACGCGGCGGTTCGGGCGCTGAGCGACACCGGTCCCCTCGCGCCGGGCGCGCTCCGCCAGCGGACGGTGAGTGCCGCCGTCCTCGTCCCGCCGCTGGTCATCGCGCTGCTCCTCGGCGGGCCGTGGATCGTCGCCGTCGTCGCGATCGTGACGGCCCTCGCGGCGTGGGAGGTCTTCGAGCTCCTGGCCTCGGCCGGCTACCCGTCGCTGTCGTGGCTCGGCGTCGTCTTCGCCGTCGCGCTCGTGCTCGATCCCGCGATCGGCCGTGAGGTCGATCCGACCGGGACGACCCTCCTGGCGACCGGCACGGTCCTCGCCGCGGTCGGGGCGTTCACCCGGACCGATCCGCGGGAGGGCCTCCCGACGTGGTTCGCGACCGTGTTCGGTGCCCTGTACGCCTCGTTCCTCGGCTTCATCATCCGGCTCGCGCACGAAGCGCCGGCCGTCCCGGCCGGCGCGCCGCTGGCCTCCATCGACGCGGGCCGCGGCTGGATCGTCCTGCTCGTGGCCGGCGTCTGGGCCTACGACACCGGCGCCTATTTCGTCGGCAAGCGCTACGGCCAGCGGCGGTTCCTGACGCACCTCTCCCCGTCGAAGACCTACGCGGGTCTGATCGGCGGGATCGTCGCCGCGACGATCGTCGTCGGCATCGCCCTCGCGGCGCTCGGTCAGCCGCCGGCCGCGGCGATCGTCCTCGGCCCGTTGCTGTCGCTCGCGGCCCAGGCGGGCGATCTCGCTGAATCGATGCTGAAGCGGGCGGCGGGCGTCAAGGATTCGGGTCGCCTGATCCCGGGCCACGGCGGGATCCTCGATCGGGTCGACTCGTTCCTCTTCGCCGCACCGGTCGTCACGCTCTATGTCATCGCCGCGTACCGCTGACCCGGGCCCGCCGCGGCGCGTCGCGGTCCTCGGCTCGACCGGGTCCATCGGCCGCCAGGCGCTCGACGTCCTGGCGTCGCACCCGGACCAGTTCCGGGTCGTTGCCCTTGCCGCGGGCACGAAGGCCGATCTCCTCGCCGAGCAGGCCCACCGCTTCCGCGTCGGCGCCACCGCGGTCGGCGCGAGCGGCGAGGGCCTCGCGCAGATGGCGGCTCGCGATGACGTCGACCTCGTCGTCGTCGCGACGGGCGGGATCATCAGCCTCCGGCCGGTTCTCGCGGCCCTCGAGGCGGGCAAGGTTGTCGCGACCGCCAACAAGGAGACGCTCGTCGCCGGCGGCCACCTCGTCATGCCCCTCGCCCGGGCCCTGGCCGACCAGCGTGCGAAGGACGCGCCGGACGATGCCTACGCGAGCCCGCTCGCCTGGCTTCGCCCGATCGACTCCGAGCACTCGGCGATCTGGCAATGCCTCGTCGGCGAGCCGTTGGACCGGGTCGCTTCCCTGATCCTGACCGCCTCGGGTGGACCGTTCCTCGACGGACCGGCCGACCTCTCGACCGTGACCCGGGAGCAGGCCCTCCGGCACCCGACCTGGTCGATGGGGGCGAAGATCACGATCGACTCGGCGACGCTCGCCAACAAGGGCCTGGAGGTCATCGAGGCACGCTGGCTGTACGATGTCGAGGACGGCGCGATCGAGGTCGTCGTCCATCCGCAGAGCGTCGTCCACTCAGCGGTCCGCTTCGTGGACGGTTCGCTCAAGGCCCAGCTGGGCACCCCGGATATGCGCACCCCGATCCAGTACGCCCTCACCTATCCCGATCGTCGCCCGTCGCCGTCCGTCCCGGTCGACCTGGTGGCGGCTGCCCGGCTCGACTTCCGCGCCCCGGACCTCGATCGCTTCCCGGCGCTCCGGATCGCCCGGGAGGCGGGACGCGTCGGGCAGCGCGCGACCACGGCGCTGATCGCCGCCGACGAGGTTGCCGTCGGGCGGTTCCTCGACGGGTCGCTCGGCTTCGCGGACATCCCGCGCCTGCTGGCCGCCGCCGTCGAGCGGTTCGGTGACGGACCCGACCAGGCGCCGGATCTCGCGACGCTTGTGGCCCTCGACGCGGAGGTTCGCGCCGCCTATGCGAGTGGCCCCCTCCGCGGCTCGGCGGGCCGGCCCTCATGAGTGACCTGATCCACCTCGTCGTCACGATCGTCCTGTTCTTCGGGATCCTGGGTGGGCTCGTCCTCGTCCACGAGCTCGGCCACTTCATCACGGCCCGTCTGGCCGGCATCCGCGTCCTGGAGTTCGGCATCGGCTTCCCGCCTCGAGCGAAGGTCCTGCGGGCGAAGGGCGAGACGCTCTACACGCTGAACTGGCTGCCGATCGGGGGCTTCGTCAAGCTCGAGGGCGAGGATGGCGACGCTGCCGACGATCCCCGCTCGTTCGCCAGGGCGGCGCTGCCGAAGAAGCTGACGATCCTGATCGCCGGCGTCGCGATGAATCTCGCGATCGCGTTCCTGATCTTCACCGCCATCGCCGCTCTCGCGGCCCCGATCGTCGGGATCAAGGTCCCGGTCGTCGACGAGGGTTCGCCGGCGGCCGCTGCCGGCCTGAAGGCGGGTGACGCGATCGTCTCGGTGAACGGGATCCGCCACGATCTCTTCAGCCTGTCCCAAGGCGACGTCATCACGGACCTCCGCGACCGTCCCGGGCAGACCGTGACGCTGCAGATCGTCCACTCGGACGGGCAGAAGGCGGATCTCCAGGTCACGCTGCGCACCGCCGAGGAGATGAAGGATCCCGACGGCGCTGGTCCTGAGGAGGGGAAGGGAGCGCTCGGGATCCGGCGGTTGCCGACCGACGTCGGCTTCCCGGGCTACTTCTCGGGCGAGACGATCCAGCACGACCTGCCGACCGCGATCGCGGCCGGGGCCAACGAGACGCAGCGCTGGTTCGGCCTGATCCTCTCGGCCCTCGGCGACCTCGTGCACCAGGTCGCAACGAACCCGACGGCGCCGCCGCCGGTCCAGGGCCCGATCGGGATCGCCACCCAGATCGGTGACGTGTTCTTCGGGGTCGGGCCCGTCATGACGCTGTACGTGGCCGGGATCCTGTCGGCGAACCTGGCTCTCGTGAACATCCTGCCCTTCCCGCCGCTCGACGGCGGGAGGATGCTGATGATCACGCTCAAGAGCCTGTTCGGGCGGCGGATCAGCCTGCGGGCCGAGCAGCTCACCTATGTGGTCGGGTTCGCGGTCCTGTTCGCGTTCCTGATCTGGGTGTCGGGCTTCGACATCGTCCGGATCCTGTCCGGGGGCTCGTGACGGACGGCATTCCCAGCCGCCCAGCGGTTACCGGGACCGATGCGCTGAGACCGCGCCGACGGCCGACCGTCAGCGTCGACGTGGGCGGCGTCCTCGTGGGGTCTGCTCATCCCGTCGTCGTGCAGTCGATGACGAACACGGACACGGCCGACGCCGATGCGACGGCGATCCAGGTCGCCCGGCTGGCTCACGCCGGCTCGCAGCTCGTCCGGGTGACGGTGAACACGGAGCAGGCCGCCGCGGCCGTGCCCGAGATGATGCGCAAGCTCCGTGACAACCTCGGCGTCGATGTCCCGGTGATCGGCGACTTCCACTACAACGGCCACAAGCTCCTGGTCGAGTACCCGGAGATGGCCAGGCTGCTCGCGAAGTACCGGATCAACCCGGGCAACGTCGGGGCGAAGCGTCACGACGAGCACTTCGCGACGATCGTCCGGGTCGCGATCGAGAACGGCAAGACCGTCCGCATCGGCGTCAACTGGGGCTCGCTCGACCAGCAGCTCCTGACCGAGCTGATGAACGCGAACGCGGCATCGGCCGAGCCCCGGGACGCCCGCGACGTGATGATCGAGGCGATGATCGAATCGGCGATGCGCTCCGCCGAGCTGGCCGAGGAGACGGGGCTTGGCCACGATCGGATCATCATCAGCGCCAAGGTCAGCGGCGTCCGCGACCTCGTCGACGTCTATCGCCTGCTGGCGGCCCGGAGCGACTACCCGCTCCACCTTGGGCTGACCGAGGCCGGGATGGGCGACAAGGGGATCGTCGCCTCGACGGCGGGCCTCGCGATCCTGCTGAACGAGGGGATCGGGGACACCATTCGCGTCTCGCTCACACCCGAGCCCGGCGCAAGCCGGGAGCGCGAGGTCGAGATCGCCCAGCAGGTCCTCCAGTCGATGGGCCTCCGCTCGTTCCTCCCCCAGGTCAGCGCGTGTCCGGGCTGCGGCCGGACGACCTCGACCTTCTTCCAGGAGATGGCCCAGCAGATCCAGCAGTACCTGAAGGATCGGATGCCCGCGTGGAAGGAGACTCGCCCCGGGGTCGAGGAGATGCGGGTCGCGGTGATGGGCTGCGTGGTCAACGGCCCGGGCGAGAGCAAGCACGCCGACATCGGCATCTCCCTGCCGGGCACGTTCGAGGACCCGGTGGCGCCCGTCTTCGTGGATGGGAAGCTGGACCGGACCTTGAGGGGCGAGGGCCTCGTCGACGAGTTCATCGCCCTCCTCGAGGCGTACGTGGAGCGCCGCTACCCGACGACCGCGGCGCCAGCTCGGGCCTGATCGCTCGCCGCCTCACGCGGGGTTCTCGCCCCACGAGCACATGCGACCCGTCGACGCCGGTTCGAACCTCAATCTGCACGAACTTCTCGTCGCAAGAGCACGAATCGACGGAAACGTGCCAGATCACGTCGGTTGGCTCGCCTCGACATCCCGATCGTGTCGGATGGGCTCGCCCGGCGAGAATCGGGGGCCGCAGCGAGGGCGTTGGCCCCGCCTCCGTTTCCGCCGTCCACGCATCCGCGTGTATACTTCCCGAGGAATTTAACGGCCGCTCCGTGCGTGGGTGACCCCCACGCTTCTTTTTTGTCGGTCAAGAGTGCAGCAGCGAGGAGGCGTCGTGAGTCGCGATTTCGTCGGTGCCCTCCTCCAGCTCAATGCCGAGAAGCAGGTCTCTCGAGAGCAGCTGATCCATGCGGTGGAGGACGGCATCCAGTCCGCCTACCGTCGCGTCGCCGGTGACGAGGACATCCACGTCCGGATCGACGCCGAGACGGGCAAGATCCGGGTCTTCCGCGCCCGCCTAGCGGTCGACGAGGTCGAGGACCCGCTCATCGAATTCACGATCGAGGAGGCGCGGACCCACAAGGCCGACGCCAAGGCCGGCGAGCTCGTCGAGACCGAAGAGCTCAAGGACGACGTCTTCGGCCGGATCGGCGCCCAGACGGCAAAGCAGATCGTCCTCCAGCGGATCCGCGAGGTCGAGCGCGACCAGGTCTTCGACAAGTTCGCCAACCGCGAGGGCGAGATGATCACCGGGCTCGTGAACCGGGTCGAGCCGCGGGCGATCATCCTCGACGTGGGCAACAACGTCGAGGCGATCCTCGCGACGTCCGAGCAGTCGGCGGTCGAGCACTACCGGATCGGCCAGAACGTCAAGGCCTACGTCCTCGAGGTCCGCCGCTCGAGCCGCGGCCCGCAGATCCTCGTCAGCCGGACGCACAAGGGCTTCCTCAAGCGCCTGTTCGAGCTCGAGGTCCCAGAGGTCCACAGCGGCACGGTCGAGATCAAGGCGATCGCCCGCGAGGCCGGCTCGCGCTCGAAGGTCGCGGTCTCGTCGCGCCAGGAAGGCCTCGATCCGGTCGGCGCGACCGTCGGCCAGCGCGGGGCGCGGGTCCAGGCGGTGGTCGCCGAGCTCGGCGGCGAGAAGATCGACATCATTCCGTGGAACGACGACGCCGGCGTCTTCGTCGCGAACGCCCTGTCGCCAGCACAGGTGATCAGCGTCGACATCGACGAGGAGAAGCGGATCGCCAACGTGACGGTCCCGGAGCGGATGCTCTCGCTCGCGATCGGGCGCGAGGGCCAGAACGCGCGTCTCGCCGCTCGCCTGACCGGCTGGCGGATCGATATCCGGAGCGACGTCTCGGTCGCTGAGGCGAAGGCCGACGAGGCCCGTGCGGCCGCTGCGGCCGCGGCCCCGGTGCAGGCGCCGACCGCGACCACCGAGACGCCCGACATCGCGGCCGTCGCCGAGCCCGCCACGGCCGCCACGGCCGCCACGGCCGAGGTGACGACCGTCGGCGCGTCGGGCCCGGCAGCGGCGGCAGAGTCGGCCGCCGGAACGGCAGGGGAGGCTGCCGCGGAGCCCGCGCCGGCGAAGGCGGCTCGCGCCAAGAAGCCGGCCGCCGCCGCGACGACTGACGAAACGGCAGCCACGGCCGAGTCCGCGCCCGCAAAGACGGCACGCGCAGCGAAGGCGACGTCGGGGCCGACGGCGGCCGAGGCCGCGGCGGCCCCGAAGACCCGGAAGACGGCGAAGACGGCCGCCCAGGCGGACGCCGGGAATGGATCGGAAGGCCCTGCGACGGACGCGACGGCACCGTCGTCGGTGACGAAGAAGCGAAACACGAAGACGGCCGCGAAGGCATCTCCCGAGGAGGTGTCGTCGTAGGCGCGGCCCGGGCACGATCGGCAGGCCAGGGTTCTCCGCGGCGCGTTCCGACGCGCTCGTGCGTGGCCTGCCGGACGTCTCGCGAGAAGCGGGACCTGGTGCGGGTCGTCCGGACGCCGGACGGCCAGATGAAGATCGACGACACCGGCCGGCTGGCCGGCAGGGGAGCGTACCTCTGCCGTGACGCCGGCTGCTGGACCCTCGCCGCCACGCGTGGCGCCCTCGGGCGTGCGCTGGAGGCGCCGGTCCCGGCAGAGCTCCGCGAGGCGCTCGCGGCGGGACCGATGATGATGATTGACGAAGGAGGAGCCCGTGGCCAGGAGTAGGAGCGGCACCCGCGGTCGTCGCGGGCCGCGCAAGCCACCGCGTCGTGACGGAAGTGGCGTCCCGTCGCAGGTCCAGGTCCTGGACCCGCGTGAGCGTGGCGCCATCGAGCTGCCGACGACGATCACCGTCAAGGAGCTCGCGGAGCTGCTCGCCGTCAACCCCGCGGACGTGATCCGCGAGCTGATCAAGAGCGGCATCTTCGCCACGATCAACCAGCTGATCGATCGCGACACCGCGTCCCTCGTGGCGGGCGAGCTCGGCTACGAGGTCGCGGAGACGATCGCCCCGACCGCCGGCGGCATCGTCGAGGGCGAGGAGGCCGCGGCGCCGGCGCCGGCTGCCAAGGAGGCCCTCTTCGAGGCGGACGATCCGGCCGACCTGCAGCCGCGCGCCCCGATCGTGACCGTCATGGGCCACGTCGACCACGGCAAGACGAGCCTGCTCGACGCCATTCGCACGACCGAGGTCGCGGCCGGCGAGCGTGGCGGGATCACCCAGCACATCGGCGCGTCCGAGGTCGTCCACGACGGCAAGCGTGTCGTCTTCCTCGACACGCCGGGTCACGAGGCGTTCACCGCCATGCGCGCCCGCGGCGCGAAAGTGACCGACATCGCCGTCGTGGTCGTCGCGGCGGACGACGGCGTCATGCCCCAGACGCTCGAGGCGATCAGCCACGCCAAGGCGGCCAAGGTCCCGATCATCATCGCGCTCAACAAGATCGACAAGCCGGATTCGAACCCGGATCGGGTCAAGACCGAGCTGACCGAGGCGGGCATCGTCGTCGAGGAATACGGCGGCGACGTGCCGATGGTGCCGGTGTCGGCCAAGACACGCGTCGGGCTCGACGAGCTGATCGAGATGATCCTGCTCGTCTCGGACCTCCAGGAGCTGAAGGCCAACCCCAAGCGGGACGCGGTCGGCACGATCGTCGAGGCCCAGCTCGACAAGAACCGCGGCGCGGTCGCGACCGCGATCGTCCAGACCGGGACGCTACGCGTCGGTGACGTGATCGTCGTCGGCGAGACGTTCGGCAAGGTCCGGGCACTCGAGACCGCCGAGGGCAAGCGCGTCCCGAAGGCCGGCCCCTCGAGCGCGGTCGTCGTGCTCGGCCTGTCGGCCGTGCCGGAGGCCGGCGACATCCTGCGCGTCGTCCCCGACGAGAAGGCCGCCCGGATGATGGTCGAGAGCCGCAAGGCCGAGG
>DATLVO010000228.1:0-5618 GCA_035577485.1 Verrucomicrobiia bacterium
CTGATCGGGCCGGCGACGGCTGCCGACGACGAGGAGTGGCGCCGCCGGGCGGCTGCCCTCGGGGTCGACGACGCGATCGCCTTCGAGCCCCCGGCCGACCGTCCGGGCGTCGCCGCTGCGATGCAGCGCGCCGGCGTCTTCGTCCATCCGAGCCCGTTCGAGACGTTCGGCCTGGTTGCGGCCGAGGCCCTGGCCACGGGTCTCCCGGTCGCGGCGACGCCCTCGGGCGGGGTCGACGACATCCTCGGCCGCGACGGCCGTCTCGGCGAGGTCGCCGCCGGCACCGATGGGCCGGCGCTCGCCGTCGCGATCGATCAGCTGCTCGCTCGGCTCGACGAGCTGGATCCGGCGGACCTCCGCCGATCGATCGAGGCGCGCTATGCCCCGGCGATCGTCGCGGGGCAGATGCTGGAGCGATACCAGGCCCTCGTCGAGCGCTCGCCCGCCCCGGGCGGGGAGTCGTCACGCTGGCCAGCGGGCCGGCCGGCGAGCCCGGCACGCGTTGCGGCGACGACGCCGCTCCCTGTCGTCATCGCGTTCCGGCGGACCCACCTCGAACCGCGCCTGATCGGCCTGCCGCCCGGCCTCCTCGATCGGCTCCGGATCGTCACGGCCGCCCGCCCGGACGCTCCGTCCGAGGACGAGCCCGACCACCCGACCTGGATCGTCGTCGACGACCAGCGGGCGATCCGCGACGAGCTCGACCCGCTCGCGCAGCCGCCGCGAGCGGGCACCTCAGCTCGGATCGTGTGGCTCGCCCGGCACCCGCTCGCCGCCGTGCGCCGGCGCTGGATCGCGCGTCGCCGACCGGCGGTCCAGCTCGCGGCCCGACAGGTCGCGCTCCGCGCGTTCGCCGATGCGGAGCTGGCGGATCCGCAGGCGAGGCTGATGATCGTTGCGCTCGATGGTGACGACCTGCTCGCCGCCGAGTCCGTGCTCGGCGACCGAGTCGAGCTCGCCGCGGGTGGGTTGCGCTGGCTGGCCGATGCCTCCGACGAGGCGATCGCCGGGGACGAGGCGATCGCCGGCGGTTGACGGCGTTCGCCGGCTGATGACGCCCGTCAGCGCCGCGTGATGGCCCCGCCGTAGCGCGCGATCTCCTCGGCCTGGCGCGCCTTCGCCTCGGCCGAGTGCTCCTGGTGGACAGCGACGACCTCGGCCGGCTCGCCCTCGATGATGATCCGGCCCTTCTCGAGGAGGATCGCCCGGTTGCAGTACTCCGTCACCCAGGTCATGTCGTGGGTCACGAGGACGATGCCCTTGGCCTGCTTGACGAGCTCGCCGACGCGAGCCCGGCTCTTCGCCCGGAAGACCTGGTCGCCGGTCGCGAGGACCTCGTCGAGGAGGAGCACGTCGGGGTCGACCGAGGTCGCGATCGCGAACCCGAGCCGGGCCCGCATGCCCGAGGAGTAGGTCTTGATGGCGGCGTCGATGAACTCGCCGATGTCGGCGAACGCGACGATGTGCTCCACCCGGTCCTTGAGCTCCTCGTCGCTCATCCCCATGAACGCGCCGGCGAGGAGGATGTTCTCGCGTCCCGACAGCTCGCCGTCGAAGCCGGCACCGAGCGTCAGCAGGCTCGAGATCCGGCCCCGGACCGAGAGCGCGCCGGCCGACGGGACGATGATCCCGGCCAGCACCTGGAGCAGCGTGCTCTTGCCGGCGCCGTTCGGGCCGATGATCGCGAGCGACTCGCCCGAGACCAGCCGGAACGACACGTTGTGGAGCGCCCAGAAGTCCTTCGGCCCGTCGCGCCGCCGGAACATGTTCGTGAACGTCTGGCGGACGGTGTTCTTGCGAGTGAGGCGGAGGCTGTAGCGGACGCCGAGGTCACGGACCTCGATGACCGTGCTGCCGAACGGGATGTCGGTTGCGAGGCCGGAGTCTCGGGCGGCGCGAGCCGCCGCATCGACCGTCAGGACATCCTCTCCTCCGTCGGAGGCCCGGGTCCGGACCGGTGGCGGGGCCGCCGTTTCGGTGGCGGTGGGCGTGGTTGGCGTCACCGCCGCGATCGGGTCGCTGTTCACAGGACCTTGGCGAAGGACGGTTCCATCCGCTTGAAGACGAGGACCGCGAGGAAGCACAGCACGACGGACACGCCGAGGACGCGGGCCAGGCCGAGCCATTCGGGCATCGTCCCGTAGTAGATGACGTTGCGGTACGACTCGAACAGCGCGGTGAACGGGTTGAGGTTGAGGATCGTGCCGATCGGGCCCTGGCGGTTCAGGAGGTCGTCGAGCTGCTTCGCGCTGTACAGGGCGGGCGAGAGGTAGAACCAGAGGCGGAGCAGGTGACGGGCGACATTGCCGACGTCCCGGAAGAAGACGTTGACCGCCGCCACGATCGTCGCCACCGCCATCGTGAACACGAACTGGACGACCGCCACGACGGGGATCAGGAGGAGGGTCGCGTCGATCCGATCGGGGTAGAGCAGGATGAGGATCGCGGCCAGCGGGATCAGCCCGAAGGCGAAGCTGACGACGCCGGCCAGCACGGCCGCCAGCGGCAGGATGATCTTCGGGAACTGGACCTGCTTGATCAGTGCTTCCTGGCTCGTGACCGACGTCACGCCGTCGCCGACGGCGCTCGAGAACCACTTCCAGGGCAGGATCGCGGCGAAGATGAAGAGCGGGTAGTCCGGGGTCGTCGAGCCGCCCCGGATGACTGTGACCAAGACGACGTAGACGAGCATCTGGAGGAGCGGATCGATGACCCACCAGAGGTTGCCCAGGAGCGTGTCGGCGCCCTTCTTCTTCATGTCGGCGCGGACGATGTAGCCGATCAGGCGACGCCGCGACCAGACCTCCCGAAGGGCCTCCCGGACGAGTCCGAGCGTGCCGGGGCGAACACTCGTGTCATAGATCACGGTGGAGGTGGTCATGCGAGGCCAGAGGGTAACACGGCTCGTTCGGCGGACGACGCCGGTACGATGAGCCGCATGCGAGCCGCCCCCGATCGGGCCGTCTGACGATGGACGTGACGATGTACGTCATGAACGACGTCCGCCACGATTCGCGGGTCCTGCGGGAGGCGGCGACGCTGGCGGCGGCGGGTCACCGCGTCTCGATCGTCGGTTCGAGCGGGGCCGACGAGCTGCCGTCGTCCGACGTCGTGGGCGACCTCGCGATCATCCGCGTGGCGGAGCGGGGCCCGACACCGGCGGCGGTGGTCTGGGCCGACCGGCCGTGGCTCCTCCGGACGCGGGCCACGACGCGGGTCCTGGGCGCGGCGCGGCGCGGGCCGGCGGGGTTTCCCGCGGCGGCCGCGACGATGGCCCTCGCGATCGTCTCGCTTCCGTGGGTCGCCGTTCGGGCGGCGTGGCTCGGGCTGCGGCGCGGCCTCGGCCGGTCGACCGAGCGGCCCGGCTGGCTGGCGTATCTCGCCGGGTGGCTCGGGAAGCGCCGGACCTGGGCCCGGAACGCTGCGGCCGCGGCTCCCCGCGCCGACGTCCATCACGCCCACGACCTCGAGGCGCTGCCAGCCGCGCTCGCCGGCGCTCGACGTGACGGGGGCCGCGTCGTCTACGACAGCCACGAGATCTTCGTCGGCTGGGGCCCGCTGCTCCGTCAGCCACGCTGGCTGCGGACGGTCTTCGCCCGCTGGGAGCGCCGTCTCGCCGGATCGGCCGACGCGCTCGTGACGGTCAACGACGAGATCGCCGCGGTGCTGGCGCGGACCCTGAGGCCGCGGCGGGTCGTCGTCGTCTATAACTGCCCGCCTCGCAGGGATCCGCCGTCGCCCGACCCCGGGCTGCTCCGATCGGCCGCAGGCGTCCCGGTCGGCTCGCCCCTCGTCCTTTGCCACGGCAACCTCCAGGCCAACCGGGGGCTCGAGGCCACGGCCGAGGCGATGACGCGACCAGGCCTCGAGACGGCTCACCTCGTGTTCCTCGGCTACGGCCGACGGGTGATCGAAGCACTCGTCGCCGATCCGCGGCTGGCCGGCCGCGTCCACGTCCTCGATCCGGTGCCGCCGGACGAGCTGCTCGGCTGGATCGCCGGCGCGGACGTCGACGTGATGGCGATCCCGGGCGTGGATCTCAACAGCCGCCTCAGCAGCCCGAACAAGCTGTTCGAGAGCCTCGCGGCGGGCGTCCCGATCGTCACGAGCGACCTGCCGGTCCGGCGGCGGATCGTCCTCGAGGATCCCGCCGGGCCGCTCGGCGCGGCGTGCGACGCGGAGGACCCGGACTCGATCGCGGCGGCGATCCGCTCGATCGTCGATGCGCCGCCGGCCGAGCGGGCTCGCCTCCGCGCCCGCTGTCGTGACGCTGCCGAGCGCCGGTGGAACTGGGAGGCGGAGGGCGCCAAGCTCGTCGGGCTGTATGCTGAGCTGGCGGCCGTCGGGACGGCGTCGGTCGCCGATGCCGCAGACACGGCCCCGACAACCGCATGACGGATTCCTGGATCGTCCTCCTCGAGGAGCATCGACGGCGGTTCGGCGGCGACCTGCGACGGGCGTTCATCCTCCGGGCCCTGGCCGATCGGACCGGGGCGCGGACCGCGGGCTGGACGCCGGCTCTCGCCGGCCCCCTCCTACGTGCCGGGCGGGGCGGGCTCCTGCCCTGGGCCCGTCGTGAGCCGCCGTTCCTCGCCTCGGTCGAGGCGCTGGAGCCGGAGCTCCTGGCGCTGGCGATGAAGCAGGCCCATCTCACCGTGCTCGATGTCCACGACGACCCGGCGCTCCAGCTCGAGGCCCTCGGCGTCGTCCCCGAGGCGGCCCGCCGCGCGGAGCTCGTCGACCGCGCGCGGCGGAACCGCGAGGCGTTCCCGCTGCTGCTGGCGCCGACCGCGAGCTTCGCCGAGCTGGCCGGATTGCCGCTCGAACGAACGATCGTTAGTCCGAATGGGACCGACTCCACCCACGTCCGGCCGGTCGAGACCTGGCCGTCGATCCCCACCGTGGGGTTTGCCTCAGGGGCCGCCCCGAACCGCGGCATCGAGACGCTCGTGGAGGCGGCCCGCCGAATCCGCGTCGAGCTTCCCGAGCTGCGCCTCCTGCTGTGGCTCGTCGCGACCGGCGCCGACAGCTCCTCCTACCTCGAGCACCTGACCGCCGATCTGCAGGGCGACCCGTGGATCGAGGTGGGGACCGCCCCCTACGAGCGGCTTGGTGAGGAGCTCGGCCGGGCGACCGTCCTGGCCGTCCCGCACCCTCCGGCCGCCTACCTCGACGTGGCGCTGCCGGTGAAGCTGCTCGACGCCATGGCCTCGGGCCGGCCGGTCGCGATCACGCCCCGGACCGAGAGCGCCCGCGTCGTTCGGGCCGCGGACGCCGGGATCGTGGCCGGCGGGGACACGGCCGACGATCTCGCCGCGGCGCTCCTCGCGCTGCTCGAGGATCCGGATCGCGCTCGGCGGCTGGGGGCCAACGGCCGCCGGGCCGCGGAGCACGACTACGACTGGGCGGTGATCGGGGCCGGTGTCGCCGACGGCGTGCTCGCGGCGATGCCCTGATGGCGGGCGATCGCGGGATCACGGCTTCGCAGGGTCCGGTGTGGCGCGACCGGCTCGTCATCGGCCTGGCCTACTCGTTGGCCTGGGGAGCGCTCCTCGTGAACCGGGGGCTGTACTGGGACGACTGGACCCTCGTGGGCCGGTCGTCCGGGGACCTGGTCC
>DATLVO010000229.1:0-3195 GCA_035577485.1 Verrucomicrobiia bacterium
ACGGTGCTCGTCGCGGCGGCCGCGGTCGCCGCGACGCTCGTCCTCCGCTCGGACGCCTCGTACCTCGTCGCCGTCGTCGCGAGCCAGCTCCTCTCGCCGATCCTGTGGGACCACTACGCGATGCTCCTGCTGCTGCCTTCCGCGTGGCTGCTGGAGCGGCGCAAGTGGTGGGCGGCGCTGATCCCGCTCTCGACGTCGGCGGTGGTCCTCGTCGTCGGCGCGCCGTCGGCGATCTACCCGATCGCGTTCTGGGCGGCGCTCCTCGGCGTGCTTGCGGTGGGCTGGCGCGAGCGCCGCGCGGCCGACGAGCCCGATCGCGAGCAGGCGCCCAGCGCTCCCCCGACCGCGGTGGACGCGCCCGCGTGACCGCCAGCTCCGAGCCGATCCCGGCGCATCGGACGCGGTCGTCCTGGCTCGACCGCTTCGACCGGCCGCTCCTGGTCGGCCTCGCCGTGACGGCCGGCGCGGCGCTGATCTACTGGCTCTCGAACCGGATCTTCGCCGGCACCGACCGCGGCGACCTGTTCTACCTCGCCGATGCGTTCCTCCACGGCCGGACCTGGCTCGACACCCGCCTCGGCTTCCAGGACGTGATCGTGGCGAACGGCCACGTCTACGTCCCGTTCGGGCCGTTCCCGGGGATCGCCCTCATCCCGATCGTTGCGGTCGTCGGGCCGCACGTCGCCGACCAGCTCGAGCCGGGGATCAACGCCGCCCTCGCCGCGTCGTGCGTCGGGCTCGCCTGGTGGTTCACCGGTCGGGCCGGCGTCCGCTCGTTGATCGACCGGTTCTTCCTCGTGATCCTGCTCGGGTTCTCGACACAGATCTGGTGGATCACGACCCGCGGCGGGGTCTGGCATACGGGCCAGCTGATCGCGACGATCCTCACGCTCCTCTGCCTGATCGAGCTCTGGGGATCGCGGCGGGCGTGGCTGATCGGGCTGCTGGCGGGCTTCGCCTTCCTGACCCGGGCCCCGATCGCCTTCGCGGTCCCGTTCTACGCGTTGCTCCTCGCCGGCGATCGGATCTGGGAGCCGCGCCGCTGGCCGTGGCGGGCCTGGCTCGAGCTCGCCGTCGGGTTCCTGCCGTCAATCGCGTTCTTCTTCTGGTACAACGCCGACCGGTTCGGCTCGCCGTTCGAGTCCGGCTACGGCCTCGCCGTGCTCCCTGACTGGCTCCAGGCGATCCGCGCCCACGGCCTCTTCTCGACCTACCACATCCCGATGAACATCAACTACCTGTTCCTCAAGGTCCCGAAGATCATCCCGACGTTCCCGTACTTCATGCCCGACGGGTTCGGGATGTCGATCTTCATCACCTCGCCGGGGCTCCTGTACGCGGCGCGGGCGCGATGGCGGACGAGCCAGGTCTGGTGGCTGGCCCTGGGGGCGCTCTTCGTCCTGATCCCGACGCTCCTCTACTACGGCGGCGGCTGGCTCCAGTACGGCTATCGCTACGCGATGGACTCGATCCCGCTCGTGTGGGCGATCTGCTGCCTTGCCGCGGTCCGGGACGAGGACGCCCGCGACAACCTCGGGTGGGAGGGACCCGGGATCGGGCCGGGCTGGATGCTGCTGATCCTGTTCGGCGTGCTCGTCGGTCTGGGTGGGGTCTACTGGGCGTACCACCTCTGATGGCGGAGCCGGGGGCGGCAGCCGAGATCGCCGATCCGCATCTCGCCGCGGGCGCCGGGCCCGCCGGGCATCGCGACGTGGTGATGTTCCGCGCGCTCGCCGCGATTGCCTTCATCGTCCTGTTCTACCTGGCCCGGACGATGACGTTCCGGACCGACGACTGGGACCTGATCGCCAACGTCTCCCTGTCGGACCCGATCTCGCTCTTCCGGCCCCACAACGAGCAGTGGCTCACGATCCCGGCGCTTCTCTTTCGGGCCGTGTTCCTCGTCGTCGGGATGCACAGCTACCTGCCCTACATCGTCGGGTTGCTGCTGGTGCACATCGCGACGGCCGCGGGCATGGGTCGCCTGGTCGGCGCGTTGTCGGGGCCGCTGCCCGGGCTCCTCGCGAGCGTCGTCGTCCTGTTCCTCGGCTCCGCGTGCGAGGTGCTCGGCCAGGCGATCGGGCTCGGCGTGGTGCTCGGGACCGGAGCGGGTTTGTGGGCGCTCGATGCGCTGATCGTCCGCCGTCGCCACCGGCGGGCGGCGGTGCTGCTCCTCGTCTCGCTGATGAGCCACCCGGTCGGCGTCGTCTTCCTCGGGATGGCGTTCGTCATCGCCCTCGCGCGGGATCGCGACGCGATCGCATACCTGTTCGTGCCCACCGCGATCTTCCTCACGTGGTTCGTCCTGTTCGACGTCCCGGTCCTCGCCCAACGATCCGAGACGCTGAGCAGGAACCTCGCCGAGATCCCGCCGTTCATCGCCGGTGGCATCGCCGCGGCGGCCGGCGCGGCGTTCGGGTTCGGCCCCGTCGTCGGGATTGCCCTCGCCGCCGTCCTCGCGTACCTCGTCTTCCGGGTCGGGCGGCGGCCGGAGCATCCCGTCGTGTTCGGGGCGGCCGTGCTCGGGCTCGTCGGGTTGTACGGGCTGATTGCGGTGTCCCGCGGCCAGTTCGGCGTGCTGAGCCTGCTCTGGTCGCGCTACTTCTACCTGTCGGTCCCGCTCGTGCTCCTGGCGGTTGCGGGTTGGTTCGGTCACCCGGCGAGTCTCGTTCCGGATCGCCGCTCGCGGCTGGCACCGGTGCTGATCGGGCTGACGACGGTCGCCGTCGTCGGCAACCTCCGCTACTACGTGCTCGCGCGCGATCAACTGATGGAGCCGACGCATCAGACCCGGGCCGCCGTTGCGATCGCGTCGTGGGCGACCGACCTGCACGACTGGCACCAGGAGCTGTTCATGCCCGGGATCGACGAGGTCCGCGCCCTCGTCGCGGCGCACGGCGACCTGACACGCGACGCATGGCTCCCGGTGGTCGTGCCACCGGTGCCACCGCCGATCGCGGCGGACATGTGCCGCCAGCTGGTCCCTGGCGACGAGCGGCAGGCGGCCTGCGTGGAGGCGGTGGCAAGAGGCGTCGGCGGCTAGGGGCTCTTCCTGCCGCCCGCGATCCCTTGCATCCAGGTGCCTGATACCTGCGACGTCCCGATTTGTGCGCGGTGACCTCGCCGTCACGCTCAGCGGCAGACCCGGCTTGTGTCTGCCAGGCACCGGGACCCTACGTGCGACGAATTTGCGCG
>DATLVO010000230.1:0-19881 GCA_035577485.1 Verrucomicrobiia bacterium
CGGTTCTTGATCGCTGCGTTCTCGGCCGGCAGTCCGAAGGCATCGAAGCCGATCGGCAGGAACACGTTCTCGCCGTGCATCCGGTGGAACCGGGCGACCGCGTCGGTGGGCGTGATGATGTACCAGTGGCCGATGTGGATATCGCCAGACGGGTACGGGTACATCGTCAGCAGGTAGAACTTCGGCCGCGACGTGTCGTGGAGATCGGTCCGGTGGAGGCCGAGCTCGGCCCAGCGCTTCTGCCAGCGGGGCTCGATCTCGGTCGGGTCGAAGCGCTCGACCCGGGTCCGGTCGGACGGCTCGGGCTTCGTGGTGCTCGTGGTCTCGGTCGCGTCGCTCACGTCGCTCTCGTCGGTGGATGCTCGTGGGGTGATACCAAGAGACCCCCCGCCGCCGGCGAGGGGTCGTGCGATGGTCGGCGTTGTGCGCCGAGTATAGCGCAGGGGCCTGCGCTCCCAGCGCAAGCCCCTGCCCGTTCCGCGTCCGATTTCCGGTCGACGACTCAGCCGCCGATCGGCAGGAAGGCGTGGTCGAGGACCCAGTTCGCCGACTTCTGGCCCATCTTCACCCCGTCGACATCAGCCGCGCGGAAGTGGATGCCGAGCCAGATCCGGGCGTTGATGACCGCCGCGTTGAGATCACCGGCCTTGGCGAACTGGCGTGTGCCGGCGGCGGACGTCGACGCGAGCGTCAGGTTCAGCTGGCCCGTGCCGAGCGTCTTCTGCAGGGATCGAGTGAAGGCGCCGGTCACGCCCGAGTAGCCGCTCACGTAATCGGGATACGGTGGCGTCGTCAGGAGCGGGACCCAGGTGGCGTTGACGGCCGTGTCCGGATTCCCGTCCGTGTCGGCCAGGTTGATCGCCGTGATCGGGCGCCAGAAGCCGTACTTCAGCTTCGCGTGCCAGACCGCGATGAGTCCGTCTGCGATGCTGGTGTTGACCGCCGCGAACATTCGGGCGCTGTCGACGATGTCGAGGTCCCGGGTGTCGGCCTGGTCGATCAACGCGCCGGTGTACTGGACCTGGGCGTTGCCGGAGAAGAAGATCGCCGTCGCGGTCTGCGCCGCCGTCCGGTTCGACCCGGTCGCGGCGTTGCCGCCCATCGACTTGACCTCGTTGAACTCGGTCGTGTACTGCTTCGAGGTCAGCGAGTAGGGCAGGCCCGGTTCACCGAACTGCGCGCCGCTCTTGACGACCAGGGGTGTCACCGCGCCCATCCACGGGACGAACATCGGGAGGTTGGCCGGCGGCGTGGGCCGCCAGACGCCGGGTGCCGGCGCCTTGTTGTAGGTGATGTTCGCGTTGCGGCCGTCATTCGTCCGTTGGGCGATGAGGTGATTGGCCGAGAGGATCCCGAACGCGATGCCGTCGGTCTTGGCCTGGCTGTCGGGGATCGCAGCGAGCGACGTCGCATAGGCGGCGTCGAGCGTCAACTGGGCGTACGGGGAGTACGTCTCGAGGACGTGATGCGCGGCAGCGACCGCGGCGGCCTGATCCGATGCGCCGGCAGCCGGACTCGTGTGCAGGCCGTACGGCTGGTACCGGCCATCGATCCCGACGACGGCGTCGTAGATCGCGATGTTCATGAAGGCCAGGTACAGGAAGTGCTCCTGTGGCCGCTTCGTCGTGTCGCCGAGGAGCGTCGACTGGGCGATCAGGTTCCACTGCGAGATCACGCCCGGATCGCCGAGCGGCGAGCTTGCCGCGACGCTCGTTGCGAGGCCGGCGGACGGCCCGAGGAGCATCAGCGCAAATGCCGCGACGAGCCACGGCCGGGCTCGCCCGCGCGCTCGATCCCGCGGCGCATGAGTGGACGGAACGACGACGGCCATGATTCCCACCTCCGCATTGCCTGAGGGACCGGGACGGAAGGGTCTCGGGTCCTCAGAGGGGGCAGCTCCTGGCTCGCGCGCTTCTTCGCGTCGGGCGGTGACGGGAGCCGCCGTAGACGTGCCTACGGGTTCCTCGACCCGGTGTGCGGAACGTTTGCCGAGGGAGCATCTGGGGCGGGCGTCTTTGCGGCGTCTCGGAATTGTGGGCAATACACGAGGTTCGCCGCGTCCCGATCACGACGCGTGCAAGACCCGCACAGGCCCCCCGAGTCTGCCCAATCGACTGCGTATCGATCAGGCGAGTTGTCGACGAGACGCTGCACGGCCATAGTCGAATTTCCGGGGCATGTACGTCGCCCGATCGAGGGCGCAGGAGGAACCATGCGCAAGGCGATTCGCAGTCCAATTCTCGCGTTGGCCCTGGTCATCGGGCTCACGGGCTCGGCAGTCGCGACAGCGTCGAGCGGCTTCCACCCGACGATCGTGTCGCGCGCCACGCTGAGCACGCCCGTGCACTACAACACCGGTGCCGTCAAGTTCCAGACCAAAGGTCCCGTGGACTTTGTCACGGCCACGCTCACGATCGACCCATCGGGCTCGTCGGGCTGGCACCACCACCCGGGTGTGGTCCTCGTGTCGGTGACATCGGGCAGCATCGTCGAATATGACTCGAGCTGCGTCGGCACCGTTCACACCGCTGGTACGCCGAGCGCGGCCTTCACCGAGTCGGGCAACGAGCCGGGCCTGGTTCGGAACGAGAGCACGACGACCCCCGAAACGGCGTACGTCACGTACCTCGTTCCGGCCGGAACGACAGCTCTCCGGATCGATGACGCCAACCCCGGCTGCCCGCAGAACTAGCGGCGCGCAGCAGCCCTGATCGACTCCTGCCACCGTCCGACTCCCAACGATACCGAGCGAACGCCGCGAGGCGACCACCCGGTGTCGGGCATGCACGAAGACGACCTCTCGCCCGCGGCGAGAGGTCGTTCGATGATCGGGGTTACGGGCGGGGTGGTGGAGCTAAGGGGATTCGAACCCCTGACCTTCTGAATGCCATTCAGACGCTCTCCCAGCTGAGCTATAGCCCCACGCCGGAGCGCGGAGTATACCAGCGGACCCGTCTCCCGGGCCCATGCCCGAGGCTGGTCCGCGGCGCTTCGCGACCCCTCCCTCGTGCCCGCGGGCAACGCATCCGCGGCCTGTCGGTGCGCCCATGCAACGAAGTACTAGGACAAGAGGGCTATTCTCACCAGGACCTGAGCCGGCGGGGCGCCACCGGCACAGGGCCGAGGTCCCGGCACCTCGCATCACGGCAAAGATCCACGGGAGTCCAGGTCATGTCGTTGCTCCAACGGGTCGAGCGCGCACAACAGGGAGCAAACGGCGAGAACGTTGTCGCCGTCGTCCCGGTCGCGCCGCCACCGCCGACACCTTCGTCCACCGCGGGCCGCGACGACATGTTGCGGAACGTCCGGCTCCGCCTCCAGGCCGAGGTCATCAGCTCCTTCGACTCGCTCCTCGAGGGCCCGGACACCGCCATCCGCGCCAAGGTCGAGGCGATGATCGACCGGGTCATCAGCCTGCACGGCTTCGCGGTCACGCGCGACGAACGGTTGCGCCTGATCGAGGACATGGCCAACGACGTCACCGGCTTCGGGCCACTCGAGCCGCTGCTGAACGACGAGACGATCACCGAGGTGATGGTCAACGGCCCGTCACACGTCTACATCGAGCGGAACGGCAAGATCGAGCGCATCGACAGCGTGTTCCTGAACGACGAGCACGTCCTCCGGGTCATCGACCGGATCATCACCCCCATGGGCCGACGTATCGACGAGATGAGCCCGCGGGTCGACGCTCGCCTCCCCGACGGCTCGCGGGTCAACGCGATCGTCGAGCCGCTCTCCCTCGTCGGGCCGGTCATCACCGTTCGGAAGTTCTCGGCCAAGCCCTACACGGTCGACGACCTGATCCGGTTCGGGACCTCGACCCCGGACATGTTCGAGTTCCTCCAGGCCTGCATCGAGGCCCGTCTCAACCTGTTCGTCTCGGGTGGCACCGGCTCCGGCAAGACGACGACCCTGAACGTGCTGTCGTCCTTCATCCCGAACGACGAGCGGATCGTCACGATCGAGGATGCAGCCGAGCTGCAGCTCCGCCAGGAACATGTGATCACGCTCGAGTCCCGCCCCCCGAACCTCGAGGGCGAGGGCGAGATCACGATCCGCCACCTCCTGAAGAACGCGATGCACATGCGGCCCGACCGGATCATCGTCGGCGAGTGTCGTTCGGGCGAGGCCCTCGACATGCTCCAGGCGATGACGACCGGCCACGACGGCTCTCTTTCGACCGGCCATGCGAACAGTCCGAAGGACATGCTCCGCCGTCTCGAGACGATGGTGCTGATGACCGGCTATCAGCTCCCGCTGCGGGCGATTCGCGAGCAGATCGCCTCGGCCGTCGACCTGATCGTCCACACCGCCCGGCTCAAGGACGGGACCCGGAAGATCGTCAACATCACCGAGATCTACGGGATCGAGGACGACGAGATCCTCACCCAGGACATCTTCGCGTTCAAGCAGACCGGCATCGAGGAGGGCAAGATCCAGGGCCGGCTCGAGGCAACGGGCGTCCGGCCGACGTTCATGTCCCAGTTCCAGAAGGCCGGCGTGCTGCTGCCGCCGGGCGAGTTCGGGATCCCGCCGGAGGATCCGGCGAACCCGTCGCACTCGTCGAAGAGCCGCTGGGGCGGCGGCAACGCCCAGGTCGTGCCCGACGCCAAGATCCTCGCGCTCGGCAAGGGCAAGGCCGTGACCGCGGGCGGCATGGTCTATGTGTCGTCGATCGGCCCGATCGATCCCGAGACCGAGAAGATCGTCGGCGGCGGGATCAAGGACCAGACGCGCCAGTGCCTGCAGAACCTCCTCGCGAAGCTCGAGGGCGCGGGCAGCTCGCTCGAGAAGGTCGTCTGGGCGAACTGGTCGTTGCGCGACCCCACGGACTTCGACAGCTTCAACGAGGAATGGGTCCGCTGGTTCCCGGGTGATGCGCCGATCGGCCAGGGTACGCTGATGCCGCCGCTTCAGCGCCGGGCCGGATTCCGGATCTCGATCGGCGTCATCGCCGAGGGGTAGCGTCGGCCGACGATCCCGAAGATCGAGGCGGATCGCCGAGCGCGGCCGTCGCGCCGCCCTCGATGTGTCACCATCGAGACCGATGCCGTTCGGACTCCGACCGTCGCCACCGTACGTCCTGCGCCGATCGGCGCGGTCGCGGCGCCTCCGGATCACGATCGATCCCGATCACGGGCTCGTCGTCACGGTGCCGCCGGCGACGCGCCGAGGCTGGGCCCATCCCGAGGCCCAGATCGACGAGTTCCTCCGGAGCCGCGACGCATGGATCCGCCGCCACCTCGAGCGACAGGCCGGGCAGCGGGCCGAGCTCGCCGCTCGCGGCGGACTGGCCGACGGCGCGACGCTCCGCTACCGGGGCGAGCTCCATCGTCTCCGGGTCCTGCCCGGGCATGGCCGTCGCTCGACCGTCGCCCGAATCGGCGGGGAGTCCGGCGACGAGCTCCACGTGGCCCTGCTCGTCCGCGACCGCGAGCGCATCGATCGCGTGCTCGAGACGTGGTTCCGGGAGCGCGCCCGCGTCGCCATCGACACCGAGCTCGCCCGCCACACGGCCGCGCTCGGCGTCACGGCCCGCAGCGTCGCCCTCCGGGACCCGCGCAGCCGATGGGGGAGCGCGTCACGGGAGGGTCGGCTGATGTTCAGCTGGCGACTCGTCCTTGCCCCGCCCGAGGCGCTCGAGACGGTCGTCGTCCACGAGCTCGCCCACCTCCGGGTGTTCGGCCACGGGCCGCGATTCTGGGAGGTCGTCGCCTCACGCCGCCCCGATCACCTGGTGTGGCGGCGCTGGCTACGGGCGCACTCGCTCGAGCTCCACGCGGCGTTGTCCGTCGCCGATGGACGAGGCACGCCGCAGGCGTCAGCCGGCTGATCGCGCCCCGACGGGTTGGATCGCCTCGAGGATCCGTCGGGCGACCTCGAGAGGTCGGACGTTGTCGACGTCGATCACCTGGTCGGCGACCTCGCGGTAGAGCGGCTCGCGTTCGGCGGCACGGGCCCGAAGCCACGCGACATCCGTCGCCTCCGGCCGGCGCCGGCGCCCCCGTCCGATTCGTCGGCGGAGCGTCTCCGGGGTCGCGCGAAGCCACACGACATGGCCGCTGCCCCGAATGGCCTCCCGCATGTCATACCGCTCGACCATCGCTCCTGCGACGCCGACGATCAGGGGCGCCGGCCGCCGGAGCGCTGCGGCGAGCGCCGCGGCTTCGGCGTCATGGAGCACGTCCTCACCATCCTCGGTCGCGATCGCCGCCGGCTGCCGGCCGGTGAGCGCGAGGACGAGCTCGTCGTTGTCGACCACCGGCCACCCCGTCTGGCGCGCCACCTCGCGGGCGACCGTCGTCTTGCCCGAGCCCATCATCCCGATCAGGACGATGCGGGTCGGAGCTCCGGCTGGCATCGCCCAACGGTAGCGGCTCTCAGCTCTGCGTCGACGGCCGGTCCGCGGTTTCGGCGAGCGGGATCGTCAGCAGGCCGCCGGCGAGACCGGCGAACAACAGGATCAGTCGCAGCTCGATCGGGAGGCTGAAGCCGGCCGCCCCATCGAGGCTCGCTGCGCCCGGCCCGACGAACCCGATGACGAACGTCGTCGTGGCGAGGGCCAGCGGGAACTCGATCCCGCCGCGCGTGTTGAAGAAGCCCTTCGGCGCGTGGACCTTGACGACGATCACGGCCGACTGCGCCAGGAGCGCCGCCGCCGCGAGCGGGGTCAACAGGCCGAGGGCCAGGCAGAGCCCGCCGAGCAGCTCCACGCCGGTCGAGATGACCGCGAAGAGCCGTGACGGGCGGAAGCCCATCGACGCCACGGCCCCATGCCAGCGTTCCCAGCCCGGGCCGCCCCACCAGCCGAACGCCTTCTGGGCCCCGTGCGCAGCGAACGTCAGGCCGACCACCAGCCGCAGCAATACGAGACCGGCATCGACGGGTTCCATCGGGCGCGCCTCCTTCCCGCCGACCGGGACGAGGCGATCAGCAGCCCGGATCGATCGGCGATGGACGCACGATGCAAGCCAGATCGTTGCTGACGCAACAACCTGCGGTCCGGGCGGGTTTCAGCCGCCTTGCAACGAGACCTGCAGGCGTGACGTCGACGTCACCGGCGGCCGCGCACCGACCGGGCGAAGGGAAGTGGTGGAGATGAGGGGACTCGAACCCCTGACCCCCGCGATGCGAACGCGGTGCTCTCCCAGCTGAGCTACATCCCCACGGCCGATCGGGCGGCGCGCACACGTGCGGCGGGGCCGACGGGTCCCGAAGTGTAGCACGGGGCCTCGCGCCCACTGCCCGCCCGGATACCCTCCGGCGATGTCGCTGGGACTCGAGCTGGGGCTCATCGCCGCGCTCTGCTGGGGCTCGACGGACGTCTCGGCCGCGCTCGCCGGGCGGCGTCTCGGGAGCCTGGGCGTGGCCGCGATCGTCCAGGGGACGAGCCTCATCGCGGTCATCGCGCTCGCCATTGTCCGGGGCGCCGGCCTGCCGGCTCGGCCCGAGGACACCGTCGCTGCCCTCGTCAACGGCGTCCTCGCGTCGATCGCGTACCTGTCGTTCTTCACCGCACTCCGGATCGGTCCCGTCTCGGTCGTCAGCCCGGTCGTCGCGGCCTATGGCGGCCTCACGGTCGTCCTCGCGGTCGTGCTCCGCGGCGAGACACTCGCCCCGTTGCAGGCGCTCGGGGCGGCGATCGCGACGGCGGGCGTCGTGCTGACCGGTCTCGTCTCCGACAGCGGCTGGCGGGGGACGCGGCTCGTCGGGCGCGGGGTCGTCTTCGCCCTCGTCGCGATGGCCTGCTTCGCGATCCTGACGGTGGGCCTGGCCGGCCCGATCCGGAGCGCCGGCTGGCTGCCGGTTCTTCTTGTGTCGCGGACCGCCAACGGCGCGACGATCTGGATCATCCTGGCCGTGGTCGTCCTCACCCGGCCACGTTGGGCGGAGACCCTCGTCCGGACCGACCCGCGACCGGGAGCGCGGCTCCGGAGCGCGGTCGGGGCGGCCCTCGTCGGCGGGATCCTCGACATCGCGGGCTTCGTGGCGTTCGCGGTCGGGCTGGAGCAGGCTCCGACCTGGATCGTCGGTCTCGCGAGCTCGTTCGGGCCGGTCGTGACGGTCATCGTCGCCGTCGCGCTCTGGGGCGAACGCCTCCGGCCGACGCAATGGGCCGGGCTGGCCGGCATTGGCGTCGGCCTCGTGGCGGTCGCCCTGCCCTGAGGCGTCTCGGGCCGAGGCGACTCAGGCCGGGAGGCTGAACCAGAAGCGCGTCTGGCCGCCGCCTGATTCGGCGCCGACCCGGCCGCCGGCCGCCTCGACCAGTTGCTTCACGATCGCGAGGCCGATGCCGGCACCGCCGCGTCCGCGGTCGCGCGACTTCTCGACCCGGTAGAAGCGCTCGAAGACGCGGTCGAGATCGTCGGCCGGGATCGGGTCGCCGCTGTTCGCAACGGAGACGAGCAGGTCTCCGGACCGCCGCTCGGCGCGAACGCTGACCGAGCCGCCGGCCGGCGTGTATCGCACGGCGTTCGACAGGAGGTTGCCGAGCACCTGGGCGAGGTGGTCCGGATTGGCCCGGGCGGGCAGGGAGTCGGGGACGGCGACCGAGAGGCTGAGGGCAGCTCGATCGATCGACGGCTGGGCGAGCTCGACGGCGGCCCGGATCGCCGCCGCCAGATCGATCGGCTCGAGGGCGGACGGTCCGGCGGCCGCGTCGCCCTCGGCCAGGGCGTCGAGCGAGCGCGACAGGCGGACGAGCCGCTCGGCCTCGTCCCAGAGCGATTCGTAGGTGGAGCGATCGGCGACGATCACCCCGTCGCGAAGCGCTTCGAGATAGCCCTGCAGGTTCGTCAGGGGCGTCCGCAGCTCGTGGGCCGCGTTCGCGATGAAGTCCCGCCGCATCCGCTCCTGCTCCTCGAGGCTCGCAGCCATCTGGTTGAACGAATCCGCGAGGCTGGCGATCTCCTCCGGACCCTCGCGCGGGACGCGCGCCGCGTAGTCGCCGTCGGCGATCCGGCGCGCCGCGGCCCCGACCTCGCGCAGCGGCCGGGCGAGCATCCGGGCCATGACGATCGCCAGGCCGACGCTCGCGAGGACGGCCACGAGCACCGCCGCGATCACGACCGTCGATACCGACTGGTCGTACATCGCCCGGGCGTGCTGGGCGGTGTCGCCGGCTTTCATCATCAGGTCGGTGAACACCTGGCCACCGACGACGGTGACCCCGAGGGCGAGGATCAGCAGGCCGAGGGCGGCCGAGGCGAGGGCGGCGAGGGCGATCCGGGTGGCGATCCCGCGGCTGCGCATGGTCGTCGGCCGCGCCGTCGTCAGCCGCCGACCGGCGCCGAGCGGTAGCCCGCTCCGCGCACCGTCGCGACGTAGCGCGGCGCATCGGGATCGTCGCCGAGCTTGTCACGCAGCCGCCGGACGTGGACGTCGATGGTCCGATCGAGGACCTCCGATTGGTCGGAGCCCCAGACCGCGTCGAGGAGCTGGTCGCGGCTGAGGACCCGGCCGTCGGCCTCGAGCAGGGTCTGCAGGAGCCGGAACTCGACATGGGTCAGGGCGACCGGCGCGCCGCCGATCCGGACCTCGTGGCGGGCGGGATCGAGGACGAGATCGCCGTGGGTGATCGGGCCGCGCTCGGCGCGGCGGAGGCCCGCGGCCGACGGCGGGCCGGGCGTCGGGTCCGCACCGGGAACAGGGACCGCCCGACGGAGGATCGCCCTGACCCGGACGACGAGCTCGGCCGGCGAGAACGGCTTCGGCAGGTAGTCGTCGGCGCCGTCCTCGAGACCGGCGATCCGGTCGAGGGTCGTGCCCCGCGCCGACAGGACGAGGATCGGGGTCGCCGCGGCTTCCTCGTCGCGCCGGACCGCTCGGATGACCGCCCGTCCGTCGAGCTCGGGCAGCATCAGGTCGAGGACCACGAGCGCCGGCTGGTGTCGCTCGATCGCATCGAGCGCTGCGGGCCCATCGGCCGCGGTCACGACGCGGAAGCCGTCCCGCTCCAGGTACGTCCGGACGAGGCGCACGATCTTCGCGTCGTCGTCGACGACGAGGATCGGCCGATCGGGCAACGCGGGGGTCGGCATGGCCATCGACATCATCGCCGACGGTAGCCCGGCGCGATGACGCGCCGGTGACGCTGGGTCGTTACTTGATGTCGAAGTCGCCGGCGATGGCGCGAGCCGTATCCGGAGCGGCTTCGAAACGGTAGTGACCGGCGACGAGGGCGTGCTGCGACACCAGCCCGTGGATGCATCGTGTCGAAACGTCGTACCTCGGCGAGACGGGATAGCCGTCGACGACCTCGCCGTTCCGGGTCAAGGTGATGGTCACGACCGTTCCCTTCACGAGCGACGGCGACCAGGTGGCGACCATCCGGACCGGATCTGTCGTCGTGAAGGTGCGCTGCGGGGTCTTGATCGAGCAGTCCGCATCGGATCCGCCGATCCCGAACCCGATCGTCTCGATGTCGGTGTCCTGGTCGCACGTGAAGACGAAGTCCGCACGGGCCGACGCAACGGCGTCCGAGAGCGTGCTCGGCGGCCCGAGGATCTCGATCGACGACCAACCGGCGTGGGTCGGCAGGCTGACCGGATCGACCGTCCAGTCCGACGAGACGTCCATCACCGCCGACTTGCCGAAGTCGATCGTCTTGACGGGCGAGCGGTCGCCGTCGCTGCTGACCCACTGGAACGAGACGGTTCCGGTGCCGCCCACGGTCGTGACCTCGCCCGAGAACGCGATCTTCAGGGGACAGGCGCCGCTGTGGTCGGCCGGGCTGGCCTTGAGGGTGAGCCCGACGACGTGGAAGGCCGTGGACGAATCGCCGGCGTTCGGAGCCGCGCTCTGACTGGCGCTCGGGGAGGCGTTGGCGCCAAGTGACGGGCTGGGTGGCGCGAGGGTCGCCAGCGGGCCGCCCGTGGCGGCGGGGGCCGGGGAGCCGCACGCGGTGGCGACGATCGAGATGGTGGCGATCAGGAGTGCGACGACGCGACGGACGATCATGGTCTCCCCCTCAGAGATCGGGCAGGATCGGCCCGTGCGATGACCAGACGCCTCGAACCGCCAGGTGTGACTCGCCGGCGGATTCGGGCATTGACCAATGAGAACAGATGTTCGATACTGGCGGTCCGATGGCCAGCCTCTCCCCGGACGTGTCGGCGGCTCTGGCGTCCCTCCAGACGCGATGGGGTGCGGCAGCTCCGCGGGTCGTCGGAGCGCTGGCCACGGTGCCGCTGCCGGCCGAGCAGCCGGACGTCGACGACGACTCGAGCCCGAGCCCGGCCCTGCCGGCGGCCGAGCCGCGGACCGGCGTCGAGCGGGTCGTCCGGACCGGCTTCCCGGCCCTCGACGCGATCGTCGGTCCGGGCGGGCTGCCGCGCAACGCCAGCGTCGCCCTTCGCGGCGCGCCCTCGTCCGGTGCCACGACACTCGCCCTGCGGGTCGCGGCCGAGGCCCAGGCCCACGGCGCGATCGTCGCCTGGCTGGATCTCGCCCGCGCCCTCGATCCGGTCGAGGCCGTCGCCCGCGGCGTCCGGCTCGACTGGCTCGTCGTCCTGACACCCGAGACCCTCGACGAGGGCCTGTCGATCGCCGGCATGCTCCTCGCCGGTCGCTCGGTCGACGTCCTCGTCCTCGACCTCCCGCCGCATCCGTCGGTCGGGACGACCCCGGCGAAGGTCGCCGACCGGATCCGCCGGCTCGCGGCCCTCGCCCGTCGGGCGGAGACGCTCCTCGTCGCGATCGAGCCCCCCGGCCTGACCGCCGGGCTCGCGACCGCGGTCGCCGAATCGACCGGGCTCCGTCTCGAGCTCGCCCGCCGCTCGTGGATCCGCCTCGGGCGCGACGTCGTCGGCCAGCGGACCGAGGCGATCGTCGCCCGCAGCCGCTACGGGCCACCGGGGAGGCGGGCGGATCTCCGGATCCTCTACGCCGAGGGCGGCGAGCGGGACCTCTGCCTCCGCCGCCCGGACCTCCTCCGCGACGAGATCGTCGCCGCCCCCGCCGCCCCCGCCGCTCCGACTGCCGCCCCCACCGGCCCCCTGTCACGGATCCTCGCCGATGCGTCTCCTGCACCTCTACTGGCCCCATCTCCCGCTCCGCCTGGCGCGGGCGCGCCACTCCGACTCGTTCCCGACCGACCGGCCGGTCGTCCTCGGCGGCCAGCCGTGGACCGACGGGATGGTGATCGACGCGGATCCGGCGGCCCGGGCGCTCGGCGTCCGGCGCGGGATCCCGCTCGGGTCGGCGCACCGCCTCGCCCCTGAGGCCGCCTTCCTCGACCTCGAGCCGGAGGCCGATGCGGCGGCCGTCGAGGCCGCCTTCGAGACGCTCGCCCGGTTCAGCCCGGGGCTCGCCGGCACGACCGACCCGGTCGACCCGGCGTTCGGACTGATCGAGATCCAGGCCGACGGGCTCGACCGCCTCTGGGGTCCGGACGCCGTCCTGGTCCAACGCCTCGTCGAGGCGCTGACCGGCGTCCTCCCCGGCGCCCCCCGGCCGGGGATCGCCGGCACGCGGTTCGCCGCGACGGTCGCTGCCGGGCACGCCACGCCGGCCGAGCCGCGGATCGTCGAGGCGGGTGGGGACGCCCGCTTCCTCGCCCCGCTGCCGTCGTCGCTCCTGTCGCCGGACCCGGACGTCCGGGCCCGCCTCGGCCGGTTCGGTCTGCGTCGGATCGGAGCCGTGGCGGAGCTGCCGCGCTCGGCGCTCGTCGCCCGGTTCGGGGCGGAGGGCGAGCGGCTCCATGCCCGTGCCCGGGGTGAGGAGCTGGAGCCGTTCCGCCCGCGCCGCGCCTCGGAGCGCCTCGTCCTCGCCCTGCCGATCGACCCGCCGGTCGCCGAGACCGAATCGCTCCGGTTCGTCCTCCATCGGCTGGCCGCGACCCTCGCCGACCAGGTCGCCGCCCGCGGGATGGCCGCGGGTCGGGCGACCCTGCATCTCACGCTGGAGATGGCCTTTGCCCGGTCCGGGACGCCCGCCGAGCTCGTCGTGGAGCAGCGGTTCCCAGAACCGACCTCCGAGGCCGACGCGATCGAGCGCCTCCTCCATGCCCGGCTCGAGCGGACCCCGCCGCCGGCGGCCGTCGAACGCCTCGAGCTGGAGCTGGCCGGGGTCGAGCCGGCCGTCGGTCAGCAGCTGCCGCTGTTCGTGCCCCAGGCCGCCCGCAACTCCCGGCTCGGCTGGCAGCTCGCCCGGCTCGTGCTCACGTTCGGCGAGGACCGGATCCGGAAGGTCGCCGTCACCGATCCCGATGCGCCGCTCGCCGAGGGGCGCTGGACCTGGCGGGCGCCGTGACGCGGGTCCGGTCGTGACCCGCCTGCTCCGCGAGCACCCGTCGATCGACGTCGAGATGGACGGCGACGGCCGGCTCGTCGCGATCCGCTGGAATGGCCAGCGCGAGCCGGTCGAGGTCTGCAACACGTGGCGCGTCGCCGAATCGTGGTGGCGCGAGCCCATCGAGCGCGACTACTGCAAGGTCGTCGGACGGCGCTGGCTGGCCCTCGTCTATCTCGATCGGATCGATGGGACGTGGCACCTCGAGCGGCTCTACGACTAGCCCGCCCGGTCGTAGGCGCGCGAGATCCACTCCGTCAGCTCGCCGTCGACTTCGGCCTCCGATCGGATCCGAACGCGATGCGTGAACAGGGCGTTGAACGTGGCGGCCGACTCGAATCGTTCCGTCGTCGGAGCATCGGGCAGCACGAGCGCGAGATCCAGGTGCTTCGCGGCTGGTTTGACCATCGCGAACTGGGTCCGGCGGCGGAGGCTCAGATAGCCCTTCTTCGGCGCGGTCTCGACGTCGTCTCCGAACCCTCGGATCGTCTCCCACACCCGGTCGTGGATCGCCCGGACGGCGGGTCGATCGGCATACAGCGCGTCGACCGGGTCGGCCGGCGGGGTGGCCGCGGAATCGAGCGCCACCAGCGCCAGCCGGTTCGCCGCACCATGGGGGAGGCCGTGATCGGCCTTCAGCATCGCGACGATCTGGCCATGCCGCGTCAGACCGCTCGCCCGGATCAGCTCGATCCAGTCTCCGACCGAACGGCCGTACGTCGCCTCGATGTTCCGGAGCTGGGACCGGAGTCCCTCCTCGATCGTCGTCATTCCTGCTCTCCGCGCACGATGACGGCCGATTCTGACAGGCTCGCCCGAGGTCTGCGCCGGAGCGTGGAGGTCAGCCGATGGGCGTTCCCAGCATGACCGTCAGCGCGAGAAGGAGGCCGAAGAGCGCGATCACGAAGACGAGCGCCTCGACGTCACTGGAGCGCGTATACCGGTGCTGCACGCCACCACTCCTGGGATCACGACCCGGTCCCCGTGCCGAGTCGAACGAAGCCTAGACGGCGGCCGTTTGCAGGTCGTTACGTCAGTCGACGATGTTCATGTCGAATCCATGACGTCGGGACCTTGCGGGCTGGAAGAACCCAGCACCGGGCGGACAGGGGGCACCGAGAACGGCCGTCAGGACGGGTGCGCCCGCGGCGATTCGCGGGCTGGGACCTGAGCCGATCTGACCTCCTCGATCCTCAGCCGAATGGGCAGGCTGCACCGTACAGCACCGCCATCGTGATCGTGCCAGACAGCGGGGTGAAGCGCACCTCGATCCTGCAGCCGGGGTTCGAGCCGCCGCGCGCCTCGAGAACCACGCTTCCGTCCTCGAGCGGGGAGCCGGCATCCACCGTCAGGCCCTGGGATCGGAGCCCGGCCTCGACGGCGGCGACCGCGTCGGCGACGCTGCTCCCGATCGCGAAGGTGCCGCTCGTGGGGCCGCTGCCCGTGTCGATCGGCGCGGACGCCTGGACGAGCGGGAACGACGACGGAACGGCGTCCCAGATCCGACCGATCGCGGTCTTCGAGTCGCTCTGGGTGACGGGCGATGCGGATGGGTGTCGACTCGGCCCGCCCGGGACCGGCGTCAGCGATGGCGCGATCGACCCCGAGGCAACGCTGGGGCGGGGCGACGACAGCGTGGCGGCCGGGGTGCAGGCCAGCGCCGCCACGGCCGTGACGATCGCGAGGATCGGGAGGAGGGCGTGAGCGGCTCGGTGGCGAGGCTCGGTCACCGGGGCATCCTAGCGGCGGCGCCTCGATCCCGCCGGAACGACGAGACCCTCGCCGTGCCCCAGCACGACGAGGGTCTCTTGGCCGCCGGACCCGCTCACCAGATCCGCGGCAGGTCGACAGCGGTCATCGCGACCGCTCTCGCCCGAACGCCCCGAGCCCCCAGGCGCAGGACGGTGTGTGGTTCAGCGGAGGCCGGCGGCCTGGGCCGCCAACACCGCCGGGAGGAGGACGAGGATGAGGATCAACGCGACGACGACCGTGAGCACCGTCCGGAGGGTGGTGAACACGACGCTGGCGGAGACCCGTTTCATGCGCCTGTAGACGCCGGACCGAGAGGTTCTGTTTCACCGACCGAGTACCGATTTTCGGGCTAGAGATGGGTGGGACCTGCGCGTCGGATGATAACCGACATTCGAACGAATGTTCTATCATCGGCGGTCCCACGATGTCCGCCTACGCCGAGCTCCACTGCCACACGAACTTCTCGTTCCTCGATGGCGCGTCGGCCCCGGACGAGCTGGCCGAACGGGCCGCCCAGCTCGGGCTGACCGGCCTCGGCGTCACCGACCACCAGGGGCTGTACGGGATCGTCCGGGCGACGGCCGCCTTCGAGGAGGCCGGCCTGCAGCCGGTTATCGGGATCGAGGTCGAGCTGCGCGACGCGATCGTTGCCGACCCGGACCGGGTGGTGATCCCGCGACGCCGACCCGCCCGGCGCGGCCGCCGGTCGGCAAGCGCCGCCGGAACCGACGCGATCGAGGCATCGAATGCCCGAGAGGGCCGACCGGATCGGCCGCGACCCGAGCGGACGCGGCTGCCTGGCCACCGCGAGCCGGTCAAGGAGGACCAGCGCGGCATCGGCGAGCGGCAACGGGGCCCGCACCTGGTCCTCCTCGCCCGCGACGCCATCGGCTATCGGAGCCTGTGCCGATTGGTCTCGCGAGCGAACCTCGCGGGGACGAAGGCGATGCCGCGCTTCGGCCAGGAGCTGCTCGCCGCCCACACCGAGGGGATCGTCGCGCTCTCGGGCTGCCGCGACGGCGAGATCGCGCGGCGGTTGCGGGTCGGTGATCGGGACGGCGCGCGGGCCGCCGCGCGGGCGTATGCCGAGCGGTTCGCCGACTTCCATCTCGAGCTGTCGCACCATCGCCTCGCCGACGACGACTGGCTCGTGACCGAGACGGTGGCACTCGCCGACGAGCTGGGAGTGCCGACGGTCGTGACGAACGACGTCCACTATGCCCGGCCGGAGGGCCGTGAGTTCCAGGACGTCCTGACGGCGATCCGCCACGGCCGAACGCTCGAGACCCTCGCCGACCTCCGCCGGCCCGATGGCGAGTCGTTCCTGAAGTCGGCCGCCGAGATGGCCGCCCTGCCGCCGGGCGACGGGTCGCTCGGGCCCGACGTGTCCCGAGCCTGGGCGACGGGGATGGCCCGCTCGGTCGAGCTCGCCGCGACGTGCCAGGTCGATCTCGGCTTCGAGCAGTACCGCTTCCCGGGCTTCCCGGTGCCGAAGGGCGAGACGCCGTTCTCATACCTCTCGGAGCTGTGCTGGGACGGCGCCCGGAAGCGCTATCACCCGATGACCTCGGCCGTCGTCAACCGCCTCGCCCACGAGCTCGACGTGATCGAACGGGCCGGGCTCGCCGAGTTCTTCCTGATCTGCTGGGACCTGATGCGGTTCGCGAAGTCGCAGGGGATCCCGGCCCAGGGCCGGGGGAGCGCTGCCAGCTCGATCGTCGCCTACACGCTCGGGATCAGCCGGGTCGAGCCGATCCAGCACAACCTGCTCTTCGAGCGGTTCATCAACGAAGGCCGGACGACCTACCCGGACGTCGACATCGACTTCTCGTCGGAGCGGCGGGAGGAGGTCATCCAGTACGTCTACAAGCTCTACGGCCCGGAGCACACGGGGATGGTCGCCAACCTCGTCACGTACCGGGCACGCTCGGCCGTGCGGGAGGTCGGGGTGGCGCTGGGGTTCCCGCGACCGCTCGTCGACCGGGTCGCCAAGGCGCTCGAGACCTACGACTCGGTCATGGTCCGGCGCGACCTCGAGGCGGACGGCGGGTTCGCCGAGTTCTTCCGGAAGCCGGGCGAGGGGCTGCCGACGGAGGCTGCTGCCGCCGCGGAGGCCGAATCGCGCGGGCTGGTCGACGGGATGGGCCAGCTCAACAAGCGGGTGCCGCTCGTCGGGAAGGTGCCGCCGTGGCGCCAGCCGCCCGCACGGGTGGATCCCGACGCGCCGCGCCCGTTCGGCTGGCTCACGGAGGTGCCGGTCGGACCTTCCGCGGCGGTCGTCCAATCGGAGTCGATATCACCACCATCGATATCCGGGGGGTTTGGCAGGCCACAAGGCGGCTCGGAGGGATCGGAAGCCGCTGCAGCCGTGCTCGGTCACGCTCGGGGGACTGACTCGGTCGCTGCTTCCGACGCCGCAAGCCGCAGAAATAGCGATGGCAGTGATAACCGCGGGTGGAAGGGCGGGCATGGTGCTGCGCTGCCCGACGCGCTCGCGCCGCGGACCGCGATCCGGCCCTCCCGGCATGGCGACGACGAGGGTGGCCCCGGCGACACTCCGGCGAGCGTGGCCTGGCTCCGCCAGGGACGCGGCACGGGCTATGCCGCGGATCGGGAGAAGCTCGTCGCGCCGGCGCTCGTCGACGGCCGTGCGATCGATCCGGAGAGCGGCCAGGTGGAGCCCGCCCCTCGCAAGACGGATCGCCTCGGCCGACCGAACCACTGGGACCCACCTGCACCCAGAACAGCGGCAATGGGCCGGGGCGCCGACCACTCGTCGGTGGCCCGGGTCGAGCCCGAGCCGCCACCGCAGCCGCTCGGCGGCTCGACGGTCGGCCTGTCCGACTGGGAGCGCTGGCTCGAGTTCTGCGCCCGGATCGACGGCTTCCCTCGGCACCTGAGCATCCACAGCGGCGGGATGCTCGTGACCGCCGCGCCGCTCATCGACATCGCTCCCCTCGAGCGGGCGACGATGAAGGACCGGGTCGTCGTCCAGTTCGACAAGCGCGACGTCGAGACCCTCAAGCTGATCAAGCTCGACCTGCTCGGGCTCGGGATGCTGGCCGCGATCGACGAGACACTCCAGCTGATCGAGCACGACTGCGCCGTCTGCCTCGACCTCGACCGCCTGCCGGAGGACGTCCCCGAGGTCTTCGACATGCTCCGAGCGGCCGACACCGTCGGCGTCTTCCAGGTCGAGAGCCGGGCCCAGATGCAGACACTGCCGAAGTCGCGCCCGTCGAGCCTGGACGATCTCGTCGTCGAGGTCGCGATCATCCGGCCGGGCCCGATCCAAGGCAATGCGGTCCACCCGTTCCTGCGGCGCAAGCAGGGCCTGGAGCCCGTGACCTACCTCCACCCGTCGCTGGAGCCCGTGCTGCGCGATTCGATGGGGGTGATCCTCTACCAGGAGCAGGTGATGCGGATCGCGATCGAGGTCGCCGGGTTCAGCCCGGCCGAGAGCGACGGGTTCCGGCGGGCGATGGGGACGTGGCGCTCGACGCGCGAGATGGAGAAGCTCCACCAGCAGTTCCACGACGGCTGCCTGCGCCAGCCGGGGATGACCGAGGAGGTCGCCGAGGAGCTCTTCCGACAGGTCGCGGCCTTCGCCTCGTTCGGTTTCGCGAAGTCGCATGCCGCGGCCTTCGCCCGGACGGCCTACGAGTCGTCGTTCCTCAAGCTCTTCTATCCGGCCCAGTTCCTCGTCGGGTTGATCAACGCCCAGCCGATGGGCTTCTACCCGGTCGAGGTCCTCGTCAACGACGCGAAGCGGCACGGCGTCGCGGTCCTCCCGGTCGACATCAACCGGAGCACCTACAAGACGACGACCGAGTGGGTGGGGCGGCCGGGCGAGCCGCTCCCCGATGACGCGGGCATCGAGCGTCGTCCCGAGCCGGTCCAGTCGAGTGGCTGCGTGGTCCCCTCGGCCCAGGCGCTCGGCCTCTGGGCCGCGGAGAGCACCGTCGGCTGGGGCGTCCGGCTCGGCCTCGGGCTCGTCAAGGGGATCGGCGAGGAGCAGGAAGCGCTCCTCGATCGGGAGCTGGACCGCGGGCCATATCGCTCGCTGGCCGACGTCGTCGAACGGACCGGTCTGCCGGAAGAGACGCTGGAGCGGCTGATCCGGGTCGGCGGGCTCGACTCGCTCGGCCGGCCGCGACGCGAGCTCCTCTGGCAGCTGCGCGAGGTGGCCGGAGCATCCCGTGGCCGCCTGGATGGCCGGTCGACCCGCGGCGGTGCGTTCACCAGGGCGGCCTCACGGCCGATGGCGCTCCGTCTCCCGCCGACCGATGTCCCGACGCTCCCCGGCCTGACCGAGTCGGAGCGGATCGGCGATGCCTACGCGGTCATCGGGCTCGATGCCCGGCGGCAGGTGGTCGGGCTGTATCGGCCCTCCCTCGAGCGGCTGGGGGCGGTCACGAACGCCGCATTGAGCGACATGCGGCCCGGTCGCGTACGGATCGGTGGCCTCGTCGTCACCCGGCAGCACCCGATGACGGCCAAGGGCACGGTCTTCCTGGCCCTGGAGGACGAGACCGGAATGGTCAACGTCACGCTCTGGCCCGACGCATGGGCCCGCCTCCGGGGCATCGTCCGGCGCCACGCCCTGCTCCTCGTCGACGGGGACCTGCAGCGCGAATCGTCGGTCGTGAACGTGATCGCCCGAGAGGTCCGGCCGCTCGTCGATGTTGCCGCGACCGCCGGCGCGCCCGATCAGCCAGCCGGGATCAAAGCGCTGGGCATGGCGGGCATGCGCCGCCTCGGCTGACCCCACGCGTCAACGCGCCCAGCGGCACCCAGGCGCGACAGCCGCCGTTATCGCCTCCGCGCGAGAATGGG
>DATLVO010000231.1:0-2161 GCA_035577485.1 Verrucomicrobiia bacterium
GATCGCGATGTCGGTCGCCTGCGCCCGGCCGATCCCGCCCTGGCGGATGTCGATGTTCGTGGCGTTCACGTTCTGGAGCCCGGCCTGGGTGACGTTGATGGTCTCGCCGGAGACCGATCGCGGCGGCTCGACCTGGACGGCCACTGCCCGCGTCCCCGTGGTGCCGTCGGAAGGCTTCACGGTCGATGCGGGCTTGCTCGCGGTTGGAGCGCCGTTCACCGCCGCGTCCGCCTTCGTGCTCGTTCGGACCCGCGGCCGGACGACCTTCGGGCTCGCCGCTGCGTCGCTCGATCGGCTGGCCTCGGCCGCCGCCTCGGCGGCCGCCTCCCGTTCCGCCGCCGCCTCGGCGCGCGCGAGCGGGCCGGCGTCGGCGGGGTTGGGCGTGTCGCGCTCGGGCATCTCGTCCTCCAGCGTTCGATCGGCCGCGGGGGTCGCGCGTCGGTTGTCAGCCTACCGCGCAGCCCGCGGTCCGTCACTTACCGGCCGGCCAGGGCGTCGAGACGCGATGAACGGGCACCTGTCGTATCCTGCGCCAGGCGCCGTCACGTGTCATCGCCGCCGGAGAGCCATCGCTCCGGCCGACGCGGCCCCCGCCGCGCTCCCAGTCGAGGACCCCCAGATGCAGCTCCAGCGGATCGGATGCGGATGAATCGCGTCGCCGTGATCGGCCTTGCGGTCCTGGCGATCGTCGGCGGGCTCGGACTCGGGATGCTGGCGGCCGGCGCGGCGCACCCGTCGGCGTCCGGTCCTGCCGGTTCGGGCCTCGTCGCCGCGATCGGAAGCGGCCACCCGTCGGCCCAGCCACTGCCCTCGTCGCCCGAGCCGTCGGACAGCGGCTCGACGACCCCGTCCTCGTCCCCGAGCGCCACACCCGTACCGACGCCGACGCCCAGCCCGACCACCGTCCTCGTCCCGGCTCCGCTGACCGGTCGGCTCGTCACCCCCGAGGCGGCCGCCCGTCATCCGATCGCGGTGATGATCGACGACCTCTCGCCGGCCCGGCCGCAGTCGGGCTACAGCGCGGCATCGATCGTCTGGCAGGCGCCGGCCGAGGGCGGCATCCCGCGTTACATGATGATCTTCCAGGAGAACATCCCGACCGACGTCGGGCCGGTTCGCAGCTCGCGCTACTACTACATCGCCTGGGCGGCCGAGGTCCGCGCCCTCTACGCCCACGCCGGCGGCTCGCCCCAGGCGCTCGCGACGCTCAAGGCCAAGGGTCAGGGCCAGCTCGTCTACAACGCGGACGAGTTCCGCTGGGGCAGCCAGTTCCGCCGGATCCAGTCGCGGTTCGCGCCCCACAACCTGTACACGACCGGCAAGCAGCTCCGGCGGATCTCCCAGCTCCAGGGCATCAAGGACACGCCGGTGGCGTGGCCCTGGACGTTCGCCCCGGACCTCGCGCCGGAGCTCCGGCCGATCGGCGGCCAGATCGAGGTCGACTACCTCGCGAACCACATCCTCTACCGGTACGACAACCGGACGAACACGTACCTGCGCTCGAACTCGACCGAGAAGAAGCAGATCGACGCCGCGACCGGCAAGCGCGTCGCCCCGAAGAACGTCGTCGTGATGCTCATGCACTTCGGGCCACTCGGCGACGACACGCACCATCACCGCCTCGAGGCGACCGTGATCGGCACCGGGCCGGCCTGGATCTCGACGAATGGCAAGACGATCCAGGGGACCTGGAAGAAGACGGCGCTCACCTCGCCCACCCAGTTCTTCGACAAGGCCGGCAAGCCGGTCGTGCTGACGATCGGCCAGACGTTCGTCCAGGTGATGCCCTACGGGTCGAAGATGACGTTCAAGGCCGGCAAGGCACCGCCCCCGATGCTGCGCCCGATCGGACTGACCGCCTTCTAGCCGGTCGCCCGACGGTTGCCCCAGGGCTCAGATCCACGGGACGATCATTCGCCCACCTGGGGGCGAGCGGCGACCTCGGCGTAGACGCGCCGCGTTTCGTCCGCGACGTCTGACCACGTTCGACGGTCCGTCTGGGCGCGCTCCCGGGCGGCGGCAGCGAGGCCGGCGTGGACGCGCTCGTCCGACCAGGTCGTCGCCAGGGCGGAGGCGAGGCGCTCCGCGTCGCGCGGCTGGACGACGATCCCCGCCGAGCCGACGATCTCGGGCAGCGCGCCGACCGCCGAGGCGACGACCG
>DATLVO010000232.1:0-29218 GCA_035577485.1 Verrucomicrobiia bacterium
GCGGTTCCTGAAGCGGACGGACGGGGTCGAGACCGCGACGGTCAACCTCGCGACCGAGCTCGCCACAATCCGCTACGTCCCGGGTCGCACCGGGCGGGCGGAGATCGCCGCCGCCATCGAGGCTGCCGGCTACGACCTGAAGCCGATTCCCGACGACACCGAGACGAGCGCGACTCGGACGCTGCGGGCCGCGGCCGATGCCGACGCCCGCCAGCGAGCCGCATCGGCCCGGCGTCTCCTCGTCGAGGGGTCGGTGTCGCTCGTCGTGGCCGCCGGGATCATGATCCTCATGTTCTGGCCCCAGACGGTCGTCCCGATGGAGACGATCAATCGCCTGGTCATCGTCCCGGCCACGATCGTCCAGGCCTGGGCCGGGCGCCGGTTTTATGCCGCGGCGTGGCGGGCAGCGCGGCACCGCGGCGTGACGATGGACACGCTCGTGGCGATCGGCACGACGAGCGCCTGGGCCTACAGCGTCGTCGTCACCCTCGCTCCCGAGCTCGTCCACGAGGCCGGCCTCCATCCCGAGACCTACTTCGACAGCGCGACGATCATCCTCGGGCTCGTCCTCATCGGCCGTTGGCTCGAGGCGCGCGCGAAGGGCCAGGCCAGCGGCGCGATCCGTCGGCTCATCGGCCTCCAGGCGACGACGGCCTGGCTCGTCGCGCCGTCCGGCGACCGGCCCGTCGCCGTCGAGGAGATCCAACCGGGCGACCTGCTCCGGGTCCGGCCGGGCGACCGCATCCCGGTCGACGGGACGGTGGTCGGGGGATCGTCGGCGGTCGACGAGTCGATGCTCACGGGTGAGCCGATCCCGGTCGAGAAAGGCCCCGGCGACGAGCTCTTCGGCGCGACCCTCAATGGGTCGGGGACGTTCGTCTTCCGCGCGACCCGCGTGGGCGCGGACACGGCGCTCGCCCGCATCGTCGCACTCGTCGAGCACGCCCAGGGGTCCAAGGCCCCGATCCAGCGGCTCGCCGACCGGATCAGCGAGGTGTTCGTCCCGGCGGTCATCGCGATTGCCGGCCTGACGTTCCTCGCCTGGTTCGCCTTCGGCGCGGAGCCCCGCCTGACGCTCGCGCTGACCGCGTTCATCGGCGTCGTCATCGTCGCCTGCCCGTGCGCCATGGGTCTGGCGACGCCGACGGCGATCATGGTCGGGACCGGCCGGGGCGCCGAGGCCGGCATCCTGTTCCGCGGTGGCGAATCCCTCGAGCTCGCCCATCGCGTCGACGCGGTCGTGTTCGACAAGACGGGGACACTGACGCTCGGCCGGCCGACGGTCGGCGAGGTGGTCCCGGTCGGCAGCCTCGATGCGGCCGAGCTGCTCGATCTCGCCGGGTCCCTCGAGACGGGCAGCGAGCACCCGCTCGGGGCCGCGATCGTGGCTCGCGCCCGCGTCGACGAGCTCGGCTTCCGCGAGGTCACCGGGTTCGCCTCGAGCGCCGGTCACGGGGTCGAGGGCCGCGTCGACGGCCGGTCGGTGGTCGTCGGGACCGCCCGGCTCCTGGCGGATCGTGGGATCGCGACGTCGGCCGGCGAGGGCGCCGCCCTCCGTCTGTCGGGTGAGGGCGGCACCCCGGTCTGGATCGCCGTCGATGGCTCCCTCGCCGGCATCGTCGGGGTGAGCGACCCCGTCCGCCCGGAGGCGCGGGCGGCCGTCGCCGAGCTGCGCGCCGCCGGGATCGACGTCTGGCTGGTGACCGGCGATGTGCAGGGGACCGCGGTGGCCGTGGCGGACCAGGTCGGGATCGCCCGGGATCACGTGATGGCGAGCGTCGTGCCGGCCGACAAGGCCGCGAAGATCGAGCAGCTGCATGCGGGCGGCCACACGGTGGCGATGGTCGGCGACGGCGTCAACGACGCGCCGGCGCTCGCCCGGGCCGACGTCGGGATCGCGATCGGGTCCGGCGCGGCCGTCGCCATCGAGGCTGCCGGTGTCACCCTCGTCGGCGGCGACCCACGCGGCGTCCCGGCCGCCATCGCCCTGTCGCGAGCGACGATGGCGGTCGTCCGGGAGAACCTCTTCTGGGCGTTCGCCTACAACGTCGTCCTGATCCCCGTCGCGATGGGCGCCCTTCTGCCGGTCGGGATCGTCCTGAACCCGGCGCTCGCGGCGGCGGCCATGGCGTTGTCGTCGGTGGCCGTCGTCACGAACTCGCTCCGGCTCCGGACGTTCGACGCTCGACCGGCTGGAGTCCGGCCAGCTCCGAGGCGCGGTCCGATCGCCCGGCTCCGCCGCGCCTGGTACCTCGTTGCGGTCGCGATCGCGTCCCTCGCGGTGGCCGGCGGCGTCATCGCGGCCGATCGAGCCATCGACGCCGGCGCCGTGACGATCGACATCACCGCCCGGGACATGCGGTTCGCCCCCGCCGACATCGAGGTCCCCGCCGGTCGCTTCGTCGTCCTCCGGTTCACGAACGACGACACCGTGTTCCACGATTGGACCGTCGCGGGTCTCGCGAACATCGACGCCAACGCCCGCCCCGGCCAGGTGCAGCGGATCCGGTTCCGGATCGACCAGCCGGGCGAATGGACGGTGTTCTGCACCGTTGCCGGTCACGCCGATGCCGGGATGACCGGCCGGATCATGGTCCGATGAGCGGCCCGTCGCCCGTGCGCCGGCGGATCCACGTCGAGGAGCCCGCGGACCCGCGAGACCTCCCGGGCGACTTCGCCCACCGCCGCGAGCTCGATGTCCGGTTCGCCGACACCGACGCGATGGGCCACGTCAACAACGCGGTCTACCTCACGTATTGCGAGGCGGCCCGGATCTCGTACTGGACGGACGTGACCGGGGAACCGGTCCGCCTCGGCACGGAGGGGGCAGAGAGCCTGATCCTCGCCGAGGCCCGGATCACCTACCGGGCGCCGGCCTTCCACGGGGAGGTCGTCACCGTCGAGACGCGGGCGACCCGGCTCGGCCGGTCCAGCTTCACGCTCGAGCATCGCCTGACTGCGCGGGCCGGCGAGGGACCCGCCCGCCTCGTCGCCGTCAGCGTCTCGATCCTCGTCCGCTACGACTACACCGCCGATGCGCCCGTCGCGATCTCCGCGGCGCATCGGGCCGCGATCGAAGCGTTCGAGGGCCGTCGGCTCAGCGAGGGCTGATCGGCCCGCGCGCCAATGAGGGCGCAGGCGCTCCTCCCGCCGGCCCGGAGGCCGCGTGCTGCGCGGCTGCTCGACGCCCGGCGCGACATCGCGCGATCATTGCCCGCTCAGGGTATCGATCCGGTCGCGCCAGGACGCTCGACCGGACCCGAGGAGGAGCGGTGACGGCTCAACCTGCGGCGGTCGTCGTCGACCACGAGGTCGCCGAGTATCCGAGCGGTTCGCGCGTGTGGCGCGCCCTCGGCCGCAATCCGTCGTTCTGGCTCGGCTCGGTCATGGTGGTCCTGATCGTCGCCGCGGCTGCCCTCGCACCGGTCCTCGCGCCGCACGACCCCGATCAACAGTTCCGGCGCGAGGGCCTCGACGCCCACGGTGACCCGATCGGCCCGTCGCCGGGATTCCCGCTCGGGACCGACCTCCTCGGCCGCGACGAGCTCAGCCGGCTTCTGTACGGGGCGCGGAGCTCGCTGACGGTCGGGATCGTCGCCAACGTCCTGGCGACGCTGATCGGCGTGATCGTCGGCTCGGTGGCGGCGTTCGCCGGCCGGCGCGTGCTCCGGATCGGCCGGCGGAACGGGCCGGCAATCCGGATCGTGCTGCCCATCGAAACGGTTCTCATGCGGGTGACCGACGCGATCCTCTCGTTCCCGGTCCTGCTCCTGGCGATCGCCCTCGTCGCGATCGTGGGTCCCAGCCTGCCGCTCGTGGTTGCCGTGATCGCCGGTGTCCTCTGGACCGGCGTGGCCCGGATCGTGCACGGCCGGATGCTCGTCCTGCGCGAATCCGAGTTCGTGACGGCCGCCCGGGCCGTCGGCGTCCGAACGCCCCGGATCGTGACCCACCACGTGCTGCCTCACCTGAGCTCGATCATCGTCGTGTACGCCACGCTCGGAATCGCGTCGACGGTGCTGTTCGAAGCGACCCTTTCCTTCCTCGGGGTGGGGATCCCGTTGCCGGCCGCCACCTGGGGGCAGATGATCAGCCAGCACCTCGGCTACTACGACACGGACCCGCGGCTCGTCGTCCTGCCCGGCCTAGCGATCATGGTCACGATCCTTGCGTTCAACCTGCTCGGAGACGCCCTTGCGGACGCCCTCGACCCACACCACTGGCGCTGAACCTCGCTGACATCCGGCGAGTAGATCGGTTGGAGGAGATCGACATGAAGCCACGCGTCCTGACCGGAAGATGGAGCGTCGGAGCGCTCGCCATCGGCCTCATCGTCGGGGCCTGCACGCCCGCCGCCAGCCCGAGCTCGCCGGCCGCCTCGCAGCCGACCGGCTCCGCGGCCGCCCCGAGCGAGAGCGGCCCCGCCGCCAGCGTCGCGACGGGTCAGGGCGGGACCCTCTCGATCGCGTGGAACAGCGACATCCAGTACTTCGATCCGGCCAAGGGCTACGACGTCGTCTCGTGGCCGGCCGAGCGCCTGATCTACGAGCAGCTCCTCGGCTATGACACGGGGACCAAGCTCCAGCCGTTGCTGGCCGATGGGATGCCGACGGTGTCAGCCGACGGCAAGGCCTACACGGTCAAGATCCATTCCGGCGTGAAGTTCGTGAAGCCGGATGGCTCCGTGCTCCGGGAGATGAACGCCGACGACGTCGTCGCGAGCTTCAACCGGGTCCTCGATCCGAAGCTCAAGCCGTCGGCATCGCCGGTGTCGAGCGCCTTCTTCGGGAACATCGTCGGCGCGAACGACGTGATCGGCGGCAAGGCCGAGACCGCGTCGGGCATCAAGAAGATCGACGACCTGACCGTCGAGTTCGACCTCGTGACGGCCGACGCCACGTTCCTGAACATCCTTGCCACGCCGTTCGCGTCGATCGTCCCGAAGGAGACGGTCCACGACTCCGCCGAGGTCGCCAAGAGCCCGATCGGGACCGGCCCGTACGTGCTCAAGGACTACACGAAAGGCACCCAGGCCACGTTCGTCGCCAACAAGAACTACTGGCAGACCGGCCAGCCCTACCTCGACGAGATCGACTTCAAGGTCGGGGTCGACGACAACGCCGCGATCCAGCAGATCGAGGCCGACCAGCTCGACATGATGGGCGACCCGCTGCCCGCGGGCTCGTTCACCCAGATCACGACGGACCCGAAGTACAAGGACCAGCTCGTCACCCACACGCTGGTCGACACCGATTACCTGTTCATGGACACCCAGCAGCCGAACAACGGCCCGCTCTCGAAGCCAGCCGTGCGCCAGGCGCTCGAATACGCGATCGACAAGGACAACATCCTCAAGCTCGTCCACGGAGCCGGTGTCAAGGCCGACTGCATCTTCCCGCCGGACATGCCGGGCTTCGACGCCAACTGCCATCCCTACACCTTCGACCAGGCGAAGGCGAAGCAGATGCTCGCCGATGCCGGCTACCCGAACGGCTTCGAGTCGCATCTGTACACGGACACGACCGATCCGGATCCGTCGATCGCCCAGGCCCTCCAGCAGGACCTCGCCGCCGTCGGCGTCAAGGTCGACATCACGACCGAGGAGTTCGCGACCTTCCTCGACCGGATCGAGACGCCGCACAAGGCCCCGCTCGGCTGGGTCGGCTGGTTCCAGGACTATCCGGATCCGTCCGACTTCATCGACCCGATCCTGTCCTGCGCGTCCGCGGTCCAGGGTGGCGCGAACGCCGCGCTCTACTGCAACAAGGACGTCGACGCGCTGGCCAAGGCCGCCCGCGGCGAGACCGACAACGCGAAGCGGCTCCAGGAGTACCAGCAGATCCAGACGATGATCATGGCCGACGCGCCGTGGGTCCCGGTCCGTCACCAGGTCTGGTTCACGCTGGTCAGCACGCGCGTCGCGAACTTCCAGATCCACCCGGTCTGGCAGTACGACCTGCGGAACGTCCAGCTGAAGCCCGGCTCCTGAGCCAGGCACCTCGGGCGAGGCCCCGTGGCGGGGCCTCGCCCGTGTCCTCCCGATCGTGACCGGCTGAGATGCTCCGATACATCCTGCGCCGGCTCGGCTGGGCCGTGGCCGTCCTCCTCAGCGTCGGCACGGTCACGTTCGTCCTCGTCTATGTCCTTCCGGCCGACCCGGCCCGGGTCATCGCCGGGCCCCGCGCCTCCGCCGACGCGGTCGCCCGGATCTCGCACCAGCTCGGCCTGGATCAGCCGCTGCTCGCCCAGCTGGGGGCGTACGCCGGTCGGGCGCTGCACGGCGACCTGGGGCATTCGTTCAGCCAGAACATGGACGTCGTGCCCCTGATCCTCCAGCGGTTCCCGGCCACCCTCCAGCTGGCCCTCGCCGGGCTCTTCATCGAGCTGATCATCGGCGTCCCGCTCGGACTGCTCGCCGCGACCCGTCGGGACAGCATCTTCGACCGCGGGTCGACAGTCCTCTCGATCATCCTCGTCTCGGCGCCGTCGTTCTGGGTCGGGCTGCTGCTGATCCACTACCTCGGCTTCCTGCCCCATACGCTCTTCGGCATCGACCTGTTCCCGATCGGCGGCTACAAGCCCTTGGACCTCCGCTACCTGATCCTGCCCGCGCTCACCGTTGGGTTCGCCGGCGCCGCCTACTACACCCGCCTGACCCGGGTGACGATGCTCGAGGAGCTCCACCGCGACTACGTCCGGACGGCCCGGGCAAAGGGGCTGCCGGAGTCAACCGTCAACTGGCGGCACGCCTTCCGGAACGCCGTCGGACCGATCCTCACCCAGGTGGGGCTCGACATCGGGTTCTTCCTGGGCGGCGTGGTCGTGGTCGAACAGATCTTCAGCTGGCCGGGGATCGGCAAGCTCGCAGTCGACTCGATCCGGACGGCCGACGTGCCCCTGATCATGGGCACGGTCCTCTTCGCGACGCTGTGCATCGTCCTCGCCAACCTCACCGTCGACGTCCTCGCCGCGGTGTTCGACCCGCGGATCCGGCTCTAGCCCGTTCCCGTGACGTTCTCCATCGTCGCCCGCGACGAGCAGACCGGCGACCTGGCGGTGGCGGTCCAGTCGAAGTTCCTCGCGGTGGGTGCGGTCGTGCCGTGGGCCAGGGCCGACGTCGGTGCGGTCGCGACCCAGGCGTTCGCGAACGTCGCCTACGGTCCGGACGGGCTCGACGCGCTGGCGGCAGGGGCAACGGCCGACGATGCGCTCGCCGGGCTGATCGCCGACGACGACCTCCGCGAGGAGCGCCAGGTCGGGATCGTCGACGCGGCGGGTCGCGCGGCCAGCCACACGGGACGCCACTGCTTCCGATGGGCCGGCGGCCGCGTCGGCGGTGGCTACGCAGCCCAGGGCAACATCCTCGCCGGCCCCACGGTCGTCGACGCTCTGGCCGAGCGATTCGAGGCCGGCGGCCTGCCCTTTGCCGAGCTCCTCGTCGCGTGCCTCGCCGACGCCGACGCGGCCGGCGGGGATCGGCGGGGGCGGCAGTCGGCGGCCCTCCTTGTCGTCCGCTCGGGTGGCGGGTACGGCGGCGGCAACGATCGCTGGATCGACCTTCGCGTCGAGGACCACGTCGACCCGATCGGGGAGCTTGGTCGGATCCTGGCCCTCCAGCGGCTGTACTTCGACCGGCCGTCACCCGGCGAGCTGGTCCCGCTCGACGCCGCGCTCGCCGGCGAGCTCCGGGCCGGTCTCACGACGCTCGGCGTCGGCCCCGCCGGGTCCCTCGGCGCGGTCTACCGGTCGATGACGCCGTCCGCCGCGGACGACGAGCCCCGGCCGGCGATCGGCACGCCACGTGACCTGCCCGATGGCTGGGACACCGGCTGGCAGCGGGCACTGGTCGACTGGATGGCTGTCGAGAACCTCGAGGAGCGAACGGCCGCTCCGGGCTGGATCGACCCGCGGGTCGTCGCATTCATCCGTGATCGGACCCGCGACCGCTGATCGCGGCGGGGCCGAGGGAGGCCGTCAGGCGTCGAGGCGCCGGAAGATCGCGACCGCGTTCTGGCCGCCGAAGCCGAAGCCGTTCACGGCGACGGTGTCCACTCGCGCGTTGCGGGCCGTGAGCGGGACGTAGTCGAGATCGCATTCCGGGTCGGGCGTCCGGAGGTTCGCCGTCGGTGGGATCACCTGGTCGCGGATGGCCCCGATCCCGGCGAGAGCCGAGGCGATCCCGGCGGCGCCGACGAGGTGGCCGATCATCGACTTCGGTGAGCTGATCGCGACCTTCCGCGCGTGGGCTCCGTAGGCTGCCTTGATCGCCCGCGTCTCCGTCACGTCGTTGAGCTGGGTCGACGTGCCGTGGGCGACGATGTAGTCGATCTCGTCGGGCGCGACGCCGGCATTGCGAAGGGCGCCCGTCATCGCCCGGGCCTGGCCGCGGCCCGTCGGGTCCGGGGCGCTGATGTGGAACGCGTCGGCGGTCAGCGCGCCGCCGATGACCTCGGCGAGGGGCGTCGCACCGCGGTCGAGGGCATGGGCCAGCGATTCGACGATCACGACGCCCGCGCCCTCGCCGAGGACGAAGCCGTCGCGGGTCCCATCGAACGGCCGGGACGCGGTCTCGGGCGAGTCGTTGCGCTTCGAGAGGGCGCCCATGTTCGCGAGCGCGGCGACGCCCATCGGGACGACCGGTGCCTCCGAGCCGCCGGTCAGGACGACATCGCATTCGCCGGTCCGGATCAGGCGAAGCGCGTCGTGGAAGGCGATGACCGACGTCGCGCACGCGGCGACCTGGGTCATGACCGGACCGGTCAGGCGGTACTCCATCGAGAGGAGTGCCGCCCCCATCGAGCCCGAGAGCGCCGGGACCGCGAACGGGCTCACGAAGCGCGGCCCGCGCGTGTCGTGGACGTGGGTCCCGTCGATGATGGCCTCGATCCCGCCGCCGCCGGTGTTGACGACCACCCCGACGCGATCGCGCTCCTCCTCGGACATCGCCGAGAAGTCGATCCCGGAGTCGATGACGGCTTCCTTGCCGGCCGCCATCGCAAGATGGATGAAGCGGGTCATCCGGCGGGCCATCTTCGGGTCCATCGCCGCGGCCGGGTCGAAGTCCAGGACCTCCGCGGCGATCCGGACCTCGAAGCCGGTCGCATCGAAGCTCTGGATGAGCCGGGTCCCCGTGACGCCCGCCACGAGGTTCGACCAGTACGTCGGAAAGTCGTTCCCGATCGGCATCACTGCGCCCAAACCGGTCACGACGGCACGCCGGGCAGGATCGGTTTCAGGCAACGGGGTGAGCCTCAGGAGTCTTGGGCATCGACGGATTGTATGACCCGACTGCGACAGCCCTAATCGCCGTCGTAGCGCTTGAAGATCACCGCGCCGTTGTGACCGCCGAGTCCGATGTTGTTGCTCAGTGCGTATCGGATCGGTCGCGGGGTGGCCTCGGTCACGACCCAGAGATCGCACTCGGGGTCGGCATCGCGGTAGTTGATCGTCGGCGGGATGCACTGCTCGGCGACGGACATCACGGTTGCGAACGCCTCGAACGCGCCGGCGGCGCCCATCATGTGGCCCGTCATCGACTTCGTCCCGCTGATCGCGAGCGACGTCCGCGACGCGGCCGAGCGATCGCCGAAGACGGCCCAGATCGCCTCCGCTTCGCGCTTGTCGCCGAGCGGCGTCGACGTCCCGTGCGGGTTGATCAGGTCGACCTCGTCGGCCGGTACGCCGCGACGCTCGAGGGCCTGCTTCATCGCCCGGGCCGAACCGGAGCCGCGATCGATCGGCTGGACCATGTCCCAGCCATCGTTCGTCGACCCGTAGCCCACGACTTCGGCGTAGATCTTGGCGCCGCGGGCCTTGGCAAGCTCGAGGTCCTCGAGGAACAGCGAGCCGGCGCCCTCGCCGAGGACGAAGCCGTCGCGGCTCTTGTCGAACGGGCGCGAGACCGTCTGGAGCGGCTCGCCGGGGCGGGGCAGCCCCATGCCCCGCATGTTCGTGAAGCCGGCGTGGGCCGTCTCGAGGAGCGGCGCCTCCGTCGAGCCGGAGATCACCGCGATGCAGTCGCCGCGGCGGATGGCCTCGGCGCCCTCCGCGACGTTGTGCGTGCCGGTGGCGCAGGCCGACACGATGCAGACGTTGTGGCCGATGGCGCCGGTCTCGATCGCGATCATCCCGGACGTCGAGTCGACGAGGGCGTTCGCGATGAACGTCGGCGGGACGCTCCGCGGGCCTTTTTCGTGGAGGTTGACCCAGGCGTCGATCATCAGCTGCTGGCCGCCGGCCCCGGAGCCGAACACGACCCCGACGTCCTCGCGGTTCTCGTCGGTGATCTCGAACCCGGAGTCGACCAGCGCCTGCTTCGCTGCCGCGACGCCGAAGTGCATGCTCGTCTCGCTGCGGCGCACCGCCTTCGGATCCATCCATTCGGCGGCGTTGAAGTCGCGGACCTCGCCTGCCGCTTTCGCCTCGTAGCGGGCGACGTCGAACTTCGTGATCTCCCGCAGCCCGGATTGGCCGTGGACGAGGTTGCCCCAGGCGGTCTTCACGTCGTTGCCGACCGGGCTGATCACGCCCAGTCCGGTGACGACGACACGCCGGTCGTAATCGGGTTTGCGCACGCTCGGAGGTTCCTTTCTGGAGGGTCGAAGAGGTTCGGAGGGTCAGGCGGTCGCGACCGTGGCGAAGGGCACGGTCAGTCGGTCGGCAGAGGAGGGGTCGTCGAGGGGGATCGTCGTGGCGTCCGGGGCGATCCGCTTGATCAGCCCGGTCAGGACGCGGCCCGGGCCGACCTCGATGAACGTGTCGACGCCGGCGGCCGTCATCCGCTCCACGGCCGCGACCCAGTCGACGCCGGCCGTCAGGTGCTCGACGAGCTCGGCCCGGGCGCCGACGGCCGTGGTGATCGGTCGCGCGTCGGCGTTGGCCAGGAGCGGGATCGCGGGGTCGTGGAACGCGACGTCGGCGAGGACGCGCCGCATGCCTTCGGCGGCCTCCGCCATGAGTGGCGAATGCGCGGCGACGGAGACGGGCAGCACGATCGCCTTGCGGGCGCCGAGGTCGCGGGCGATGTCGGCGGCCGCTTCGATCGCCGGACGCTCGCCCGAGACGACGACCTGGCCCGGGGCGTTGCGGTTCGCGACGCCGAACGTGCCGTGGGCCGACCCGCGCTCGACGAGCTCCGGAATCCGGCCGTCGTCCAGGCCGAGGATCGCCGCCATCGCGCCGTCGCGACCCGATCCGGAGGCCTGCATCAGCCGTCCGCGCTCACGGACCAGCCGAACGCCGTCCTCGAGCGAGATCACTCCGGCAGCCACGAAGGCCGAGTACTGGCCCATCGAATGGCCTGCGGCGAACGCGATCGCCGGCGGATCGATGCCGAGCGCCGCCCAACGCTCCCGCATCGCGACGAGGTAGGCGATCGAGGTCGTGAGGAGTGCGGGCTGGGCATTCTCCGTCCGGTCGAGGACGTCGGCGGGACCGTTCCACGCGAGGTCGCTGATCGGCGTGCCGAGGGCGTCGTCGGCCGCGGCGAAGGCGGCGGTGGCGGCTGGCGATGTGGCGACGAGTGCCTGCCCCATGCCGACCGACTGCGAGCCCTGGCCGGGGAAGACGAAGGCAGACGTGGTCATCGTGGCCGAGGGTAGCCGCTCGATCACGCTCCACGCGTGCTGGCGTGTGCGACGTTGCACGGAACGCGTCCGGCGGGGCTATTCTCCGGGGGATGACGAACCAGCCGCGAACGTCCAGCACCCGGATCGCCGCCCCGGCGGCGGAACGGGTGGTGACCCGCCGGATCGCCCCACCGCCGCCCGCCCGGGCGATCGCGCGGCGCTTCGAGGCCGACCTCTCGGCAACGGTCCTGGCCGCCGGCACGAGGATCTCGAACGTTCGGCAGATCTCGGAGCGGGTGGCGATGGGCCGCGCCCTCTGGCGGGAGCTCGTGATCGGCTTCGCGTCGCAGCTGGGCGAGATGCGGCTTGGGTTCACCCAGCTCGCCGCCCTCTACGTGCTCGCGGACTCGGGGACGATGACGATCGGCGACCTCGCCGAGGTGATCAACCGCTCGCCGTCTGCGACGAGCCGCCTCGTCGACGGGCTGGTCCGGCGACGGCTCGTCGAGCGACGCGTCGAGGCCGAGGACCGCCGCCAGCGATCGCTCCAGCTGACCCCGCGCGGGGCCGCGCTGCTGCGGGTCGTCGACCGTGCCCGCGCGGACCAGTTCCTGTCGGCAGTCCGGCCGATGCCGACGGCGGAGCGGGCGCTGATCGCGATGGGCGTCGCGGCCCTCGCGACCCACGCGATCTCCCGACGCGGTCGCCTGATCAAGAACCGTCCCGAGTGAGCGGACCGGCCTTGCACCCGCACCCCGATCCGGCGACGATGCAGCGACTGCACTCGTTCCACCTGGAGGCCTGATGGACCCCAACCTGCGCATCGTCGAGGAGTTCCGTCTCCAGCACCGTCATGAGGACGGGAGCTGGTCCCCGATGGAGCCGATCCATCACGGGCAGCCTGACCACGACGCCGAGCGCTCGTGGCTGAAGGGCCTGATCTTCCGGTGCACGAGGTGCAGCGCGGAGGTGTCGGTCACCCAGGGCCCCGAGGAAGCGGGCCGGCCGCAGACGAACGCCTGACCGTCGGCCGGGCGCCAGACCGGCCAGTCCCCGCGAAGCCCGGCGAGACGCCGGTTCGGCTCAGCCGCAGAACCGGCGGACCACGTCGTACAGGACCGGCAGACCCCAGCGGAGCGCCTCGAGGCCGACCCGCTCGTCGATGCCGTGGAACCGCTCCATGAACGGCTCGTCGGGGTCGAGGCGCAGGGGCGAGAACCCGTAGGTCGGGATCCCGAGCGCCGCCGTGTGCTTGGCATCGGTCGCGAACGGGACCATGAACGGCAGCGGGATGCCGTCGGGGTCATGGTCGACGATCGTGCGCTCCATGACGCGATACAGCTCGCCGTCGATCGGGGCGTCGACCGCCGGCGCGTGGATGACGAGCTCGACATCCACGTGGCCCGCCAGCGCCGGGCCGAGCCGCGCGACGACGGTCTCGCGCATCGCCTCCTCGGTCGTGCCGGGGAGCACCCGGCAGTCGAGCTCGATCGTCGCCTCGCCCGGGATCACGTTGTACTTCACCCCGGCGTGGACGATGTTCGGGCTGACCGTGTCGCGGAGCAGCGCGCGGATCACGCGCGCCGGCATCGGCGCGCACAGCGCATCGAGGGCCGCCTCGGCGAGACGCGGTTCGTCGCTCGCGAGGGCCCGCAGGAGCCGCGCCTCGTCGCCGTCGAGATGGCCCGCGAGACCGGCGAGGAACGTCCGCATCACCGGCGTCTGGCGTAGCGGGCCCTGGACGGCGAGGCGGCCGACGGCCTGGGCCGCCCGGATCGCGGCGTTGTCGTCGCGCGGCATCGAGCCATGGCCCCAGGCCCCGTGGACCGCCAGCCGGTACACGGCATAGCCCTTCTCCGCGACGCCGATCGGGTAGAACCGGCGACCGGCGAACGTCGTCGCGACGGCGCCCGACTCGTTGATTGCCGCGGCGGCCCGCAGCAGCTCCGGTCGCTCCCCGACGATCCAGCCGATCCCGTTGAGCCCGCCGGCCTCCTCGTCGGCCGTGGTGGCGAGGAGGATGTCGCGGGTCAGGCCGGGGATCGGGTCGCTCGCCGGATCGCGACCGGCCGCACGGGCGCCATCGGCCAGCAGCCGAACGACTGCCAGCTCCATCGCGACCAGGTTCTTCATGTCGACGGCGCCGCGGCCCCAGACGTAGCCGTCGGCGACGTCGCCGCCGAACGGATCGTGGGTCCAGCGTTCCGGCGGCGCCGGCACGACGTCGAGGTGGCCCAGGAGGAGAAGCGGCTCGCCGCCCGTCCCGTTGCCCCGCAGGCGGGCGAAGACCGAGCCGCGGCCGGGGACGATCTCGAGGATCTCCGAGGCGAGCCCGGCTTCGGCGAGGGCGTCGGCGATCCATTCAGCCGCCTGACGCTCGCCGTCCGGGGCGCCGTCCGGTGGCGGGTTGATCGACGGGATCCGGATCAGCGCTCGGAGGTCCTCGACGAGCCGGTCCTGGGCCCGCCGCCACGTCGCGGCGTCGACGCTCACGGACGGGAGGTCGGTCGCAACCCCCACCTCAGCCGCTTCCGCCGACCAGGCTGTCGAGGTGGGCGAGAGCCGCGACGAAACCGAGCAGGAAGCCGGCGAGGACGATCACGACGACCATGATCAGGAGGATCCGGACCCAGTGCCGGTCCTCGCGATCGGCTCGCTCCTGGTCGGGGTCGCGGCCGCCGGCGATGTACGGGGCCGAGAGTCCCCGCGCGCGGGCGGCCGCGTTCCGCTCGGTGTCGTACGCCGCCGGATCGGGTGGCGGGAACGCCGGGCGCGGTGGGTCGTCCGGCAGGGTCTCGTGGATCACGGCGTCATCATCGCCGCGCCGGCGGTTCGGCGCAGGCCCGGTCTCGATACCTGGGTGGGGCCGCGCAGATCGGGCATTCACGAGCCGTCGCCGTCACGAATGCTCCGCGCGGAGCGGCTCCACGAGCTCCCGCGCGACCTCGTCGATCGCCGCGGGGCCGAGGTCCGAGGCGATCCCGAGGATCACGTGCGTCGCCCCGGCGCCGATCAGTCCACGGGCCGCCGTCAGCGCCTCGGCCCGGGACGCCGCCGTCCGGCCGACGTTCACCTGGCCGACCAGATCGAAGCCCGCCGGATCCCGCCCGATCGCCTCCATTGCGGCGAGCAGCGCGACCCGCTTCCCGGCGAAGTAGGCAACGTCGCCTGCCTCGTTGCCGGGCTGGAGCCAACCGGCCGCGCGCCGGGCGGCGAGACGGATGCCCCGCGGCCCCTGGCCCCCGAGGTACAGCGGCGGGCCGCCCGGGGTCAACGGCGGGGGCATGTTCGTCGCACCCGCAAGGGGATAGAAGGGATCGGGCCGGGTCACGCCAGGCGGAGCGGCGGCCGACGGCGAGAACAGCGCATCGAGGACGGCCACCGCGGACTCCAGCCGGTCGATCCGCGGACCGATCGGTGGCAGCTCGAGCCCGAACGGCTCATGCTCGCCCTCGAACCAGCCGGCGCCCAGCCCGAGCACGAACCGACCCCCCGTCGCGTGGTCCAGGACCGTGGCCGCCTTGGCCAGCAGGACGGGATGGCGGAAGGTGTTCGAGAGGACGGCGTGCCCGACGGTCAGTCCCGGCACATGATGGACGAGGGCGGCCATGAGTGTCAGCGCCTCGAACGAAGGGCCGGGCCCGTCCGCGTTCATGTTCGTCAGGTGGTCGTTGAGCCAGCCGCTGTCGAAGATGCCGAGCTCACCCGCTCGTGCCCAGGTCGCGTCGAGGGTCGGCCAGTCGACGTCCTGCGGCGAGGTCTTGAAGCCGATCCGGACCATCACCCGCCCGAGATGACCGTGTCGCTCCGGGCTTCGCTGACGGTCAGGCCGGGATCGGCCATCGCCCGGGCGAGACGACGTCCGGTCGTGACCGCGCCCTCGGACGCCGATGCGACGAGGGCCGCGTACTTCGCCATCACGCCCGTCGTGTAGCGCGGCGCCGGTGCCCTCCAGCGGTCGCGACGTCGGTCGAGGACGGCATCCGGCACGTCGAGGTCCAGCCGCCGGGCGTCGACGTCGATGACGATCTCGTCGCCCTCCTCGACCAGCGCGATCGGCCCGCCGAGGGCCGCCTCGGGCGCGATGTGGCCGATCATCAGGCCGTGGGTCCCGCCGGAGAAGCGGCCATCGGTGATCAAGGCGACCGAGTCGCCCAGGCCCTCGCCGACGAGGGCCCCCGTGACGCTGAGCATCTCCTGCATCCCGGGTCCGCCCACGGGACCCTCGTAGCGGATGACCACGACGTCACCGGCGACGATCCGCCGATCGCGGACGGCCGCGTAGCAATCGGCCTCCGAGTCGAAGACTCGGGCCGGCCCCCGATGCTGCCGACGCTCGTGGCCGGCGAGCTTGACCACGCAACCGTCGGGCGCCAGCGACCCCCGCAGGATCGTCAGCCCGCCGGTCGGTTTGAGCGGGCGCTCGATCGAGACGACGACATCCTGGTCCTCGGTCGGCCGGGCTGCGGCCGCGACCTCGGCGGCGGTCCGGCCGTCGACGTTCGGAGCCGCACCGTCGATCCGGCCGCCGGCCAGCAGCTCGCGGACGACGAGCCCGAGGCCGCCGGCCTCGTAGAGATGTGTCGCGGTGTAGCGGCCGCCCGGCTGGAGGTCGGCCACGATCGGCGTCCGGTCGGCGATCGTCCCGAAGTCGTCGATCTCGAGCGGGATCCCGTACTCATGGGCGATCGCGAGCAGGTGGAGGACGCCGTTCGTCGACCCGCCCGTCGCGGCGATCGCCGCGATCGCGTTCTCGATCGAGGTCCGGGTCACGAACGTCGACGGCCGGATGTCGTCGCGGACGAGCCGCATGACCATCTCGCCGGCCCGTCGGGCCGCCTCGTCCTTGGCCGGTTCCTCGGCCGGGATCTCGTTCAGGCCGGCCGGCGACAGGCCGAGGAACTCGATGACCATGCTCATCGTGTTCGCGGTGAACTGGCCGCCACACGCGCCCGGCCCGGGGCACGATGCGCTCTCGACCTCGTACAGCTCGTCCAGGCTGATCTTGCCTGCCCGGTACGCCCCGATCGCCTCGAAGATCGTGACGACCGTCGCGTCGCGGACGCCCTTGCGCATGCCCGGGTGGATCGTGCCCGAGTAGAGCATCAGGCCAGGGATGTCGAGGCGGCCGAGAGCCATCGCCGACCCCGGGCCCGTCTTGTCGCAGCCGAAGATGCAGACGAGCCCGTCGAACAGATGCCCGCGGGCGACCAGCTCGACGGAATCGGCGACGACCTCGCGGCTGACGAGCGAGGCCTTCATCCCCTCGGTGCCCATCGAGACGCCGTCGCTGATCGAGATCGTGTTGAACTCCATCGGCGTCCCGCCGGCCGCCCGGATGCCGGTCTTGACCGCCTCCGCCAGGCGGCGGTGGTTGTAGTTGCACGGCATCGTCTCGATCCAGCTGTGTCCAACGCCGATGATCGGCTTCGCGAGGTCCTCGTCGGTGAAGCCGATCGCCTTGAGCATCCCGCGCGCCGCGGCGCGATCGGGGCCGTCGGTCAGGGCCGCCGAGTGGCGCTTCGCCGGGTCGGACGGCCGGTCATATGGGTGCGTCGAATCGGGCATCGGAGGGATCCTCGGGTCGGCGGACGGCGCCGTTCGGCTCGAACGGAGGGTGGTGCGAGATGCAGCGCCCAGTGTAGGTCGAAGCCGGCCGGTCCAAGCAGAGGCTTCAATCCCGCCGGAGCGCGCGGTATGCTGCCCGGACTCGACGGCTGAGGGGCGGGCGGGGCGAGCCCGACCACGGCGACACGAGCGGCGATCCACGAAACGCGCTGAGCCCGACGACCCGACAGGAGCATGCGATGGCCACGCACACCGATCAGAAGCTCGAGCTGCTGAAGGCAACGCCGCTCCTCGCCGAGCTCGATCGCCATGAGCTCGAGGAGGTCGGTCGCCTGGCTGACGAGGTCGACGTGCCGGCCGGCCGCGTCCTGATGAAGGAAGGCGACATCGGCCAGGAGTTCTTCGTGATCATCGACGGGAATGTCCGGATCGATCGTGGCGGGGCGACCGTTCGGACCCTGGGTCCCGGCGATCACTTCGGCGAGGTGGCGCTCCTCTCCGAGGGTCCGCGCACCGCGACCGCGACGACCGAGACGCCCGCCCGGCTGCTCGTCCTCGCCCACCGCGAGTTCCATTCGCTGATGTCCCAGTTCCCGTCGATCCAGACCTGCGTCCTGAGCTGCCTCGCGACGCGGATCCGCCGTCTCGAGCCCGAGGCGGCCCACTGATCGGACGCCGGTTTCCGAATTGCGACCGAACCGCGACCCACGATCTGGGAATGTCGCTTGCCGAATTCCCGGATCGCTGGCAAGATGCCGACCTCATGACATCGCGTGTGAGCGTCGTCTGCCATTGCATGTGTCATCACGCTGCCGAGCAGGGCAGGTGGTGTCCCTAGGCGTGCGACCCGCGTAACCAGACGCACGCCGGCACCCCCGAACCCCTGCAGGAAGCAGGGGTCTTTTCATTTTCGGCCCCGACCGTCACGAGAGGACACCACCGCCATGACCCGACCCACCTCCCCAGAGATCGCCACCAGGGCGAACCCCCGGCCGACCGATGTCGGGGCGACGATCGATGCCGCCGAGCTGGTCAACCGGCTGGGCGATCCGGGCGTGACGATCGTCGACGTCCGACCCCTCGCCGCGTACAACGGCTGGCGCCTGCACAACGAGGTCCGTGGGGGCCACATCCCCGGCGCGGTCGCGTTTCCGCTCGCCTGGCTCGACAGCGTGGACGCACCCGAGATCGAGCGACTCATGACGAGCAAGGGCATCGCGCCGGAGCGCGAGATCGTCGTCTACGGCGATGACCGCGCCGACGCGGACCGGTTCGTGCGGGAACTCGCGGGGCGGGCGATCGCGGCCCGGGTTCTCGAGGGCGGCTTCCGCCCGTGGGCCGCGGAGCCGGACCTGCCGGTGGACCGGCTGCCGCGCTACGAACGGCTCGTCCACATCGACTGGCTGAGCGAGGTCCTCGCCGGCGGCCGGCCGGAGGCGGCGCCCGACGGCCCGTTCCTCCTCTTCCACGTGAACTTCGGGGTCCCCGAGGAGTACGAGGAGGGCCACATCCCGGGCGCCCTCTATCTCGACACGAACTGGCTCGAGGATCCGGCGGACTGGAACCGGCGGTCACCCGCGGCTCTCGACGCGGCGATCCGCGGCCTGGGGATCACGAGCGACACGACGGTCGTCGTCTATGGCCGAGACACCGTCGGGGATGCGAACGAGAAGTGGCCCGGTCGGCGGGCCGGCCAGATCGCGGCGACCCGGGCGCTGATGATCCTCCGCTACGCCGGCGTCCGCGACGTGCGCCTCCTCGACGGGGGCTACGACTGGTGGGTCCGCGGCGAGAACCCGATCGAGACGACCCTCCGGCGGCCGACGCCGGTCGAGATCTTCGGCGTCGCGATCCCGGCCCGCCCGGACATCATCGTCGACCTCCCGGAGGCGAAGCAGATCCTGGCCGACCGCGACGGCGCAGCCCTCGTCAGCGTCCGGACCTGGCGCGAGCACATCGGCCAGGTCAGCGGCTACAACTACATCGGCCCGGCGGGTCGGATCGCGGGTGACGTCTGGGGCAACTGCGGCTCCGACGCCTACCACATGCAGCACTACCGCAATGTCGACAACACGATGCGGGCCTACCCGGAGATCGCCGCGAACTGGCTCGAGGCCGGCATCAGGTCGGACAAGTGGGTCGCGTTCTACTGCGGGACGGGCTGGCGAGCGAGCGAGACCTGGTTCTACGCCGATCTCCAGGGCTGGGACCGGATTGCCGTCTACGACGGCGGCTGGCTCGAGTGGAGCGGCGACCCGGTCAACAATCCGATCGAGATCGGCGTGCCGGCCGACAGTGCGCCCGGCGCCGAGTACGCCGCCTAGCAGCCAGCCGCTCGTCGTCCCGGTCGATCGGTCAGTCGCGGGCGGTCTCGATCCAGCGCTCCACGACGCCACGGAGCGTCGGCAGGCCGACTGCGCCCTGGCCCAGGACCGTGTCGTGGAAGGCCCGTATGTCGAACCGGTCGCCGAGCTGGTCCTGGGCGCCGGCGCGCAGGCGCAGCAGCTCGAGCTGTCCCAGCTTGTAGGCGAGCGCCTGGCCGGGCATCGCGAGGTACCGGTCGACCTCGTTCGCGATGTTGTTCTCGGCGAGGGCGGTGTGGTCGACCATGAACTGGATCGCCCGGTCGCGGCTCCAGCCCATGGCGTGGAGCCCCGTGTCGACGACGAGCCGGCACGCGCGCCACGCGTCGAAGGAGAGGATCCCGAACCGGTCGAGGTCGCCGGATAGCAGCCCCATCTGCGCCGAGAGCCGCTCGGTGTAGAGGCCCCAGCCCTCGATATACGCGGTCGGGCCGGCCAGCCGGCGGAACGCGGGCAGTCCGTCGAGCTCCTGGGCGATCGCGATCTGGAGATGGTGGCCGGGGACCGCTTCATGGAAGGCGAGGACCTCGGCCTCGTATCGAGGCCGGGTCGTGGGCTCGGTGGTGTTGATGTAGTAGCTGCCCGGCCGGCTGCCATCGGCGGCGGGCTGGCGGTAATACGCGATCGTCGAGTGCTTCGCCTCGTGCGGACCCATCTCGACGACGACACAGGGCGCCGATGGCAGGCGGCCGAACCAGCCAGAGATCGCGTCATTGGCACGCGCGAGGGAGGCCTCGGCGACGGCGAAGACCTCTCCCGACGTCGCGAAGTGCAGCGCCGGGTCGGATCGCAACCGCTCGAGAATGGCCATCCGATCGCTCGTGCCGAGCTGCTCCGCGCCCATCGCGGCGAACTCGGCATCGATCCGGTCGGTCTCGTCCAGCCCGATCCGATGGATGGCATCCGGCTCCAGGTCGAGCGTCGTGTGGGCTCGGACCAGCCGCCGATAGATCCGCTCGCCGTCCGGGACGCTCGCAAGTCCCGGCCGGTCGTCGCCGGTCGCTCGGGGCGCGACCTCCTCGACGAGGAACGTCCGGTAGCGTTCGAAGGCCGGACGGATCCGGTCGCGGACCGTCGCGGCCAGGTCGGCGGCGAACCGATCGACGGCTGCCACCGGCCAGTCGGGCCGCTCGACCCGGCCGGGATCGAGGAGGGGCCACTCGACATCCGGGCGAGCGAGCAGGTCGTCCAGCTCCGCGACGACGCTTCGAACGAGAGCCCGCGGCGCGACGACACCCCGACCCAGGGACGCGCGCGTCGTGACGACGAGGTTGTCGACCGACGGCGCCATCGCCCGCCACCGGGCCAGCAACGCCTCGGCCTGCTCCGTCGTTCGAACGGGCTGGAACGAGGGGATGTTCAGGAAGGTGACCTGGGGTCCGTCGAGCGGGTCGACCGCCCACGCCGTCATGCCCGACGCGACCAGGTCGAGCTCGTAGCCGAGGAAGTCGATCAGGGCCGAGCGGGTGACCCGCAGCGACTCGGTGAGGCCGATGGGCTCGATCGCCCGCGCCCGCTGTACGAGATGCTCGAGGCCTTGCGCTTCCTGCTCGAGGTCGCCGGGCCCGTTGGACCGGAGCCGATCGTCGAACCGGCGATCGCCGATCGAGGTCGCGAAGACCGGTTGGTGAGAGATCACGACCTCCCACGCCTCGGCTGCGAGATCCGCAAGCTCCATCGGGGCGTCCGCGGGGAGCGTAGGCACGGTCGGGTCGGTCATCGGCCGATCGTAGCCGCGCTGCCAACCGATGGCCACCCGGCCCGCGCTCCGCGACCCGGCGGGCGGCCGGCGCGTCGCTGCGGCGTCAGCGGATGCAGTTCCCGGTGGGGACGGGCCCGGTCCGCCCGATCTCGGGCCGGACGGCCGTGGCAACCGACGTCGGCGTGAGCGCATAGCCGACGTCCTCGTTGGTCCGCGCCTCGGCGAACACGACCCCGCCCACCGTCCCGTTCGCCAGCACGAACGGCCCGCCGCTGTCGCCCTGGTCGATCGTGGCCCGGAGCTCGAGGATCCGGCGGGTGACCGTCCGGTCTCCGTAGATGTCGCGGCCCGTCGCGTCGTAGGAGCTCGTGACGGCGGCCGGCGCGATCGTCAGCGGCCCGCCGTGGGGATAGCCGAGCGTCGCGCCGCCGGCGCCACGATCCGGGTCGCTCGTCGCGAACCGGAGGGCGGGGGCGTCGAGCTGGGCCACCCAGAGCAGGGCCACGTCCAGCTCGGGATCGTCGTAGACCGCAACGGCGTCGAACGCGTCGCCGCCCACGGTCCGAACCCGGATCGTCGAGGAACCGGCAACGACATGGGCGTTCGTCACGACGTAGCCGCGGGCGATGACGAAACCCGTACCCGACGAGATGAACTCGCAGGTCGTCGCCTGGACCTTGACCGTGCTCGGCTGGGCGATGGCGGCGATGGCCCGCGCGGTCGGGTCGTCGGGGACGTCCACGGGCGCCGCCGGGAGGGGCTCCAGGCCGAGGAAGAGGTCCGGGATCCCGGTGTCGTCGAGGAGGCGGCTGAGCTGCGCCGCGATCTCCGTCGGCGGTGGCAGCACGGCGCTGAGACCGCGGACGATGAACGACGTCTGGGCCTGGCTCGACAGCAGGCGCATCGGGCTTGCCGCGAGCAAACCGCCGACCAGCCAGACGACGATGAGGGCCTGGGCGCCGCCGACGAATGCTCCGAACCCGCGGTCGAGCGTCCCGAGGACGCCACCCCGCAGCCGCCTCGCGATCGTCTGGCCCACGGCCGATCCGACCGCCTCGCCGATCCCGACCAGGAACAGGAGACCGGCCAGGACGGCGAACGCACGAACCTGCGGATCGAGCGTGGTGAGTGGCTTCTCGAGGGACGGCAGGACGACGATCCCGATGGCACCGCCGCCGATCGCGCCGATCAGGCCCGCGATCTGGGGGATGGCACCGGAGTTGAGGCCGATCAGGATCGCCGCCGCGACGATGACCAGGATGCCGACGTCGAACGCGTTCACGTGCGCCGAAGTATCGCCGAGTGCGGCTGCGGCCGGGTCGAAGGGGCCGGGGGGCCGGGCGGGGGCCCGGCCGGGCGAGTGCTAGCCGACCGTGGCCTGGATCGGCGGCGCCTCGCCGACGGTCGTCCGGATGGTGTACGTCCCGGGCTCGAGATCCCCGAGGTCGACGATCGTTGCCTTGAGCTGGGCGATCTCGATGCACGCGACGTCCAGCTGCGACGCGCCCTCGATCAGGGTGATCGCGATGTCGGTTCCCGATCGCTCGACACGGACGGAGTCGAGGACGTTGCACGGCTCGACGCCGCTGTACCAGGTGACCTTGACGAGGACGTGCTGGCCATCGACCGAGGCCTGAAGGGTGCCAGCACCGACCGGGTGGGTGTTCTTCTGGCCCGGCCTCGGGATGACGATCCGGGGCTGTCCGACGCCGGGGTCGCCCGGCGTGGGGTTGACGATCACGCCGCCGCCCGTGCCTGCGCCGCCGCCACTTCCGGAGCCGGGGTCACCACCTGGATCGCCCGTCGGGGCGACTGACGGGACGGGCTGGCTCGCGACGGGCGACGACGGCGGAGGAGCGGCCGCGCCGCTGCAGGCGCCGAGGGCGAGGCTCAGGGCGGCCGCGACGAGGGCCATGCGGCCGCGGCGGGGCGAGGGAGGTCTGGTCATGGGCCGGCAGACGACGACCAGCGGGCAGCGGTTCCCGCTTCAGGCCCCGTCTGCACGCGTGTCGATGCGGGCCGGGTGGGCTGTCTCCCACGCATCGATCGCCGGCAGCTTGCCGAGCAGGTAGCCCATCTCGTCGGTCCCGGCGAGCAGCATCATCCGGGCAAACGGGTCGACCTCGAACGGCAGGTCCTCGTCACCCGGCAGGTGGACAACCTGGGCCTCCAGATCGACGGTCAGCTCCGCGTCCGGGTTCGCCGCGACCAGCTCGAACAGCTGGCGATGCTTCTCCGCCTCGACCGCGATCGGGAGCAGCCCGTTCTTCAGCGCGTTGTTCCGGAAGATGTCGGCGAACGAGGTCGAGAGGATCGCCCGGATCCCCCACGCCGTCAGCGCCCACGGCGCGTGCTCGCGCGACGAGCCGGTCCCGAAGTTGTCGCCGACGAGCAGGATCCTGCGGTCCAGCATGGCCACCCGGTCCATGACGAACAGCGGCTCCTTGAGCCCGCCGTCCTCGTCGTAGCGCCAGTCGCGGAACAACGCGTCTCGGAGGCCGGCCTTGTCGGTGACCTTGAGGTAGCGGGCCGGCACGATCTGGTCGGTGTCGACGTTCTCCGCCGGCAGCGGGATCACCGCGCTCGTGAAGCTCCGGAACGGCTCCGCCATCGATCAGCGGCCGCCGACCGCGGCCAGGCCCTCGATGCCCGGCAGCGTCCGGGGATCGCTGACGACGCCGTTGATCGCCGAGACCGCGGCGGTCAGCGGGGACGCAAGGAACGTCCGGCCGCCCTTGCCCTGGCGCCCCTCGAAGTTCCGGTTCGACGTGCTGATCGCGTACTGACCCGGGGAGAGCTGGTCGCCGTTCATCGCGATGCACATCGAGCAGCCCGACTCGCGCCACTCGGCGCCCGCCGCCTTGAAGATCTCGTTGAGCCCCTCGCGCTCTGCCTCGCGCTTCACCTCGTCGGAGCCGGGGACGATCATCATCCGGACCCCGTCGGCGACGTGACGGTCGCGAAGGACCTCTGCCGCGAGGCGCAGGTCGCTGATCCGGCCGTTCGTGCAGGACCCGACGAAGACGACGTCCACCTTCTGGCCGAGGATCGGCTGGCCGGGCTGCAGGTCCATGTACTCGAGCGCGCGCTCGAGGGCGCGCCTCGCGGAGGCGTCGACCTGGTCCGCGGGAGCCGGGACCCGCGACGTGATCGGGATGCCCATCCCGGGGTTCGTGCCGTAGGTGACCATCGGCTCGAGGGCCGACGCGTCGATCGTGATCGACCGGTCGTAGGTCGCTCCGTCATCGCTCGGCAGGGCCCGCCAACGGGCGACCGCGGCGTCCCAGTCGGCGCCGCGCGGGGCGTGGCGGCGTCCCTTGATGTATTCGAACGTCGTGTCGTCGGGGGCGACGAGCCCGGCGCGCGCGCCGCCCTCGATCGACATATTGCAGATCGTCATCCGTTGCTCCATCGTCAGAGCACGAATCGCGTCGCCCGTGTACTCGAAGACATGGCCCGTCCCGCCGCCGATGCCGATCCGGGCGATGAGCGCGAGGATCACGTCCTTGCTGCTCACACCTGCGACGAGCCGGCCATCGACGCGGACCTCGTAGGTTTTCGGTTGCCGCTGGAGCAGGGTCTGAGTGGCGAGGACCATCTCCACCTCGCTCGTCCCGATGCCGAATGCCAGCGCGCCGAACGCGCCGTGGGTCGCCGTATGAGAGTCGCCGCAGACGATCGTCATGCCGGGCTGGGTCAGCCCGAGCTGGGGCCCGATGACATGGACGATCCCCTGGTCCGGCGAGCCGAGGCCGTGGAGCGGCACGCCGAACTCCCGACAGTTCGTCGTCAGCTGGCCGACCTGGGCCGCGGCCATCGGGTCGGCCATCGGCAGCGCGCGGGAATGGGTCGGGGTCGAGTGGTCCGCGGTCGCGACCGTTCGTTCGGGGTGGCGGACGCCGAGGCCGCGGGCGCGGAGGCCACTGAACGCCTGCGGCGAGGTCACCTCGTGGACGAGGTGGAGATCGACGGCGAGGACGGCCGGAGCACCCGCATCCTGGCTGACGACGTGGTCGTCCCAGACCTTCTCGACGATCGTGCGGGGATGGGCTTTGGTCATCGGCGTGACGGCTCGCTCGCGTGCTCCGGCGGATGGGTTCCAGAGGGTAGCAGAGGCCCTCCAAGGACGGCACGGGCCGCCGTGGCGGCGGCGGGCCCCGTGGCGGCGGCGGCCGTCCCACGGTGGCGGCGATACTGCTCGCGATGTTCATCCTGTACGCGGTCGTCGCGGGCCTCCTCGGCGGCCTGCTCCTCCGCGGCCGGCTCGAGACCCTCGCGGACACCCGCTTCCGCCTCGGTTGGCTCGCGCTCGTCGCCCTGGCGGTCCAGGTCGTCCTCTTCTCCCCGATCGCCGGCGATCGCCTTGATGCGGCTGTCGCCCGCTGGGTCTACGTGGGCTCGACGGCTCTGGTCGTGGTCGTGGTGCTCGCCAATGTCCGGCTGCCCGGCCTGCCGATCGTGCTGGCCGGCGCCGTCACAAACCTGGCCGCGATCGTGGCCAACGGCGGATCGATGCCGGCGAGCGCGTCGGCCCTCGCGGCGACGGGCCAGACGATCGACGGCCCGACGAACAGCGTCCTCGTCGCCCACCCGGCTCTCGAGCCCCTGACGGACATCTTCGCGCTGCCGGCCTGGCTGCCCCTGGCGAATGTCTTCAGCGTGGGTGACGTGCTCATCGGACTCGGTGTCGCCGTCGCGATCGCCGCCGCGATGCGCGGGTCGCCGGGCCGCCCCTGAGGCGCCGACCCTCCCGTTCGTCCGGCCGGACCGGGACTTCCGTACCCCGCGCGAAGCGGCCCCCTCGGGTCTACAACTGCACGAACCGGGGATCATCGTGGGGAGAAACTGCATGGCGCGTCCGGACCGCGGGAATCGGGTCCGTCGGGTCCGGGCGATCGGCCTGAGCAACGGTGGGTCGACCCGCATCGACGCGCTTCGTCGCGCCGGCCGCGGCCTCGTGATCGGCCGGATCTGGGGGTTCACGGGCCTCCTCGGCCTGATCGCCCTCGTCACGTATCTCCTGATCCTCGCCCACCTGAGCTCGCCACGGCAGCCGTTCGGGATCCCCTGGCCGGTCTTCTCGCTGGCGTTCTTCCTGGCCGAGCTGAAGGTCGTCGACGTCCACTTCCGGCGAGAGAAGCACTCCTTCTCGCTGAGCGAGTTCCCGGCCGTGCTCGGCCTGTTCCTGCTATCGCCGACCGATTACTTCCTCGCGATGCTCGTCGGCTCGGGGTCGGCGCTGCTCTACTTCCGGCAGGCTCCCCTGAAGCTCGCGTTCAACCTGAGCAACTTCGCGATCTCTGCCGCCGTGACCCTGACGGTCTTCCACCTCCTGTCGTCGCCGGCCGGCGCCCCCATGGTCGGCGACTGGGTCGCCGCGTTTGCTGCCACGTTCGTGGCGACGGTCGTGAGCGCCGTCATGATCGCGACCGCGATCTCGCTGTCGGGCGGCGCGCCGCAGTTCCAGAAGCTGCCCGAGATGGTCCAGTTCGGGACCCTGGTGGCGGTCGCGAACACGAGCCTCGCACTCCTCGCGGTGTCCGTCCTGTGGCTCGACCCGCAGCTCCTGTGGCTCCTCGTCGTTCCCCTCGGGACGGTGTTCCTGGCGTACCGCGCCTACCTGTCGGAACGGGAGAAGGGCGAGCGTCTCGAGTTCCTCTACCAATCGGGCCGGATCCTCCAGCACTCCCCGGAGCTCGACTCGGCGATCGTGGCATTGCTCGAGCACGCCCGGAGCATGTACCGGGCCGAACGTGCCGAGATCCTGCTCTATCCGCGAGCGCCCGATGGCGACGCCCTCCTGACGACGACCACCGAGGACCTCCCGGCGTCGACGATGGTCCCGGTTGTGATCTCGCCCGACGACCCCGTCCAGCGCCGCGTCCGCAGCGAGGCCCATGCCTTCTTCCACATCCCGTCGGTGATCGAGAACCGCGGCACCGGTATCCGCCAGGCGATGGTGGCGCCGCTCCGTGCCGAGGCTGGCACGATCGGCTCGATCCTCATCGGCAACCGCCTGACGCAGGGGACCTCCTTCACCGAGGACGACTTGCGCCTCCTCGAGACGCTGGCGAACCAGGCGGCTGCCGCGCTCGAGAACGGCCAGCTGGAGCAGTCCCTGGCCGAGCTCTCGCGGCTCAAGGAGGAGCTCCGCCACCAGGCCTACCACGACCCGTTGACGGGTCTCGGCAACCGGAGCCTGTTCACGGAGCAGGTCAATTCCCGGATCGCCAACCCCGGGCCGGGGCTGTTGCCGGTCGTCCTCTTCGTCGACCTCGACGACTTCAAGGTCGTCAACGACAGCCTCGGTCACGTGGCCGGCGACCGGCTGCTCGTCGCGGTGGCCGACCGGGTCCGAAACTGCGTCCGGTCCGGGGACGTCGCGGCCCGGCTCGGCGGCGACGAGTTCGCCATCCTGCTCGACGACGTGGCCGACCTGAATCGAGCCCTGGCGGTGTGCAAGCGCCTGCTCGAGGCGCTCAAGGTGCCGGTCCCGATCGAGGGCCAGGAGCTGTCGATCAGCGCGAGCATCGGCATCGCGGCCGGCCGCGACGAGCTGGACCGGGCGGACGACCTGCTCCGCAACGCCGATGTCGCGATGTACATGGCGAAGTCCCAGGGCAAGAGCCAGTACGCGATCTTCGAGCCGACGATGCACGCGGCGATCATCGAGCGCCACGCCCTGTCGTCCGAGCTGTCGCGGGGCGTCGGCCGGGGGGAGCTCCTCGTCTACTACCAGCCGATCGTCACGCTCGACACGGGCCGGACCCACGGCGTGGAGGCGCTCGTGCGCTGGCGCCACCCGACGCGGGGCATCGTCGGACCCGATGAGTTCATCCCCCTCGCGGAGGAGAGCGGGACGATCCTCGCCCTCGGCCGCTGGGTCCTGACGGAGGCCTGCCGTGAGGTCGCGTCGTGGCGCGGGTCCTGGCCGGGCGCGGAGGACCTCGTCCTGACGATCAACCTGTCGGCCGCCCAGCTCCAGCAGGCGGACTTCGTCGACGACCTCCAGGGGATCCTCGACGAGACCGGCTTCCCCGCATCGATGCTCGTCCTCGAGCTGACCGAGACCGCGATGTTCCACGACACCCAGACGACGATCGCTCGTCTGCAGGCCCTCCGGGCGCTCGGCATCCGGATCGCGATCGACGACTTCGGGACCGGCTACTCCTCGCTCGGCTACCTGCGGCGGTTCCAGGTCGACATCCTGAAGATCGCCCGGGATTTCGTCGGCTCGGCCGACGGCGGGAGCGACGACTGGGCGTTCGCCCACGCGATCGTGGCCCTCGGCCGGACGCTCGACCTGCGGATCGTCGCCGAAGGCGTCGAGCAGGACGGCCAGCTCCAGCGGCTCCGGCAGATGGGCTGCGAGTTCGGGCAGGGCTTCCTGTTCGCCCGACCGGTGGACGGGCCGGCGTTTGCGGCTGCGACATTCGGCTCGCCGGGCCGGCCTGCGGCCGCCGCCCCGCTCGACGGGTCGACCGCCGCCGCGCCGACGGCCAACGCGCCCGCGATCGATGCACCCGGCCGGCCGATCCCCTGGATCGATCTCCGGACGGCCTGAGAGCCGCCGCGCCGATGTTCATCCTCTACGCCCTCGTCATCGGTCTTGCCGCCGGCCTGCTGATGGGCGGCCGCGTGGCGGCCGTGGGCGAGATCCGGTTCCGCTGGGGCCCGCTGATGCTCATCGGCTTTGTCGCGCAGGTCGCCCTGTTCAGCGACGCCGTTGCCGAGCGTGTCGGCGACCTGGGTCCCGTCCTCTACGTCGGCAGCACCCTCCTGGTCGTCGCCGCGGTCGTCCGGAACGTCTCGATCCCCGGGATGGCCCTGGTGGCCCTGGGCGCGGCAAGCAACCTGGCGGCGATCGCCGCCAACGGCGGGTTCATGCCCGCCTCGCCGGACGCGATGGCGGCGCTCGGCAAGTCGGCTCCGACGATCTACTCCAACAGCGCGGTCCTCTACCACCCGGCGCTCGCGCCGCTGACGGACGTCTTCGCGCTCCCGACCTGGCTGCCATT
>DATLVO010000233.1:0-18793 GCA_035577485.1 Verrucomicrobiia bacterium
ATCGATGCGGCGGGCTGCGGGCGGGCACGGTTCGGCGGCGTGGGCGGGGAAGGGCGCCGGCCCCGGCGGTCGGGCCATCCGGCGGGTCGGCGGACCTACGGTGGTCAACGGACCGTCGGCGTTCGGTCGACGAGGCCGGCTGATGCCTGGCGGGCAGGCACAACCTAGCAGGCGGCCCTGCACGGCTGATTACCTGCTGATTTGCGCGCGCTTCGCGCCAGGGCCCCCTGCCCTCAGCTCGCGGCGGACCCCTGGGTGCCGCCGCGCCCATCGTCGGACTGGCCCGAAGGGACGTCGACATGGTCCGTTCGGCGCCGCCGGCGTCGGTTCCGGATCACGGAGACCGGCGGCAGCTCGACGGTCGTCATCGCGACGATCCGCGGATCGGGCGTCGGCGCGACGGACGCGAACAGGTCGCAGAAGAGGGTCACGAGCTCGGGGTCGAACTGGGTCCCGGCGTGGCGGCGGAGCTCCTTGACGGCGTCGTCGTGGCTCATCGCCCGCTTGTACGGCCGGTCGTGGGTCATCGCGTCGTAGGCGTCGGCGATCGCGACGATCCGGGCCCCGAGCGGGATGTCGTTGCCGCGGAGGCCGAACGGGTAGCCGTGGCCCGAGTACCGCTCGTGGTGGTGGAGGATGATCGGCACGGCCTCCTTGAGCGCCGCCGCCTGCTCGAGGATCACCTGGCCGATCCGGGGATGCTGGACGACCGACCGCCACTCGGCCGAGGTCAGCGCCGCCGGCTTGTCGAGGATCTCCTGTGACACCGCGACCTTGCCGACATCGTGGAGCATCGCCGCGGTCCGGATCCGCTCGATCTCCGGATCCGGCAGGTCCAGGCTGCGGGCCATCGCGACAACGATCGAGGCGATCATCGCCGACGGCTGGCCGCGGTAGTGGGGCAGGGGAGCGATGACCGACGTCAGGCTGGCGGTCGCGGCGTCCCGGGCGGCCCGACCGACATCCATGGCGGTCAGTCGACCCGCCGCCGAGATCGGCGCACGCGGGACCCGGGCGTCCTCGTCGGGCTCGGCGAAGATGTAGGTCTGGTTCCGGCCGAGCGACTTGGCCGAGTACATCGCGGCGTCCGCGTCGCGGACGAGGTTGTCGGTCCGGAGGAGACCGCCGCCACCGCCGGCGATCCCGATCGAGATCGTGACGCTGATCGGCTCGCCCGACTCGACCGGGAACCGTTGCTTCGCGACGATGTTGCGGAGCTTCTCGGTCAGGGTCGCACCCACGTCGACGTCGGTCTCGGTGAGCACGAGCATGAACTCCTCGCCTCCGTACCTGCCGACCTGGTCGGAGGCCCGGAGGTTCGCCTTGATCGTCTGGGCGACGCCACGCAGGACGATGTCGCCGGTCGCGTGGCCGTAGCTGTCGTTGACCGACTTGAAATGGTCGATGTCGACGAAGGCGACCGACAGCGGCCGGCCGTAGCGGTTCGCCCGCTCGACCTCCGAGAACAGGGCGCCGAGCAGCGTCTGGCGATTGCTGACGCCGGTCAGCTTGTCGAACGTGGCCGCGTTCGTCGTCTCCGTCAGGGCCGCGGCGATGCCATCGATCGCCCGGGCGAGACGGCCCTCGAGGCCGCGATCGCCGGGCTTCGAGCCGAGCTGGACCCCGAGGTCGCCGGTGGCCAGGCGTTCGGCCGCCTTGATCAGGCGACGCAGCCGGAGGCGGATGTAGAAGAAGACGATCCCGGCCGTCATCGACACGCCGAGGATGCCCGCTGCGACCGCGGCGACGATCGAGCGCGACGCGTCGTCGGCCCAGGAATCGAATGCGCCGGGCATGCCGATCCAGAGGCAGACGAAGGCGACCGGAGCCAGGAGCCCCAGCGCGCCCAGGAGGCGCATCACGCCACAAAGGCTACCGGCCGGGCCCGCTCGGTCCGAGGCTCCGAAGGTCCGGGAGACTCGTCCCCGAACGTCCCATCGGCCTTCCGAGGGCGAGCGATCCGCCCTCGATCGCCGGTCCGCCGGCCGCCGGCCCGCTGCTATACTCCACCCCGTCCTCGAACATCACGCGGGTTCGCTCGCAGCAGGAGGTCGGCCGTTGCTCGAGGAAGGCGCGTCGTTCGTCCCGTGAGGCGAGCCCGGGTCTTCGAACCGCTCCGGCACCGCACGGACGGTGCTCCACGGGATAGGTCTATCCAGGTCCCACCCTCTGTGGCTCGGGGCCTTTTTTGATGCCCGCGACGGTGATCGTCGGGCTCCAGTGGGGCGACGAGGGCAAGGGCAAGACCACCGATTTCCTCGCGGAGCAGACGGCGATCGTCGTCCGCTACCAGGGCGGCGACAACGCTGGCCACACGCTGATGCTCGGCGACGCGGTGTTCAAGCTCCATCTCGTGCCGTCGGGGATCCTCTACCCGCACATCATCCCGGTCATCGGGCCGGGCGTCGTCGTCAACCCGGCGACCCTCATCGACGAGCTCGATGCGCTCGCATCGCGCGGGATCGACGTCTCCCGGCTCCGGGCGAGCTTCGCCTGCCACGTGATCCTGCCGTACCACCGAGCGCTCGACGTCGCCCGCGAGATCCAGCTCGGCGGGGCGAAGGTCGGGACGACGGGGCGCGGGATCGGACCGGCGTACGAGGACCGGGCCGCCCGCCGCGGGCTCCGCCTCGAGGATCTCCTCGACGAGACGGCCCTCCGGACCAAGCTCGAACGGGTCCTGCCGGAGAAGAACGCCCTGCTCGCCGCGCTCGGGGCCGAGGCCCGCTTCGAGGTCGAGCCGCTCGTCGACCAGGCGCTCGCGTGGGGCCTGCGGCTTGCGCCGCATCTCGTCGACGCCACCTGGCTCGTCCAGGACGCGCTCCATCGCGGCGACCACGTCCTCCTCGAAGGCGCCCAGGGGACCCTCCTTGACATCGACCATGGCTCGTATCCGTTCGTGACCTCGTCCTCGCCGATCGCCGGCGGCGCGTGCACGGGCGGCGGGATCGGCCCGCGCCAGGTCGACGAGGTGTTCGGCGTCATGAAGGCGTACGCGACGCGCGTGGGCTCCGGGCCGTTCCCGACGGAGCTCCACGACGACGTCGGGCGGGGGATCGCCGACCGGGGCAACGAGGTCGGGACCACGACGGGCCGGCCGCGGCGCGTCGGCTGGTTCGACGCGGTCTCGTGCCGCTACGCCGTCGCCGTGAACTCCGTGAGCTCGATCATGCTGAACAAGGTCGACATCCTGTCGGGCGTCGACCCGATCCGGCTGTGCGTCGCGTACGAGCTGGATGGGCGCAGGATCGAGGCGTGGCCGTCGTCGGCCGACCTGCTCTCGCGCGCGATCCCGATCTACGAGGAGTTCGCGGGCTGGACCGAGCCGATCCACGACGTTCGAACGCTGGCCGACCTCCCCGAGATGGCCCGACGCTACGTCACCGCGGTCGAGGAGCACGCCGGCGCGCCGATCGTGCTCGTGTCGGTGGGTCCGGAGCGGACGCAGACGATCGAGCGCGCCTGGCGGCCGATCCGCCGCCGCATCGTGGCGGCCGCGACGTGAACGGGTCGGGCGCTTCATGCATCCGACGCGTCAACCGACGGCTCACAAGGGCGTCCTTCGCTGCTTCCTGCGCCCCACGCGGCAACGGTCGCTCGAACGGCCCGAAGCCGGGTCCCAACGCGTGATCGTTCGCTGGTTGCCGCATCCGATGCATGATCCGCGCCCGACCGAAGGCGCGACGTGAGCAGGCTCGTCCAGCCGACCCGGATCCTGATCGTCGGCGGCGGTGGCCGCGAGCACGCGCTCGCCTGGAAGCTGGCGGCCGAGCCCGGGGTGAACGAGGTCGTGGTCGCGCCCGGGTCCGATGCGATCGCGCATGAGCCGCGGGTACGCGTCTCAACCGGCGTCGATCCGCTGGATTCCGCGGCACTCGTCGGCCTTGCCCGGGAGCGTGCGGTCGAGGTTGCCGTCATCGGGCCGGAGGCTCCCCTGGCGGCCGGCGTCGCCGACGCGCTCGTGGCCGCGGGCGTCGCCACCTTCGGCCCGACGGCGGCCGCGGCAAGGATCGAGAGCTCGAAAGCGTTCTGCCGCGAGATCGCAATGTCCGCCGGGGTGCCGATGGCGACCGGTCGGGCCTTCGCGGCGGCGGACCGAGCGGCCGCGACCGACTACGCCGCTGACGTGGCCGCACGGGGCGGGGTCGTCGTCAAGGAGGACGGGCTCGCCGCCGGCAAGGGCGTGACCGTCTGCGACACCGCCGGCGAGGCCGCGGCCGCGATCGCGGCGACCGACGCGCCGCTCGTGATCGAAGAGCGATTGCGCGGGCGGGAGGCCACCGTGATCGCGATCTGCGATGGCCGGATTGCCATCGCCCTGCCCCCGGCCCGCGATCACAAGCGGCTCGGCGACGGCGACACCGGTCCGAACACCGGAGGCATGGGGGCGTATTCGCCCGTGCCCGACCTCTCGGACGCCGAGGCCGAGGAGATCGTGGAGCGATTCCACCGGCCGGTCCTCGCCGAGCTCTCGCGTCGCGGCGCGCCGTTCCGGGGCGCGCTGTACGCCGGGCTGATGCTGACCGACGACGGTCCGCGGCTCCTCGAGTTCAACGCGCGCTTCGGCGACCCCGAGACGCAGGTGATCCTGCCCCGGCTGGCGACTCCCCTCGGGCCCCTCCTGCTCGCGGCGGCGCGCGGGCGTCTCGAGACGGGAACAGCCATCCCAGTGCTGGCCGGGGCGATGGTCGGCATCGTCCTCGCATCCGCGGGCTACCCGGGCGAGGTCCAGCCGGGCGCCCGGATCGCCACGCTCGACGCGGCCGGCCGCCTGCCAGACTCCCCGGACGTCCTCGTCTTCCACTCCGGCTCGGTGCCCGATCATGGCTCGACGTTCGTCGCGAACGGCGGCCGCGTCCTGACCGTGGTCGGGCGTGGAGCGAATCTCGCCGCGGCGCGTGCCGCCGCCGAGGTCGGCGCGGATCGGATCGCCTGGCCCGGCGCGCAGCGCCGCCACGACATCGGGCTCGAGCTTCCGATCGCCGTCGGGGCGACGGCGTGATCCGGCGCTACACGCTCCCGGAGATGGGCGCCATCTGGACCGATCGAGCCCGGTTCGAGCAGATGCTCCGCGTCGAGCTGGCGGTCAGCCGGGCCCAAACGGCCCGTGGCGTCGTCCCGGCTGAGGCCCTGGCGATCATCGAGGAGCGCGCCGCGGTCGATCCCGACCGGATCGCCGAGATCGAGCGAACGACCGACCACGACGTGATCGCCTTCGTCAGCCAGGTCGCCGAGACGATCGGCCCGGAGGGTCGGTACCTGCATCTCGGGCTGACGAGCAGCGACGTGGTCGACACGGCGCTCGCCCTCCAGCTCCGCGATGCCGGTGGGCTCCTCCTCCGCGACTGCGATCGTCTCCTGGCGGTACTCATCGCCCGGGCCCGCGGGGAGTCGGACACGCTGATGATGGGCCGCACCCACAGCGTCCACGCCGAGCCGATCACGTTCGGCCTCAAGCTCGCGGGATGGGCGTTCGAGCTCGACCGCGGCCGTCGGCGCCTCGCGGAGGCGGTTGACGAGATCGCGACGGGCAAGGTCTCGGGTCCGGTCGGGACGTACAGCCATCTCGGGCCCGACATCGAGGCCGAGGTCCTCGCGGAGCTCGGCCTGCACGCCGACCCGGCCAGCACCCAGATCGTCCAGCGCGACCGCCACGCCGCGCTGCTCACGGCGATCGCGATCCTCGGCGGCTCCCTGGAGCGCTTCGCGACCGAGATCCGGAACCTCCAGCACACCGAGATCGGCGAGGTGATGGAGCCGTTCAAGGCCGGCCAGAAGGGCTCGAGCGCGATGCCCCACAAGCGCAACCCGATCCTCTCGGAGCGGATCGCCGGTCTCGCCCGGCTGCTCCGCGGCTACGCCGGCACGGCCCTCGAGGACCAGCCGCTCTGGCACGAGCGCGACATCAGTCACAGCAGCGCCGAGCGGGTGATCCTGCCCGACGCGACGACCGTGCTCGACTACATGCTCGTCCGGTTCGCGGGCCTGGTCGAGGGCCTCGTCGTGCGTGGCGAGCGGATGCGCGAGAACATGGAGCGCGGGCTAGGCCTCCACGCGAGCAGCCGCGTTCTCGGGGCCCTCGTCGAGCAGGGCGGCATGACCCGCGAGGCCGCCTATGCCGTCGTCCAGCGTGCCGCCCTTCGCGCGGCCGACGAGCGGACCTCGCTCCGGGAACTGCTCGCCGTCGACCCCGAGGTCGCCCGCCGCCTCAGCCTCGTCGAGCTGGATGCCTGCTTCGACGACGCCGCCTTCCTCCGCCACGTCCCCGCCGTCATCGCCCGACTCGACAGCCTGGAGGCCGAGATCCATGCCGCCCGCTAGCCCGCTCGCCGACACGTTCCTCCGTTCCGGAAAGGTCCGCGATCTCTACGCCGTCGGCGCGGACCGGCTCCTCCTCGTCGCGTCGGACCGCCTGAGCGCCTTCGACGTCGTCCTGCCGACGCCGATCCCCGACAAGGGCCGGGTGCTGACCGGGCTGTCGCGGTTCTGGTTCGACCGGACCGCGGACCTCGTCGAGAACCATCTGGTCGGGGTCTCCCCCGAGGACATCCCCGGCGGCGGGCCCGCGGACGCGGCGGAGGCCGCCGAGCTGCGCGGCCGGATGATGCTCTGCCGGCGGGTGACGCCGCTGCCGATCGAGGTGATCGTCCGCGGCTACCTCGCGGGCTCGGGCTGGAAGGACTACGGCCGGACGGGCGCGGTATGCGGCATCCCGCTGCCGGCGGGGCTGCGCGAGAGCGACCGCCTCCCGGAGCCCCTGTTCACACCATCGACCAAGGCCGAGGAAGGCCACGACGAGAACATCACGATCGACCAGGCGGCCGCCCTCATCGGGCGCGACCTCGCCGAGCGGGTCGCGTCGATCGCGATCGCCCTGTACCGTCGCGGCGCCGAGATCGCCGAGCCGGCCGGCGTGATCCTCGCCGACACGAAGTTCGAGTTCGGGACGGACCCGGCGACCGGCGAGCTGATCCTCATCGACGAGGTCCTGACGCCGGATTCCTCGCGGTTCTGGGACGCCACCGACTATCAGCCGGGCCGAGCCCAGGCGAGCTTCGACAAGCAGTACGTCCGCGACTGGCTCGAGACGCTGGACTGGGACAAGACCCCGCCCGGCCCCGAGCTGCCGACGGAGATCGTGGCCGGCACGCGTGCCCGGTACGTCGAGGCGTTCCAGCGGATCACCGGCGCCAGCTTCGAGCGCTACCTCGCCGAGGACCGGATCGGCGCATGACGACGACCGACTTCCGTTTCGCGGTGAACGTCAGCCCGAAGTCCGGGATCCTCGATCCGCAGGGCCGGGCGGTCGAGGGCAGCCTCGGCCACCTCGGGATCGAGGGCGTGACCGCCGTGCGGGTGGGCCGCCGGATCGAGCTGACCGTGGCGGCGGCCGACGAAGCCGCGGCGCGAGCGGTCGTCGAACGGCTCGCGGGCGAGCTCCTCTCGAACCCGCTGATCGAGGCCTACGCCATCGAGCTGCTCGGCGCGGCCTCCTCGACCCGGTCCGAGGTGCCCGCGTGACCGTCCGGATCGGCGTCGTCGTCTTCCCCGGCTCGAACCGTGACATCGACGCGGTCAACGCTCTCCACGTGGCCGGTGCCGAGCCGGTCGTCCTCTGGCACGACGAGGTCGATCTCGCGGGTGTTGCCGGCGTGCTCCTGCCGGGCGGCTTCGCGTATGGCGACTATCTCCGGGCCGGGGTGATCGCGCGGTTCAGCCCGGTCATGCGTGCGGTCGCCGGGTTCGCAGCCAACGGCGGGCACGTCCTCGGGATCTGTAACGGCTTCCAGGTCCTCACGGAGGCCCACCTCCTCCCCGGTGCGCTGCTCCGGAACCGTGGCCTGCGCTTCGTCTCGCGCGAGGTGTCGATCGCCGCCGAACGGCTCGACACCCCCTTCACCGACCGCCTCGGCGAGCGCCGGGCTCTCCGCATGCCGGTCGCCCATGGCGAGGGCTGTTACTACGCCGACGAGGCGACGCTCGATGAGCTCGAGGCGAACGGCCAGGTCCTCTTCCGTTACGTCCACCCCGATGGGACCCGGGCCGGCGGCGAGGACGACCGGGCCAACCCGAACGGCTCGCTCCGGGCGATCGCGGGGGTCATGAACGCGGCGGGCAACGTCGGGGGCCTGATGCCGCATCCCGAGACGGCCGTCGAGGCGGTCCTCGGCTCGGACGACGGCCTCGGGATCATCGCCTCGTTCGTCGCGAACGCCGCGGCGCGCCAGGCCGCCGGCGCTCCGGTCGTGGTCGGCGCCCGATGACGGTCGTGGCCGATCGACCGGTGGCCCGCACGGACGAGGAGCCGCTCCATCGCCGGCTCGGGGTGACCGACGACGAGCTCGCAGCGATCCGCGACCGGCTCGGCGGCCGCAACCCGAACGACCTCGAGCTCGCGATGTTCAGCGTGATGTGGAGCGAGCACTGCTCCTACAAGAGCTCGAAGCCGCTCCTGCGGACGCTCCCGACCGGCTCCGCCGCCGACGGGGTCGTCGCCGGGCCCGGCGAGAACGCCGGCGTGATCGCGATCGGGGAGGGCCTGGCGGTCGCGTTCAAGATCGAATCGCACAATCACCCGAGCGCGGTCGAGCCCTACCAGGGTGCCGCGACCGGCGTCGGCGGGATCCTCCGCGACATCTTCACGATGGGCGCCCGGCCGATCGCCGTCCTCGATGCGCTCCGGTTCGGCGATCCGGGCTCGGTCCGGACCCGGCACCTCGTCGACGGCGTGGTCCGCGGCGTCGGCGGCTACGGCAACTGCGTCGGCGTCCCGACGGTCGGCGGCGAGCTCGTCTTCGATCCGTCGTACGAGGGCAATCCGCTCGTGAACGTCATGGCGATCGGCCTCCTCGACGTGGCCGACCTGACGCTCGCGGCCGCCCCCGGCGAGGGCAACCTCGTCGTCCTGTTCGGGTCGACGACGGGCCGCGACGGCATCGGCGGGGCGAGTGTCCTCGCCAGCGCGACGTTTGCCGACGCGGACGCGTCGAAGCGGCCTTCCGTCCAAGTGGGAGAAACCTCGGACCGAGGGCTCGCAGGAGCTTCACCTCGGTCCTCGGTGAGCTCGAAGCGGCCTTCCGTCCAGGTCGGGGACCCGTTTGCCGAGAAGCTCCTGATCGAGGCGTCCCTCGAGCTGATCGGGCGGCGTCTCGTGGCCGGGCTCCAGGACCTGGGCGCCGGCGGGATCACTTGCGCCACGTCGGAGACGGCGGACCGGGCCGGCACGGGGATGCGGATCGAGCTCGAGGCGATCCCGCGCCGCGAGCCGGGCATGGCGCCGTTCGAGGTGCTGATCAGCGAGTCGCAGGAACGGATGCTGGCCGTCGTCGAGCCCGATCGCTGGGAGGAGGTCCGGGCCGTCTGCGAGCGGTGGGGCCTGCCGGTCGCGGTGATCGGACGCGTGACCGCCGACCGTGACGTCACCGTCGTGGACGGCGCCGGCGCGGAGCTCGCCCGGATCCCGGCCGCCGCCCTCACGAGCGATGCCATCGTCCACCACCGGGCATCCGCCCCGCCCGTGCGCCGCCGGGCCGCGCCGGCGCCGGGCGCCCCGTCGACGGCATCCGACGGCCTGCCGGAGCGAGGGATGGACCCGGGCGCCGTGCTCCTCGCCCTGATCGGGTCGGCGAACCTCGCCAGCCGTCGCCCGGTCTTCGAGCAGTACGACTCGACCGTCCAGGCCAACACCGTCGCGGGTCCCGGTCACGGTGCGGCCGTCATCCGGATCAAGGGCACGCCGAAGGCGCTCGTCGCCTCGACCGACGCCAACCAGGCGGTCGGCGCCCTCGATCCGTGGCTCGGAGCCGCCCTGAGCGTGGCCGAGGCGACCCGCAACGTGGCGATCACCGGCGCCCGGCCACTCGGTGTCACGAATTGTCTCAACTACGGCGATCCGACAAGGCCCGAGGCCTTCTGGCAGCTGACCGAGGGCGTCCGCGGCCTGGCCGATGCCTGCCGGGCGCTCGGCCTGCCGGTCACCGGCGGCAACGTCTCGCTGTACAACGAGTCGCCGACCGGGGCGATCGCGCCGACCCCGGAGATCGGCGTCGTGGGGTTGCTCGACGACGTGGCCAAGCGAGTTGGGCCGGGCTGGCGATCGCCCGGCGACCGCGTCCTCTTCGTCGGCGAGTCCACGCCGGGCCTCGCCGCGAGCGCCTACGCCGACCTGGCGGGGGTCGCCGCCGAGGACGGTCCGCCGACGCTCGATCTCGATCGCGAGCGACGGCTCCAGGCGTTCGTCCGGGAGGCCATCGACCGGGGGCTGCTGGCCTCGGCGCAGGACGTGTCCGGCGGCGGGCTCGCGATCGCCCTCGCGGAATGCGCGCTCTGGGGCAACGACGATCACGGCCTCGGCGCCCAGCTCCGCGTCGGGATCGGCAGCTCGCCGGCCGTCGACCTGTTCGGGGAGAGCCCGTCGCGGATCGTCGTCTCCTGCCCGCCGCGCCACGTCCCGGCCGTGGTCCTCCTCGCGCGCCAGCACGGCCTCCCGATCGAGGACCTCGGCGAGACCGGCGGCGACCGCCTCGTGGTCGAGCTCCATGGCGCGGGATCGACCGGTGCGGCCGAAGATCGCGGCAGCCGCGTCGCGGATGCGCTGATCGTCTCCCTCGACGAGTTGCGCCACGCGTGGGACGGCGGCCTGGCTCGCGCCCTCGGCTGGGAGGCACGCTGATGTGCGGCGTGTTCGGCGTCGTCCTCGGCCCGGAGGCAGACCAGAGCGCGGCCGCGATCGCCTCGCTCGGGCTGTTCGCCCTCCAGCACCGCGGTCAGGAATCGGCCGGGGTCGCGGTCAGCGACGGCGAGCAGCTCATGCTCTACAAGGACCTTGGGATGATCGCCTCGGTCCTCGACGAGCGGCGCCTGCCCTCGCTGAAGGGCGAGCTCGCGATCGCCCACTGCCGGTACTCCACGACCGGATCGACGGTCTGGGAGAACGCCCAGCCGACGTTCCGGCTCGGGCCGCGGCGGGCGCTCGCGATCGGCCACAACGGCAACCTCGTGAACACCCGCGAGCTGCTCACCCAGCTGAGCGGGGGACGCGGCCGGCTGCCGGCCTCGACCGATACGGAGCTCCTCACCGCGCTCCTCGCGGACGAGCCCGCGGCCGACACGGTCGACGCCCTCGTCCGCGTGCTGCCGCGGGTCCGGGGCGCCTACAGCCTCGTCGTCCTCGACGAGCGGCGCGTGATCGGGGTCCGCGATCCCTTCGGGTTCCGGCCCCTCGTCCTCGGCCGGCTCCCGGCGGGTGGGCCCGATGCGCCGGCGACCCCGGGCCTGTGGCCGGGCGACGATGACGCCACGAGCGGCTGGGTCCTCTCCTCGGAGACGACCGGGCTCGACATCGTCGGTGCCGAGTACGTCCGGGACGTCGAGCCGGGCGAGATCGTCGTCCTCGAGGCCGGTCAGGCGCCGCGCTCGATCCGGTTCGCCCCGGCCCAGCAGCACGCCCTGTGCGTGTTCGAGCTGATCTACTTCGCCCGGCCCGACTCCTACATGGAGGGCCGCAACCTCTACGAGGCGCGGCGTCGCATGGGCGAAGAGCTCGCCGGCGAGCACCTGACGACGACCGACCTCGTGATGCCCGTCCCCGACACGGGCGCCCCCGCGGCGGCGGGCTTCGCGGAACGGTCCGGCATCCCGTACCGCGAGGGGCTCGTCCGCAACCGCTACACCGGCCGGACGTTCATCCAGCCGAGTCAGACGATGCGCCACCGAGGCGTGACCCTGAAGCTGAACCCGCTTCGGGAGGTCGTCCGGGGGAAACGCCTGACGGTCGTCGACGACTCGATCGTCCGGGGCACGACGACGAAGCAGATCGTGGCCCTCCTCCGCAAGGCCGGCGCCGAGGAGGTCCACGTCCGGATCAGCGCCCCGCCGATCTACCACCCCTGCTTCTACGGGATCGACACCCAGGTCGAGACCGAGCTGATCGCGGCCACCCACTCGGTCGAGGAGATCCGCTCGTTCATCGGCGCCGACTCCCTCGGCTATCTCTCGATCCGCGGCGTCCTCGCCGCGCTCGACCTGCCGTACGACCGCTTCTGCTTCGCGTGCTTCGACGGCAACTACCCGGAACCGGTCCCGTACGACGCCTCCTCGCGGAAGTTCATGCTCGAAGAGGCAATTCCTGTTCATGGCTGAGCGACGCGCCGCGCCGATTCTTCGGTTCACCAGCCGGGTTGGTACGGCGCAGCCGATTCGATGGGTGGGACCGTGGAATGTCGTACCGCTTAGCCCTGGGCGGCTAACGCACCCTTGCGGATTGGCCCAATGGCCACTCGGCACCCGGATCCCACCATCCGGATCGGTATCCCGAACGAATGCGGTCCATGGCTGAGCGACCGGCCTACGCGGCCGCCGGCGTCGACGTCGCCGCGGGGGAGCGGGCCGTCGAGCTCATGCGGGCGGCCGTCGACGCGACCCGCCGGCCGGAGGTCCTCGGCGGCCTCGGCGGGTTCGGCGCGGCGCTCACGATCCCGGAGGGCTATCGCCGGCCGGTGCTCGTCTCGTCGACGGATGGCGTCGGGACGAAGACGGCAATCGCGGCGGCCCTCGGCCGATACGACACGATCGGACGGGATCTCGTCGCGATGTGCGCCGACGATGTCGTCTGCAGCGGCGCGGAGCCGCTCTTCTTCCTCGACTACGTGGCCGTCGGGCGGCTCGAGCCGGAGCAGGTCGCGGAGCTCGTCGGCGGCGTTGCCGCCGGCTGCACCGACGCCGGCTGCTCCCTCGTGGGCGGCGAGACGGCCGAGCACCCCGGGCTCATGCAGCCGGGTGAGTTCGACCTCGCCGGGTTCTGCGTCGGCGTCGTCGAGCGCGACGCCTGGATCGACGGCAGCGCGATCCGCGCCGGCGACGCGATCCTCGGGCTGCCCGCGAGCGGTCTCCACGCCAACGGCTTCTCGCTCGTTCGGAACCTCGTCGCCAGCTGGGACCTCGATCTTGCCCGGCCCTACCAGGAGCAGCTCCATCTGACGCTCGGCGCCGAGGCGGCCGCCGCGGCCATCGCGACAGAGCCCGAGCACGCGATGGCGACCCTCGGCGAGGTCCTCCTCACCCCGACGCCGGTCTACGCCGGCGCGATCCTCCGGCTGCGACGGGCCCTGCAGGCCGCCGGCCACGACCTTCGCGGGCTGGCCCACATCACGGGCGGCGGCCTGCCGGGGAACGTGCCGCGGGCACTCCCGGCGGACCTCGGGGCCCGTCTCGACCCGACGACCTGGTGGATGCCCTCGGTGATCCGGCTGTTCGGAGCGCTCGGTGGGCTCGACGACCAGGAGCTCCGGGCGACGTTCAACGGGGGTCTCGGGATGATCGCGATCGTGGCGCCCGAGGCGGTCGACGTTGCCCGGGAGGCGCTGGCGGCGACGGGTCATCCCGCGCCGCTCGTCGGGACGGTGATCCGGGCGGCCGACCTCGACACGCCCGACGGCGCTCGGTACGCCGAGGTTCCGCTCGGCCCGACGCGATGACCGCGCGGATCGCCGTCGCCGTCTCCGGGACCGGCTCGAACCTGCAGGCGCTTCACGCGGCCGCGGTGCGCGGCGAGCTGGGCGGCACGATCGCCCTCGTCGTCGCGGACCGGGCCTGCCCCGCCCTCGATTGGGCGGCCGAGCAGGGGCTCGACACCGCCCTCGTCCCGGGCGGGGCAGACGACGCCCTGGCCGACGCGCTGACCGGTGCCGCACCCGACGTCGTCGTCCTCGCGGGCTATATGCGGATCGTCGGGCCGCGGGTGCTCGACGCCTTCTCGGGCCGGATCCTGAACACCCATCCGAGTCTCCTGCCCGCGTTCCCGGGAGCCCACGCGGTCCCCGACGCGCTCGCTCACGGGGCGAGGGTGACCGGGGTAACGGTCCACCTCGTCGACGCGACGCTTGACGGCGGCCCGATCGTCGCCCAGGAGGCGGTCGAGATCGCAGCCGGCGAGGACGAGGCGAGCCTGCACGCCCGGATCAAGGCCGTCGAGCATCGCCTCCTGCCGCGGGCGGTCGCCCTGCTGCTGGCCGGGGCGGTCGACCCGGAGCCGGGAACGCGCCGCACGACGATCGACGCGTCCACCGCCGAGGCCGGTATGCCCGTCCCTCGTCGGGCGCTCCTGTCGGTGTCGGACAAGAGCGGCCTCGCCGAGCTCGGTCGCGGCCTCGTCGCCTGTGGGTTCGAGCTCGTCTCGACCGGTGGCACGGCCCGCGCGCTCCGCGAGGCCGGCCTGCCCGTGACCGACGTCGCCGCCGTCACCGGTGCGCCCGAGATGCTCGGCGGCCGGGTGAAGACGCTTCACCCCCGGATCCACGCCGGGATCCTCGCGGACCGCCGCCTCGAGGATCATCGCCGCCAGCTGGCCGCCGCGAGCATCGCCCCGTTCGAGCTCGTCGTCGTGAACCTCTATCCCTTCGCCGCGGCCGCCGAGCGGCCCGGGATCACGTTCGACGAGCTCGTCGAGGAGATCGACATCGGTGGCCCGTCGATGGTTCGGGCTGCCGCGAAGAACCACGCAAGCGTCGCGATCGTGACCTCGCCGGCACGTTACGAGGAAGTGCTCGCCGCGATCCGGACTCAGGGTGCCGTGCCGGGCGAGCTCCGGGCGGCGCTCGCCATCGAAGCGTTCCGCCACACGGCTGCCTACGACGCCCGAATCGCCGCCGAGCTCCCGGGGCGCATGGCCGCAGCCGGCGTCGGGCTACCGAACGAGCCCGGCCTGCCGGGCGCCGACGACCCGTTCCCGGATCGGCTGACGATCGCGCTCGAGAAGGTCGAGACGCTCCGCTACGGCGAGAACCCCCACCAGCCCGCAGCCCGCTATCTCCGGGCGGGCGCGCCGGAGGCCGGAGGTCCGTTCGCAACCGAGGCACCGCCGCTCCAGGGCAAGCCCCTGAGCTACAACAACGTCCTCGACGCATCGGCCGCGGCCGCGTTCGCCGGCGCGCTGCGCGGCCCCGCCTGCGTGATCGTCAAGCACACGAACCCGTGCGGTGCCGCCGAACGGCCGACCCTCCGCGAGGCCTGGGACGCCGCGCTCGCCGGGGACCCGGTGTCGGCATTCGGCGGCGTGGTCGCGCTCACACGGGAGGTCGACGCCGCGACGGCCGAGGGTCTCGCGAGCTTGTTCTTGGAGGTCGTCGTCGCGTCGGCGTTCAGCGAGGAGGCCCGGCGAACGCTGGCGGCGAAGCCGAACCTGCGGTTGATCGTCGATCCGGGGTTGGCCGGCGAGGTCATCGGCGGGCCCCGCAGCGGGTCCGCCGACCCGCTCGGCGCGATTCGGACGGCGGGTGGGGCCGTGCTCGTCGGCGCTCCGGACACGGTTCCGGACGATCCCGCAACCTGGCAGGTCGCGACGAAGCGGGCACCCACGGACGCGGAGCGGCGGGACCTCGATCTCGCCTGGCGGCTGGCCCGTGGCGTGACCTCGAATGCCATCGTCCTCGTGCGTGACGGCCGGCTGATCGGCTTCGGCTCGGGCCAGACCTCGCGCGTCGACGCCGCGCGGCAAGCCGTCGAGAAGGCCCGCGCGATCTCCGGACCGGGCATCCTGCCAGGCGCCGCCTGTGCGTCGGACGCCTTCTACCCGTTCCCCGACGCCGTCGAGGCCTGTCTCGAGGCCGGCGTGACCGCGTTCGTCCAGCCCGGCGGCTCGGTCCGGGACGACGCGGTCATCGCGGTCGCCGACGCTGCGGACGCCACGATGTTGATCACCGGGGTCCGCCACTTCCGCCACTGAGCAAGCCATCCGCAGCACGCGGCTGCCATTTCGCTCGATTCCGACTTGACGGACCCGCGATCATGGTCGCCGCCGGGGGTCCCGGCATCATCGTGGGCGGGGCGACGGACGGGGGACGGCGCTCCGCCCGCCTTCCTGTCCGCGGCCCGAACTGGCGCACTTGACCGGTTCGTGCGCGAGCCGCCATCATCGGCCCGTGGACCGGCTCGGGAGCCTGATGGCGATGCCCGGGCGGCCCCGCTCGCGACGGGCCTGACCCGGCCCGCCGGCTGAGCGTCGGCCGCCCGACCCGTGGCGCGCGCCAGGCACGCAGCACGCGCCAGGCACGCAGCGCGCCCTCCACTCTCGACTCGCCACCCGCTCCTGCCGAGGACCCCATGCCCGACGACCCTGCCCGTCCCCGCTTCTACCTGACGACCTCGATCGCCTACGCCAACAACAAGCCCGGCATCCACACCCTGTACGAGGTGATCGGCGCCGACGTCGTCGCTCGCTGGCATCGGATGAAGGGAGACGAGACGCGCTACCTGACCGGGACCGACGAGCACTCGATCAACATCGCCCAGACCGCGATCGACGCCGGGCGCCCGATCCGCGAGTTCGTCGACGAGCAGGTCGGCTACTTCGAGACCGCCGAGGACGCGCTCGAGATCAGCGCCGACCGGTTCATCCGGACCACCGATCCCGACCACGTCGAGGCGGCCCGGGAGATGGTCCGGCGGGCCCATGCGAATGGCGACATCTACCTCGGCACGTACGAGGGCTGGTACTGCCCGAACGAAGGGTTCCTCACCGCGACCGACGTCGTGGAGACCGCGCGCGGCACGATCTGCCCGAACCACCCCGACGTCCCACTGCAGTGGCTGACCGAGCGGAACTGGTTCTTCCGCCTGTCGGCCTACCAGGAGCGGCTCGAGCGCCACTTCGCGGACCACCCCGACTTCGTGCTGCCCGAGTACCGCCGCAACGAGATGCTCGGCTTCATCCGCGGCGGGCTCCAGGACTTCTCGATCAGCCGCGAGCGGACGCCGGGCGGGTGGGGGATTCCGTTCCCGATCGCCGAGAACGGCGAGACCGCCCAGCGCGAGGACGGCTCGTGGGACCCCGAGGCCGGCGTGATCTACGTCTGGTTCGACGCCCTGGTCAACTACATCACCGGGGCGGGCTTCCCCGCCGATCCGGCCGCGTTCGCCCGGTGGTGGCCGGCCGACGTCCACGTCATCGGCAAGGACATCGCCCGATTCCACACGATCGCCTGGCCGGCGATGCTCTGGAGCGCCGGCCTCGAGGCGCCGCGCCACGTCTGGGTCCACGGCTGGCTGCTCGCCGCCCACGGCGAGCGAATGAGCAAGAGCCGCGGCAACTTCCTGGACCCAGGCGACTTCGTGGCCGCGTTCGGGGCCGACGGAGCCCGCTACGTCGTGCTTCGCGAGGTGCCGTTCGACAAGGACGCCGAGGTGAGCTGGGACGGCTTCGTCCGTCGCTACAACGCCGATCTCGCGAACGACTTCGGGAACCTCGTGAACCGGACGGTCTCGATGGTCAACCGCTACCTCGACGGCCAGCGGCCCGATCCGGACCTCGGGTCCCTGCGCGCGAGCTGGGACGCCCGGCTCGCGGCCTACCCGGGGGCCCTCGAGGGGTTCCTGCTGCACGAGGCGCTGGCCGAACTCTGGGCATTCGTCGGCGACGCGAACCGCCTGGTCGACGCCGAGAAGCCGTGGGAGCTGGCGAAGGCCGAGAAGACCGGCGACGCCGAGGCCGCCACTCGTCTCCGCGGGGTGTTGGGCGACCTGGTCGAGGCCTGCCGGCTGATCGGGCTCGCGGTCGCGCCGTACATGCCGTCCGTCGCGCCCCGGCTCCTGGGCCAGCTCGGGTTTTCCTACCCGTACGAAGCCGACGGCAACGGCGGCCGGCCGATCCTCGACGAGCTGCGCTGGGGCGCCCATGCCGGCGAGTCGGGCAGGGTCACGGCGCCCGAACCGCTCTTCCCGCGCCTGGAGGTGGATGCCGAGGCATCCTAGGTCGCGCATGCGTCTCATCGACTCCCACTGCCATCTCCAGGCCGATCGCTTCGACGACGACGTCGATCTCGTCATCGGCGCGGCTCGGATGGCCGGGGTCGAGCGGATCCTCGTCCCGGGCTGGAACGCCTCGTCGTCGGCGGCGGCCCTCGAGCTCACCGACCGGTTCGATTGGCTCGATGCGGCCGTCGGGGTCCACCCCCACGACGCGTCGCGGGTCGAGGACGACGAGTGGGAGGCAATCGTCGCGTCGGCCCGCGACCCGCGGGTGGTCGCGATCGGTGAGACCGGCCTCGATTACGACCGGGTCTTCTCGCCGATCCTGGCCCAGCTCTCGAACCTGCGGCGGAACCTCGCCCTGGCGCTCGAGACCGGCAAGCCCGCGATCCTCCACTGCCGCTCCGCGGTCGGGGAGCGAGAGGCCCAGGACGCGCTGCTCGCCGAGATCCTGAAGTTCGGCCGCCAGCCACCGACGATCGTGATCCATTCGTTCAGCGGCCCGCTCGACTACGCGATGTCGATGCTCGAGCTGGGCGCGATGATCAGCTTCTCGGGGCTCGTGTTCCGATCCACCGAGACGGACTCGGCCGAGGTCGCCCGCCGGACGCCGGACGACCGCCTCCTGATCGAGACCGATTCGCCGTTCCTCTCGGCGCCGGACGCCCCGCGCGGCCGCAACGAGCCCGAGTGGGTCAGCTTCGCCGCCGAGTGGCTGGCCGATCGCCGCGACGCCGACCCGGAGCTCCTCGGCGAGCAGCTCGTCGCGAACTACGACGCCGCCTTCGACCACGTGCGTTGATCGCCGTCGTCATTCGGGCGAACTCGCGCCCGGACCCGCGAAACGACGCCCCCACGAGCATGAGCGACACAGTGGCGGGGTAGCGCACGACGAGCCGGACCGCGGCCGAGACGGAGCGCCAGATATCGATCAAATGCAACCCTGGGTGGCGTTATCCATGGGTCGAGGTCACCAATCCCCAATTGGTAGCCGTCGACGGCTAACTCAAGCCGAAAACGGCCGCCGATCGTGCTCGGAACCGCGATAACG
>DATLVO010000234.1:0-2046 GCA_035577485.1 Verrucomicrobiia bacterium
GGCACCGCACCCGGCGCCTACCCCGATCTCGAGGCGGTCGTGCCGAAGGACTTCGACGGGAACCCACCGCGCCAGGTCGACTCCGGCCGGACCTGCTCGAGCGACGCCCTCGGGACACTGACAAGCCACGGCGTTAAGGAGCTCCACTTCGCCGGCGCCACGTGGGGCACCGGCACCGACAGCGGCCTGACGCTGGCCGTCTTCGTCGACGCAGATGGCCCGCCCCTCGACGCCGCGTGGCTCGCCGAGTTCTACGAGACCGGCGCCCGTGCCGGCAAGAACGTCCAGACGGTCGACCCGACGGCCGTTCCGATCCCCGCGCCGGGCGGCGACATCGCCGGGCGCCGGATCGACGTGCTCAATGGTGAGTCGTTTCAGACCGTCGTCATCTGGCCGCGCGATGGGCGGGTCGCCGTGGTCATCGTGGCCGACTTCATCCGGGAGATCCAGACGCGCGACGCGCACGACAAGGTCGTGGCCGCCGCCCTCGCGGCGTACGGCGGCTGAGGAGTCGCAAGGCGACCGTCACACCTCGCGGTGAACCCGTCTTGCCCCATGGGCGCGGCCTCCGCCAGACTGGATCCATGTTCCGCGCCGCTGCCCGGCTGCTCCTGCTCCGGTTCCTGCCCCGGCGGATCCTGCCGGTCGTGACGATCGTCGAGGCCGTCCTGCTGATTCGTTCGGTGCGCCGGCGGAAGAAGCCAATCGCCGTCAACGAGCCGGATGAATCGCGGACCGCGCCGGCGGGGTCACCGACCATGTCGGCCACGCCCGCCACGCGGGACCAACGCTGAGGGTCCTGCGGCGCGGCCGCCAATCTGCGGTCGATCCGACCCGCCGGCAACCGGTGCTAGAGTCGGAGCCATGACCTGGTCGGCCCGCAAGCGCGCCTGGGAGGCGCGTCGCCTCGCCGCCGCGCTCGACCGCGCACCGGAACGCCGGCCCCGCTTCAGCACGATCAGCGATACCGAGGTCGAGCGCCTCTACGGCCCGTGGTCGTGGCAGCCGGCCCCCGACGCCAGCCCGGCCGGGGGTGGCGGTCCGACAGCCGTCGACCACCACGGCGATCGCCTCCGCCGACACCCTGGACGCTGGGACGACTTCGACCCCCTGCGCGACGTCGGCCTGCCCGGCGAGCCGCCGTTCACCCGGGGCGTCCATCCGACGGGCTACCGGAGCCGGCTCTGGACGATGCGGATGTTCGCGGGTTTCGGCGCCGCCGAGGACACGAACGCGCGCTTCCGGTCGCTCCTCGCCGCGGGCCAGACCGGCCTGTCGATCGCCTACGACATGCCGACGCTGTACGGCTACGACACCGACGACCCGGAGGCCGAGGGCGAGTTCGGGACGTGCGGCGTGGCAGTCTCGAGCCTCGCCGACATGGAGGTCCTCCTCGACGGCATGCCCCTCGATCGCGTGTCGACGTCGATGACGATCAACTCGCCGGCCGCCCCGATCTGGGCGATGTACATCGTCGCCGCCGAGAAGGTCGGCGTGCCGCGGGCGGCCCTCGAAGGCACGACCCAGAACGACATCCTCAAGGAATTCGTCGCCCAGAAGGAGTTCCTCTTCCCGCCCGAGCCGTCGATGCGCCTTGTCACCGACACGATCGAGTTCGGGACGAACGAGCTGCCCCGATGGAACACGATCTCGATCAGCGGCTACCACATCCGCGAGGCGGGCTCGACGGCGATCCAGGAGCTCGCGTTCACGATCGCGGACGGGATGGCCTATGTCGAGCACGCGATCGAGCGAGGCCTGCGGGTCGACGATTTCGCCCCCCGTCTCAGCTTCTTCTTCAACTCCCACTCGGACTTCTTCGAGGAGATCGCGAAGTTCCGGGCGGCCCGCCGGATCTGGTTCAAGCTGATGAGCGAGCGCTACCGCGCCGAGAACGAGCGCTCCACCTGGATGCGGTTCCACACCCAGACCGCGGGTGTCTCGCTGACTCCGCAACAGCCGCTCAACAACCTGACGCGGGTGGCGATCCAGGCCCTGGCGGCAATCCTGGGCGGCACACAGTCCCTCCATACCGACGCCTACGAC